>DATJTQ010000250.1:0-39103 GCA_035503355.1 Solirubrobacteraceae bacterium
CCGCCGCCTGAGCGGCCGGGCCGCTGAGGGCCATCACGGCCACGGTGGCCAGGGCGGCCACGAGCACGCGGCAGAGCATCGTGAGAGCCCCACCCCCGCTGCCTCGCCTCCGGTGCACGGTGCAGGTTCTACCCGTTCACACCGGCGGGCACGCCAGGGAGACAGCGGCCGCGCCCTTGACGACCCCGCGGCGCGCCTGACAAAGTGATAAGTAGTACGTCTCACTTTCCGCCTGGGCTGAAAAACCCGGCGCGCGTCCCCCGTGGCCACCGACGTCCCCACCACCAGCCTCCTTCGCCCGCTCGCCGAGGACCTGCGCGCGCGCCGTGAGCAGATCATGCTCGGCGGGGGGGAGGCCAAGATCGCCGCCCAGCACGCGGCCGACAAGCTGACCGCGCGCGAGCGGCTGGCGCTGCTCATCGACGAGGGGACCTTCGTGGAGCTGGGCATCCACGGCCGCCCGCACTTCTCCCAGCGCGCCATGGACGGCCGCGAGGCGCCCGCCGACGGGGTCGTCACCGGCTACGGCAAGGTCAACGGCCGCCTCACCGCGGTGGTGGCCTACGACTTCACGGTGATGGCGGGGTCGATGGGCATGACCGGCGAGCTGAAGGTGACGCGGCTGCGCGAGCTGGCCCTGAGCAAGCGGATCCCGCTGGTGTGGCTGCTCGACTCAGCCGGCGCCCGGATCCAGGAGGCCGTCGGCTCCCTGTTCGCGGGGTCCGGGCACCTCTTCCGCGAGGAGGTCATCAACTCGGGCGTGATCCCGCAGGTGGCGGCGCTGATGGGGCCGTGCGCGGCCGGCACCGCCTACATCCCCGGCCTGGCCGACTTCGTCCCCATGGTCAAGGGCCGCGGCTCGATGGCCCTGGCCGGCCCGCACCTGGTGCGCGCGGCGGTGGGCGAGGACGTCACCCAGGAGGAGCTCGGCGGCTCGCGCGTGCACTGCCGCAAATCCGGGGTGGGCGACCTCGAGGTGGCCGACGACCCCGATTGCATCGAGCAGATCAAGCGCTACCTGGGCTTCTTTCCGCAGAACTGCGAACAGGAGCCGCCGATCGTCGCCACCCGCGACCCGATCGATCGGGCCGACGAGGAGCTGCTGGACGTGCTGCCCGAGTCCAACCGCAAGCCGTATGACATGTACGAGGTCATCCGCCGCATCGTCGACGACGGCGACTACTTCGACCTCAAGCCCCAGTTCGCCAAGACGATCATCACCTGCCTGGCCCGCTTCGGCGGCCGCCCGGCGGGGATCGTGGCCAACCAGCCCAAGCAGCTGGGCGGCATCCTCGACAACGACTCCGCCGACAAGGCGGCGCGGTTCATCAACCTGTGCAACGCGTACGGGATCCCCCTCGTCTACCTGATGGACGTTCCGGGGTTCATGGTCGGCACCAAGGTCGAGGAGGCGGGGATCATCCGCCACGGCGCCAAGATGCTCTACGCCACCGCCAACGCGACGGTCCCCAAGATCACCGTGGTGCTGCGCAAGGCCTATGGCGCCGGCTACTACGTGATGTGCGGCCGCGCCTATGAGCCCGACCTCATCGTCGCCTGGCCGAGTGCCGAGATCAGCGTGATGGGCGCCGAGGGCGCGGTGGAGATCGTCTTCCGCAAACAGGTCCAGGAGGCCGAGGACCCGGCGGCCAAGCGCCAGGAGCTGATCGCCGCCTACCGCGAGATCATCGACGTCTACGTGGCCGCCGGCAACGACATGATCGACGACGTCATCGACCCGCGCGAGACGCGCGCCACCATCTGCCGCGCCCTGGAGATGGCCGCGGGCAAGCGGGTGGAGCGACCGTGGAAGAGGTCGGGGGTGGTGCCGGTATGAGCGGCGGCGATCAGTCGAGCCCGGCGATCATCACCTGCGCCATCTCGGGCGCGATCGCCAACCGTGACCAGTGCCCCGCGATCCCCTACACGCCGGCCGAATACGCCGCCGAGGCGCGGCGGATCGTCGACGAGGGCGGCGTCCACATCCACATCCACGCCCGCACCCCCGACGGGACGCCGAGCTACGAGGTCGAGGACTTCGCCGCCATCCAGGACGCGGTCCGCGGCGAGGTCGGCGACGCCGCCATCATCAACTTCTCCACCGGGACCGTCGGCGTGTCCGTCGAGAAGCGGGTCGCCTACCTGGAGGCCTGTCGGCCCGAGGTGGCGGCGCTCAACATGGGGTCGCTCAACTACGCCAAGTACTCGCGCTCACGCCACGACTTCGTGTTCAAGTTCGTCTTCACCAACCCCTTCGACGAGATCATCGAGCTGCTCGAGGCGATGCGGCGCCTGGGCATCAAGCCCGAGCACGAGTGCTTTGACGTCGGCCACGTCGGGTCGCTGGCGCCGCTGGTGGACATGGGGCTGCTCGAGGCGCCGTTGCACGCGGACTTCGTCATGGGCGTGGTGGGCGGAGTGCCGCCGACGGCCCGCAACCTGGCCATGATGGCCGAGAACCTCGCCGAGTCCTGGCCGGAGCACCACCATCATTGGGGGGTGATCGGGATCGGCCGCGGCCAGTGGAGCCTGGTGGCCGCCGCGCTCACCCTCGGCGGCTCGGTCCGCGTCGGCCTGGAGGACAACTTCTACCTGCCCGACGGCGAGATGGCGCGCTCCAACGGGGACCTCATCGCCAAGGCCAGACAGCTGACGCAGGACTGTGGACGGCGGCCCGCCACCGTGGCGGAGGCCAGGCGGATGCTGGGGATCAGGGCCCATGAGCCTGCCGCTTGACGGCCTGACCGTCCTCGATCTCAGCCGCCTGCTGCCCGGCGGGTTCTGCTCGCTGCTGCTGGCCGACTTCGGCGCCGACGTCATCAAGGTGGAGGACACCGGGATGGGCGACTACATCCGCTGGGCGCCGCCCCACTACGAGGGCGCGGCCGACACCGCCAGCAGCGCGCTGTTTCTCTCGCTCAACCGCGGCAAGCGCTCCGTCCGCCTCAACCTCAAGTCAGACGGGGGGCGCGAGGCCCTGCTGCGCTTGGTCCGCGAGGCCGACGTGCTGCTCGAGTCCTTCCGGCCCGGCGTCCTGAGCCGCCTCGGCGTCGGCTATGAGCGCCTGCGCGAGGAGAACCCCGGCCTGGTCTACTGCGCCATCACCGGCTACGGGCAGGACGGCCCCAACCGCGACCGATCCGGCCACGACATGAACTACCTGGGCCTCAACGGCCTGCTGGGGCTGACCGGGTCCGCCGACGGCCCGCCGGTCCAGGCCGCGGGCCAGATCGCCGACCTCGGCGGGGGCGCGCTCACCGCCGCGGTGGGCATCCTCGTCGCGCTGCGCGAGCGCGAGCGGTCAGGCGAGGGCCAGCTGGTCGACTGCTCGATGTTCGACGGATCGCTGTCGTGGCTGGCCATGCTGGCGGCCGAGGTGTTCGCCACCGGGACCGCGCCCCGGCGGGGCGATCTCGGGCTGGCCGGGCGCTACAACTGCTACCGCCCCTACGAGTGCGCCGACGGATACGTGACCCTCGGGGCCCTGGAGCCGAAGTTCTGGCAGGCGTTCTGCGCGGGCGTGGAGCGCCCCGACCTCGCCGACCACGCCTTCGATCCGCCCGACTCTGAATCGCATGCCGCGGTGGCGGCGATCTTCCGCGAGCGCACTCGCGATCAATGGCGGGCGTTCGCCTCCGAGCACGACTGCTGCCTGGAGCCGGTGCTGGACCTCGACGAGGCGCTGGACTCAGAGCTGGTGGCCGCACGCGAGATGGTGGTGGAGCTCGCGCAGCCGGGCGCCGAGCGTCCCGTCAAGCTCCTGGGAGCTCCGGTCAAGCTCAGCCGGACGCCGGCCGATCCCGTCCGGGCGCCCGGGCCCGAGCTCGGCCAGCACACCGACGAGATCCTGGCCGCCGCCGGGTACACCGCGGACGAGCTCGCCGCCCTGCACGCCTCCGGCGACATCGCCGGCTCCGCCGAGACGGTGCGCGGCTCGTTCATCTCCTCCTAGGGGCCGTGGGCGCGCAGCGATGACCACCACCGACGGCATGCTGAAGATGTCCGAGCTGGCCGACCGCTCGGGGGTCAGCGCGGGCACGATCAAGCATTACCTGCGCGAGGGGCTGCTCGGTTCGGAGTCAGACGTGCTGCGCACGAGCCGCAACATGGCCTACTACCCCGAGGAGTTCGTCGAGCGGGTGCGGCTGATCAAGCGGTTGCAGGAGGAGCGCTTCATGCCGCTGCGGGTCATCCGCGAGGTGATGACCGACGATCCCGAGCGGGCGGCGCGGGTGGTGGAGCTGGAGGACCGGATCCTCGAGCGCGCCATCGAGGCCGGGGAGACCGGCCGGGTGTCTCGCGCCAGTGTGCGCCAGACCTATCACCTGCCGCCCAACGTCCTGGACCGCCTGGAGGAGCTGGAGGTCCTCACGCCCGGCCCGCGCGGCTATGACGCCGACGACGTGGCCATCATCGAGGCGATCTCGCGTTTTCGCGCGGGCGGCTACGAGGAGGCGCTCGGCTTCACCGTCTACGACACGCTGCGCTATCGCGAGGCGCTGGAGCCGCTGGTGGCCGAGGAGGTCCGCGTGCTCCTCGACCGGCTGGCCGGCGAGGTGGACGTCGAGCGCGCGGTGGAGATCATCGCCTCGGGCGCGCAGCCGCTGCGGGAGCTGATCGGAGCCATGCACTCAAAGATGCTCCTCGCCGAGCTGCGCCGCCACCACGGCCGGGGTCACCAGAAGACGTCGTGATCCTCCATCACGCCGTATCCGGTGGCCAGCGCGGGGCCGCCGGGGAGCGTGCCCGAGAAGGTCCCGAAGGGCTGGCGATAGCGGCTGCGCACCAGCAGCAGATTCTGGGCGTGGGCCCGCGTCGCCTCCGCGGCAAAGTGCAGGTCGCCCACGCGGTCAAGGGCGGGATCGATCCTCACCGGCGGCGCCTCGCGCGCCTCGCCGTCCACCCACACGGTCCGCTCGCTGTCGCGCGGTGGGTCGTTGACGCCCTCCACCAGGTTCCAGGACACCGGGCGACCGTCGGTGGCCACGCCGACGCCGGCGCACCACCGCCATTGGGTGTGACGGCGGTAGTAGGCCGCGGTGTCATCGATGATGGCCGCCCCGGTGATCGGCCGCGGACGCCCGTCGGCCAGGACGATGGTGCCGGTGGCGCGCACGCCGCCCTGCTTGCGCGTCCAGCCGTAGCCGGTGCCGTCGGCGCAGATCGACTCCACGCCGTCGCCCTCCTGCAGGGTGAGGTCGAGGCCGGCTCGTCCGTCGCTGATCATGGCCCGGCCATAGGAGAGCCGCACGCCTCGCGCGTTCAGCCACGTGCGCTCATGCAGGCGGGCGCCCTCGCGATCCCATGCCGCCCAGAACGACTGGCGGGCCCGGCCGATGCGCACGGCGGCGACGCACAGCATCAGCTCGGGGCCGAAGACCCCGATGTAGCGCCACGCCTTCAGCGGGCGCGTGCCCAGCCGCGCGGGCATCGGCGCCGGCGGCACGGGGAGGGCGGTCAGCGACGGTGGCCGCCTCGCTCCAAACGGGCCGCGATAGGGCAGCCCGGGGTAGCGATCCGTGCGATCGTTGGGAATAGCCCCGTTGCGGGTATCTTGTCCCACTGACTGACCAGTCAATCAGTCCCCGCCCACCTTGGAGGGATCACCGTGCGTGCCGCCGCCGTCCAACTCAACGCCACTGAAGACACCGATCGTAACCTCGAGCGAGCCGACCGGCTCGTCCGCGACGCCGCCGCGCACGGCGCGGAGCTGGTCGTGTTGCCCGAGAAATGGACCGTGCTGGGCACGCGCGAGCACATGGCTGCCGGGGCCCAGACCCTGGACGGCGAGGCGATCTCCTGGGCGCGCGACACCGCCGCCCAGCTCGGGATCGACCTCGTCGCCGGCTCATTCTTCGAGCGCGCCGAGGACGCCGAGAAGGGCTTCAACACCAGTGTCCACGTGGGCCCTGACGGCGAGATCCAGTCCGTGTACCGCAAGATCCACCTCTTCGACGTCGAGGTCGACGGGGCGGTCTACGCCGAGTCCTCCACCGAGGATCCCGGGGATGAGATCGTCGTCACCGACCTGGCCAACGGGCAGCGGCTGGGCCTGAGCGTCTGCTACGACCTGCGCTTCCCCGAGCTCTACCGGATCCTCACCCTGCGCGGCGCCGAGGTGCTCACCGTGCCCGCGGCCTTTACCCTGCCGACGACGCGCGATCACTGGGAGGTCCTGGTGCGCGCACGAGCGATCGAGAACCAGTGCTTCGTCGTCGCCGCCAACCAGATCGGCAACCATCCGGGCGGCCTGCGCTCCGGCGGGCGCTCGCTGATCGTCGACCCCTGGGGGCTGGTGCTGGCCACCGCGCCCGACACGGAGTGCGCCATCGTCGCCGACCTCGACCTCGACAACCTGCGCGACATCCGCCGCCGGCTGCCGTCGGTGGCGCGCCGCCGCCCCGAGGCCTACGCCTGGGAGCAGCCCGTATGACGACCGCGGCGACCGACAAGCGGCGGCTCATCCTCGACGCCGCCGTCCGGGTGTTCGCCCGCCAGGGCTTTCACACCTGCCGTGTCTCGGACATCGCCGACGAGGCCGGGGTCGCCTACGGGCTGGTCTACCACTACTTCTCCTCCAAGGAGCAGATCCTCGACACGCTGTTCCTCGAGCGCTGGGACGTGATGCTCGTCGCCATCGCCGAGGCCGACGGGTCACAGCGGCCCCCGGAGGACAAGCTGCGCACCATCGCGGGCTTCATCATCGACTCCTACCGCCACGACCCCGAGCTGATGAAGGTGATCATCGTCGAGGTCACGCGCGCCGCCAACACCTTCGGCCTCACGCACCTGGACAAGATCCGCGACGCCTACGCCGGCATCGCTCAGATCGTGGCCAAGGCTCAGGAGGCGGGGCTGTTTCGCACCGAGATCACCCCCGAGTTCGCGGCCCAGGCCTTCTACGGCTCGGTCGAGCAGGTGCTCACCGGCTGGATCTTCGACAGCGCCGCGGTCAGCGAGGCGGAGCTCGAGGGCGCCAAGTCGATGATCGTGGACACGATCTGCCGCGGGCTGCTCGCGTCTGCTTGAATGCCTGCAATGTTGGAGAGCCCTTTGGTCAAGCGCCTGCTCTGGTCGGGCATGCTCGCCGGGTTCGGCGCACTCGCAACCCTCGCGTCGACGCGCGTGGCCACCATGGTCTGGATGCGCGTGTTCGGCGAAGAGCCCCCTGAGTGACCGACCAGCCGCCTAGCCCATCGTCAGCCGAAGAGCCGGAGGGGGACACGCCCGCGGCGCTTGCGCCCGACGAGTCGCCGACTCAGGTGCACTCGCCCGGGGCGGCCGCGGGGAGCGATGCGCCGGCCGCGCCCACGCCGCCTGCCGCGTTCGCGCCCGCTGACACGGCGCCTGCTGACCCCGCGCCCACGCCCACGCCGGGGCCCGCCGCGCCGGCGCCGGCCTCCGCGGCGCCCCCGCCCGTGAGCGAGGTGCCCGCCGGCGACGCCGGCCCGAGCGCCCTGGCCGCCGCCTTCCCGCCTGAGCGTCCCGAGCGCGCGGTGGGTGCTGCCTTTGCCGGCGGCCTCGTCCTGGCCCTGATCCTCAAGCGCCTTGCCCGCTGAGCCCGGCCCACGGCCCGACAGCCTCGCGGCTGCCGTCACCGAGGTCTCCGAGAAGCTCTCGCTCCTCGTCCGCGAGGAGATCGAGCTCGCCAAGGCCGAGATGTCGGCCAAGGTCTCGAGCTACGCGCGAGGCGCCGCGGCGATCGCGGTCGGCGCGGTGTTCGGCGTGTTCGCCCTCATCTTCATCCTGCTCACCATCGCCTGGGGTATCAACTCCATCACCGGAGAGGTCTGGCCTGGGTTCGCTGTCGTGATGGTGATTCTTCTGCTCCTCACCTTCGGCGCCTTCATGTTCGCCTGGCGCAAGCTCAAGGCGGGGCCGCCGACGCCCAAGCTGGCCATCGAGGAGGCCAAGCGCATCACCACCACCGTGAAGACCGGAGGTGAGCTCTGATGCCCGCGCGCACGCCGGAGCAGATCCGCGACTCGATGGAGCAGAACCGCAAGGAGCTCGGCACCGCCGTCGAGCAGCTCCGCGTCGAGGTGGTCAAGCTCACCGACTGGCGCGGGCAGCTGCGCCAGTACGAGCCGCAGGTGTTGATCGGCGCCGGCGTCGCCGGGTTCGTGCTCGGTGGCGGCATCGCGGCCCTCGGCGCCCTCACCTTCGGGCGGCGCAAGCGCAAGAAGCAGAAGCTGCTCGGCGGCTGACGACCATGTCGCGACAAATCGTCGCGGCGCGATGAGGTTTGTCGGCGGATGGTCGCCAGGCGTGCGTGAACGGCCAAATCATGCTCGCGCATCTCGATTTGTCGTCGATTGGCCGTTGGATGACCAGGTCCGTCGGATCGACGAACCGCGGCGTCAGGCGAGGAAGCTGCTGGGCAGCCCGCCGACGCCCAGTAGGCCCGGCCCGACGTGGGTGCCGATGACCGGGCCGATCTCGCCCACCACGCGCGGCGGGACCCCGAACAGCTCGGTGCCGCGCGCGGCCAACTCCTCGGCCTCCCGGGGTGCCTGGATGTGCTGGACCATCCAGGCGTCGGCGCCGGCATCGGCGCGCTCTGACAGGAGGTCCACCATCCGCTCAAAGGCGCGGCGCGAGGTGCGCACCCGCTCCACCGGCGTGATCTCTGACTCGACGGTGAGGATGGGCTTGATCCGCAGCGCCGAGCCAAGCCACGCCTGCGCGCCGGCGATTCGCCCGCCGCGGCGCAGGTACTCGAGCGTGTCGATGGAGAACCACATCTTCAGTCCTGCCCGCGCCTGGCGCGTGTGCTCGGCCACGGCGGCGCCGTCGGCGCCCGACCGTGCGGCGGCGACGGCGGCGAGCACCACCAGCCCCTCCCCGCCGCACGCGGTCGTGGAGTCCACCACGTGGACCCGCGAGGCCCGATCGCCGAGCTGATCGCGAGCCTGCTCGGCGGCGCGGACCGTCCCCGACATGCCGCCCGCCAGGTGGACGGAGACGATCTCGTCGCCGCGCTCCAGCAGTGGCTCGTAGACGGCCAGGAAGTCACCGATGGAGGGCTGTGACGTGGTGGGCAGCGCTCCACCGGACCCGAGCCGGCGGTAGTACGCGTCATAGTCGGAGATGTCGGCCTCGCGCTGCGCTCCCTCGGGCCAGTGCACGTACAGGCTGACCTGATGAATTCCCTGCTCCTGAACCAGTTCGGCGGGCAGGTAGTGGCAGGAGTCCGAGACGATTGCGACAGGCATGAGCGCGGCACCCTAGCAGTGGCCCCACCGGTCTACACTCGGCCCGCGACCATGGGGCGAACGCTCGTCACCGGAGCGACCGGGTTCATCGGCGCGCACGTGGCGCGACAGTTGCTGGCGCGCGGAGACGAGGTCACCGTCACCGTGCGGGCGGACTCCTCGCTCACCGCGCTCGAGGGGCTCGACGTCCGCCGCGTCCGCGCGGACATGCTGGACCGCAGGGCGGTGCGACGGGCGATGAAGGGGGTCGAACGGGTCTTCCACGTCGCCGGCCTCACCAATCTTCGCGCCACGCGGTCCGAGGCGTTCCCCGTCGCCGTCGAGGGGACGCGGACGGTGCTTCAGGAGGCACTGCGCGCCGAGGTGCAGCGGGTCGTCTACACCTCGTCGGCGGGCACGATCGGGCCCGCCCGCGCCGGGCGCAACGCCGACGAGACCACGACGTGGCGAGCGGGCCGGTACGCGATCCCCTACCTCGAAGCCATGCACGAGGCCGAGAGGGTGGCCCTGGACATGGTCGCGGGCGGATTGCCGGTGGTGATCGTCAACCCCGCGCACGTGCTCGGCGCGGGGGATCCGGGCCGTTCCTCCACCGTGCTGGTCCGTCGCTTCCTGCGCCGGGAGATCCCCGCCTATGTCGACGGGACCCTCAACATCGTCGCCGTGCAGGACGTGGCCCGCGGGCACCTGCTGGCCGACGTGCGCGGGCGGCCCGGCGAGCGCTACTTCCTGGGCAACCGCAACTTCACCATGACCCGCCTCTTCGCCGATCTGGGCCGGCTCTCCGGCGTGCAACCGCCCGCGCTCAAGCTGCCGGTCACGGCGGCGATGACGCTCGCCGCGGCGGCCCAGCGTCTCGGCCAGAGCCAGCTGCCGACCCCGGTTGAGGTGCGAGCCGCATCGCTGAACTGGAGCTTCTCCAACCGCAAGGCCAAGCGCGAGCTGGGCTGGCGCACCTCACCCCACGAGGACTGCCTGGAGGAGACGATCGAGTGGTACCGCGGCCGCGAAGGCGAGGTGCTGGCCGCGCCCGGCGCCACGCAGCCTCTGCCGTTGCGCATCGTGGGCGACGCGGCACGGCGCGTCGGCCTGTGACCCCTATCGTCTGCGGCGATGGCCACGCTCTACCGCTGCAACACCCCCACTGACTTCCTCTGCCCGTGCGGGCGGGTGGCCCGGGCGCTGCGGCGCGAGGGCATCGGCTTCGAGGCCGTCGTCGTCGGTCAGCGGCGCTCGCGCCGCGAGGAGGTGCAGGCGCTCAGCGGTCAGCACCGCGTCCCGGTGCTGGTCCTCGACGGCGAGGTCATCTGCGACTCACGGCGGATCGTCGAGCATCTCGAGTACCGCAGCTCACGCGCCCAGCAGCCCTGACACCGTTCAGCGGCCCAACAGCCCTGACGGACTCACGCGTGGGCGGGGCGGCGGTGCCGCGCTCGGTCACCAGGGCGGTCACCAGCGCCGCCGGAGTGACGTCGAAGGCGGGGTTGCGGCACGGCGTTCCGGGGACGGTGAGCGCCAGCGGCTCCTCGCGCCACAGGCCCGCGGCGCGGACCTCGTCACCGTCGCGCTGCTCCACCACGATCTCGGCCCCGCTGGGGCACGCCGGGTCGATGGTGGTACACGGGCCCGCCACCACGAACGGGATCCCGGCCGCCGCGGCGGCCAGTGCGTGGGGGTAGGTGCCCACCTTGTTGGCGACGTCGCCGTTGGCCGCGACGCGGTCACAGCCGACGATCACGGCGTCGACCTCGCCGGCCGCGATCAGCCCGGCGGCGGCGCCATCCACCACCAGTGCGTGGTCGATGCCGAGCCGACGGAGCTCATAGACGGTGAGCCGGGCGCCCTGCAACAGCGGGCGCGACTCGGCGGCCAGGACGAGATCCAGCTGGTCGCGATCGGCCAGCTCGGCGATGACGGCCAGGGCGGTGCCCCGGCCGGGCGCCGCCAGCGCACCGGTGTTGCAGTGGGTGAGGATGCGCCGCCGGCCGGCCAGCAGGTCGGCGCCGTGACCGGCGATGGCCGCGCTGGCGGCCTCTTCCTCGGCATGCAGGGCCCGCGCCTCGGCCAGGGCGACATCGGCGGCGGCGGTGGTGCCGGCCACGCCCGCAGCCAGCACGGCGCCGCGCACCCGCTCCACGGCGTGCCTGAGGTTGACGGCGGTGGGCCGGGCCCCGGCCAGGGCCGTGCAGGCCCGCTCCAGCGAATCGGGGTGGCGGGCCAGCTCCAGCGCCACCCCGTAGGCCGCGGCGACGCCGATCAGCGGCGCGCCGCGGATGCTCAGCCGGCGGATGGCGGCGACGACGTCGTCGCCGCCACGCAGCTCGAGCTCGACCTCATGCCACGGCAGCTGCGTCTGGTCGATCGCCCGCAGCGTCCCGCCGTCGTAGTGCAGCGCGACGACCGGGGCGGCCGTCGCCACCGCCTAGAGCCGGTTCTCGATGGTGAGCGGCGCCTGCTCCATACCGCCCGCCGTGGGGGCCTCGGCCTCCTCGGCCTCCGGCGCCTCAAGGCCGAGGCTCTGGGCCAGCTCGCCGGACTGGTACATCTCGGAGACGATGTCGCAGCCGCCGACGAGCTCGCCGTCGACGAACAGCTGGGGGATGGTCGGCCAATTGGAGAGCGCTGAGAGCTCCTGGCGGATCCGGGGGTCGGGCAGGATGTCGACGGCGGCAAAGCGCGCGCCAAGCGACTGCAGGATGGCGACGGTGCGGGCGGAGAAGCCGCATGCGGGCGCCTCAGGGCTGCCCTTCATGAACAGGATCACCGGGTTCTCGTCGATCGCCTCCTGGATGGCGTCACGAAGGGGGTTGGCAGTCTGGTCGCTCATCGAGTCTCCTCAGTGGTGTCGGCGACTACGCTTCCGCGGTCTTGGTTTGGATGGAGAGGGCGTGGATGCGGTCGCCCACCTCGGGACCGAACACGTCATAGACGAGCCGGTGCTGGGCGATCCGCGAGAGACCGTTGAACGCGGCGGCGCTCACGACGGCGTTGAAATGGTGCCCGTCCCCGGTAACCTCGGCCACGGAGCCGGGGATCCCGGCCTCGATCCGTTCCTTGAGCTCTTCGGGGGTGGCGGCCATGGCTCTAGCGTAGCGGGTCGCTATACTTCGTAAAGCATGATCACCCTCACTGACAAAGGCGCCGAGAAGGTCCGCGAGTTCCTCTCGGCTCAGAACGCCGTCGCTGAGACGGCCGGCCTGCGGGTCGGGGTTCGCGGCGGCGGATGCTCGGGCTTCCAGTACGCGCTCGCCTTCGACGAGCAGCGCGACGGGGACTCCGTCTTCGAGTACCAGGGGATCCGGCTGCTGGTCGACACGCCGAGCCTGCCCTACGTCGAGGGCTCGACGATCGACTTCGTGGACGGGCTCCAGGGCGCCGGCTTCAAGGTCGACAACCCCAACGTGATCGCTGCCTGTGGCTGCGGCTCCTCCTTCCGCGTCGCGGAGGAGGAGGAAGTCTCCGCCGTCTAGGCGCTCAGCGCTCGCCCAGCGGAGTGGCGTTCAGCGAACGCCACAGAAACAGCGAGCCGAGGGTCCGATACGGCCGCCAGGGGTCGGCGATGCGCTCCATCTCGGGTGCCGCCGGTAGAGCCGGCAGCCCGTACACCGCCTGAAACGCTTTGCGGATGCCCAGGTCGCCGACCGGCAGGACGTCGGGCCGGTTGAGGTGGAACATGAGGAACATGTCCGCGCTCCATTGCCCGATCCCCTTGACCTCGGTCAGCGCCGCGATCACCTCGCTGTCGGGCATCCCCGCCAGTCCGTCGAGGGCCAGCGACCCGTCGAGCACGTGCTCGGCCAGCGAGCGCAGATAGCGCACCTTGGCGTGTGACAGCCCGGCGGCGGTCCGCAGTTCTTCGGGGTCCTCGGCGAGGACCTCGTCGGGCGTGGGCAGGCGCCCGTGGTAGCGCGCGGTGAGCTTACGCTGGATCGCGCTCGCCGCCCGGGTGGACAGCTGCTGGCCGATGATGGCCCGCACCAGCGCGCCGTAATGATCTGACGGGATGTCCGCGGGCCGCTCCTCGGCATCGTCGGCGCCGATCTCGTCGATGAGGCCCCGCAGGACCGGATCGGCGGCTCGGAGGTGCTCGAGGGCGACGCTGAGGTCCGTGGTGGCGGCCACGTCGCGGCTACGGCGCGGTGACCGAGAGCGCGGCGCCGTCCAGCGCGCCCAGCGCCCGCTCCACCGAGCAGGCGATGCAGGTGAACGTCGGGGTGTCGCGCAGGGTGTAGGAGCTGGACTCCGAGGTGCGCAACCGCTGTACCAGGTCCAGGAAGTCCGCCGGGTTGTCGGTCTCGAAGGCCACGACGAACTCCTGGTCATCGAGGCCGAAGGAGTAGCTGGTGTTGAGGTCCACCGACGGGTACTCGCGGCCGATCTTGATGTGCTCCTGCATGATCCGCCAGCGCTCGTCGGCGGGCAGCGCGTACCACGCGCGCGTCTTGACGAACGGATAGACGAACAGGTACTTGCCGTAGCCAGGTCGAACCTCCAGACGAGACTCATCCGAGTACTCCGACGGCTTGGTCATGGCCAGCAACGAATACGGAACCGAGCACCACTTCATCAGCCCGCTCTGGGCCAGCACCACATGGAACTCGTGGATGCGCTCGAGGTTCTGCGCCTGGCTGAGCAGCATCAGATCGGCGTCGCCGCGGGTGCCGACCAGCGAAAAGGCCCGGAGGAGGTGCCCGTCGGCGAAATCCGCGCACGCGGCGATGAACTCCCGCTTGTCGGCGGCGCGCTGGTCCTCGTCGAGGCGGCGCCACGCCGGATCGACCTTCAAAAAGGTGTATTTGACGAAATGACGTGTCGGCATGAGAACCCGATCATACGCCGAGAGATTCGCGAGCCGGACCGGTGCAGTCGGTAGCATGGGGATGATGCGGATTGCGTTGGTTTCGCCCTATTCGTGGACGTATCCCGGGGGCGTGACAAGGCATATCGAGGCGCTGGCTGAGCGCTTCATCGAGCAGGGACATCACGTGCGGGTTCTCGCGCCGTATGACCCTGTCGACGTGCGCTCCCGCGTTCTGCATCGTGGGGCCACGCCGCAGTCGCTGCCGGCGCCCGACTATCTGGTGCCGCTGGGGCGGACCGTCGGCTTCAAAGCCAACGGCGCCGTGTCGAACCTGAGCATCACCCCGTATGGCGTGGCCACCGCGCAGACCGAGCTGCGCACCGGCAACTACGACGTCGTCCACATCCACGAGCCGGTGGCGCCGCTGGGCGGCTGGATCACGACGCAGCTGACCGGCCTGCCCCTCGTCGGCACCTTCCACTCCTTCTCCGAGGGTCGCGTCCCCAACGGCCTGGCCAACCTGATGGGGGCCTGGCGCGTCCTCAACCGCCTGCACGTGCGCATCGCCGTCTCCGAGGCCGCCGCGTGGACCGGTCAGCGGTTCTTCGGCGGCCACTACCGGGTGATCCCCAACGGGGTGCATGTCGACCCCGCGGTGCTGGCCCGGGCTGGGCACAAGACGCCGTCCGAGCGCCTGCGGATCGTCTTCGTCGGCCAGGCCGTGGAGCGCAAGGGCCTGCCGCTCCTGCTGCGCTCCTTCGAAGCGCTGCGTGATCACATTCCCACCGAGCTGACCGTCATCGGCCCCACCGCCGAGGAGCTCGCGCCGCTGATGCTCGATGACCGCGACGTGCGCGTCCTGGGCAAGGTCGACGACGCGCGCAAGCGCGCGGAGCTTCAGCATGCGGACGTGCTGTGCGCCCCCTCGCTGCGCGGCGAGAGCTTCGGCATGGTGCTGACCGAGGCCTTTGCCGCGGGCACGCCCGTGGTGGCCTCTGACATCGCGGGTTACCGCGACGTGGTGCGCGACGGGGTCGACGGGGTGCTGGTGCCCCCGGCCGATCCCCAGGCGCTGGCTGAGGCCCTGCGCGACTTCTACGAGGAGCCCGAGCGGCGGGCGCGGATGTCGCGCGCCGCCGCGGCCGATGTGGCGCGCTTCGCCTGGCCCGTGGTGGCCGATCAGGTCCTGGAGGCCTACGAGGACGCGATCGCCGTCCCGGCCGCCGCCACCGCGTCCCAGCGCGCCGCGGTCGCCGTCGGGGTCCGCGCCGCCGACCTCAAGCCCCACCGCCCCGCCCGTAAGCTGCCCAGCCTCGAGCCGCCGCCCGCGTCGCGCCGGCGTCCGCTGGTCACCGCGGCCCGCCGCGGGGGCATGGCTCTGGTCTCGGTCGGCGCCCTGCTGCTCGCCTACAAGGCCCTGAGCTCGATCGGCCTGTCCAACATCGCCCACGCCCTGCTGGCCTCCAGCCCGTCCTTCGTGATCCTCGGCCTGGGGGTCATGTGCGCCGCCATGGCCCTGCGCGCCGTGTCCTGGCACGCCATCCTGCGCGCCGCCCTCCCCAAGGCGCGGGTGCGGCTCTCCGACGCGATGCAGGGAACCTTCATCGGCGTCCTGATGTCCTCGACGCTACCGGCGCGCCTCGGTGAGCCGTCACGCGCCCTGGTGGTGGCGCGCCGCACCGGGAGACCCCGGGAGCACCTGCCGGTCGTGCTGGGCACGGTCGTCTCCCAGACGTTGCTCAACATCGTCGCCCTGATCGTGCTCGGGGCGGTGATGTTCTCGTCGGTTGATCTTTTCAACGGACATCAGAACGCGCTGCTGGTGGCGGCCATCGCGCCGGCGACGCTCCTGGTCATCGTCCTCATCTCGCCGCTGATCCTCCGCCACGGCGGCGGGCGATTCGGCCGGCTGCAGGCGCTGGTGACCCAGGCGCGCCGGGGTATGACCCGGGTGCGGGCCGGGCTGATGGTGTTCCGCAAGCCCAAGCTCGGAGCCGTCGCCACCGTCGCCCAGCTCGGGGCGTGGGCGCTGCAGTGGGCGTCCTGTTACATCCTGCTCGTGGCCCTCGGGCTCAACCACCAGGCCGGGTGGGCCGCTGCGGCGGCGGTCCTGTTCGCGGTCAACATCACCGCCGTGCTCCCGGCGACGCCGGCCAACCTGGGCGTCTTCCAGGCCGCCTGCGCCGCCGTCCTGCACACCGGCTGGCACGTAGGCCTGGGCACGGGCGTGGCCTACGGGGTGATCCTGCAGGCCGTCGAGGTCTCCACCGCGATCCTCATGGGCACCCCCGCCCTGCTCAAGGAGGGGATGTCCTGGCGCGAGGTCCGCCTGCGCGCCATGCACGCCGCTCCGGTCAAGCTCCCGGCCCGCCCCCATCGCGGACGGGTGAGCCAGTCGCACGGCTCGGGCGCGCTGGACGCCAAGGGCTGATCAGTCGCCGGCGACGCGAGCTGGGGCGTTGGTGCCCGCAGCGCGCGCCGGGGCTTCGCCGGTCACGGCGGGACGTGCCGTCCCGTCCTGCAGGCGCTCGATCTGCGAGTCGCTCAGCGACGGTCCGCCGGCCGCCTGGAAGACCTCGATCGATGAGATCAGGTCGCCGCGCACCCGGACCATCCACATGATGCTGCCGAGGAAGCGCTCGCCCGTGGTGCGGCCCTGCACGCGGCCAAAGCCGATCACGGAGTCCTGCGCCTGCCGGAAGGTGAGGAGCGTAAGGCTCAGTTCGTCCCACACCGTCGCCACGTCGCGCATGTAGGCCAGGATGCCCTCGTGTCCGCGGTACGGCGCGGACCGCTCGGCGCGCTTGGCGGTGGCAACGGAGCGAAGGACGAAATCAGGGTGGCAGCGAGACAGCATGCCGTCGACGTCGCGTCGCGCGAAGGCGTCAAACGCCGCGGCGACAAGATCGACCTGGTCGACCTGTGACACGGGCGAGCGGCTGGCACAGGTGGCCGGGACCCGGCCGCCGGACGCGCTTGACGCCATCGGCGCGGGCCGGCCGAACAGGTAGCCCTGGGCGAGGTCGACGCCGAGATCGCGGAGCATGAGGAGCGTCGCTTCGTCCTCCACGCCCTCGGCGATGGTCGTCTGGTGAAACTCGCGGGCCAGGGCGACGATGCCGCGCACGACGCGGGCATCGGTCTCGTTGGAGGTCAGGTCGCGCACGAAATCGATGTCGATCTTGAGGTGGTCGGCCGGGAGATGCTTGAGGTACTGGAGACTGGAGAACCCGGTGCCGAAGTCGTCGAGGGCCAGCCGGCACCCGAGCTCGCGGACACGCTCGGCGAAGGCCCGCCCCGCCTCGGTCTGCCCCACGAACGCCGTCTCGGTCACCTCCACCACCAGCAGCGACGGATCCACGCCGGACTGCTGCAGCGCGGTGGCCAGCTCGCGCAGGACGTCGGGGTCACCGATGGAGCGGCCCGAGAGGTTGAACTCGGTGGGGATGCCCTGCTCGGCGATCTGCACGGCCTGGCGGATCACCCAGCGGTCGATCTCGGAGATGAGCCCGTAGCGCTCGGCCGCCGGGAGGAAGGCGCAAGGAGCGATGATCTCCCCGTCCTCGGAGAGCATCCGCAGCAGCAGCTCGTGCTGCACCGTCTGGCCGGTCATGAGATCCACGATCGGCTGGGCGTAGAGGACGAACCGGTCCTCGTCGAGCGCATCGCGGATACGCCCGAGCCACAGCGCCTCCTCCACGTCGTGCTCGAGGCGCGACTCGCGCTCCTTGCGGTCGGTGATGTCGACCAGCTGCGAATGGAAGGCCTCGACCGAGCCGTCCTCGCGGCGGACGGGGGTCCAGTGCAGCAGGCCCCAGGCCTCGCTCCCATCGCCGCGGAGGTAGCGCATCTCGGCCTTGAAGGACTCGCGGTTGCCGCGGAGCATCTCCTCGCGGGCACGCCGCAGGACGGGCTGGTTCTCGTCGGTGGCCAGGCCGACGAGCGACCCGCCGAGGATCTGCTCACGAGTGCGGCCCAGCTGCCGGCACATGGCGTCGTTGACGCGCACGCAACGGCCCTCTACAGGGTCGGTGAGCGCCATGCCGATCGGTGCCGCGTCGAACCCCTCGCGGAACAGATGGGCGGCGGCCAGCCGCTGGCGGTCGGCCTCGCGCTCGGCGGTGACATCCAGGACGGCCCCGCGCAGATGCTCACGACGGCCGTCGAGCTCGGTCACCGCCTCGGCGTGCAGGGCGAGGGTGCGCGTCGCGCCACTGGGCAGCACGATCCGGTACTCACAGCTCGTCGATCCGTGGCGCACGCACTCCTCGCCGATCGCCGCCACCTGGTCGCGGTCGGCGGGGTGGACGAGCTCCAGGTGTGAGTGCTTGTCCAGCCGCTGACCCTCCTGCAGCTCCATCAGCTCTGCCAATCCGGCCGAGTAGGTGATCTCGCCGGTGGCGACGACCAGCTCCCAGCTGCCCACGCCGACCAGTCGCTCGGCCTCGCGCAGCCTCCCCTCGCTGCGGGCCAGATCGGAGATCATCTGCGCGCGTTCGGTGACGTCCTGCATGACGGCCACCACCGAGCCGATGATGCCCGCCGCGTCCGGGACGGGGACGAGCTGGACGACGTACTCGCGCGTATCGTCCTGCGCCCGGTATTCGAAGGACTGCGGCGCCCCGGCGAAGGCGGCGTCATACCGCGGGGCCAGGATCGGCACGGCCTCGGCGGGCAGGACCTCGTCGATCCTCTGACCGATCCAGCTGTCTATCCGCAGGCCATGGGCCGCGAAGGCGTTGCCCTCCACGTGCAGGATCCGTCGCTCACGGTCGGCGATCACGACAGCGGCCGGCGCGACCGGGCTGCCGATCTGTGCCGACGCCATCTGCGCCGAGGGGTGTCCCCGCCCGTCACCGTTGCGGGGGACGGATGGATCAAGAAGCTGCGTCCTCACCCGACGTGGTATCGGCGCGATTGATCAAATCTCCTCCCCACTTTGAGGGTTTCTGGACGGCTGCCCGAGCTGGGGCCGTCCGCCGCTGGACGCGCGGGGGAGGGGCGGGGTCAGGCTTCGGCCAGCGCGGGCTCGTCCTCGCCTGCGCCGGGAGCGGCGGCGGGGTCCGAGTCCGGCAGCGAAGCCAGCCGGGTGGGGTCGCGGTCGGTGCCGGCGATCAGCTCGTCGGCGGCCTGCCGGTCGGTCTTGGGCAGCGTCCCGGACTTCATGCCGAAGTAGACGGCCTGGGGGTGATGGGCGACGATGGCGAGTGTCGACTGCTCGGGCTCGACGGCGTACCCGCCGGAGAGCCGCAGGCCGATCGACGGGGCATCGAGGAGGTCAAAGACCTTCTCGTGCTCTGACTGCTCGGGGCAGGCCGGGTAGCCCCACGAGTAGCGGCGGCCCTGCCGGGGCTCGATGCCGAGGTCGTGGCGCACGCGGCCGTGCAGCCACTCGGCCATGCCCTCGGCCGTCTGGACGCCGAGGCCGTGCGTGAACAGCTGCTCGGCGAACTCGCCCTCGGCCTCGAGTGAGGCCATCAGCTCGGTCACCTCGTCGCCGGCGGTCACTGCCTGGAGGGCGACGACATCCGTTTGGCCAGAGCTCAGGGGGCGGTAGAAGTCGGCCAGGCAGATGCGGTCGTGGCGAGGCTGGCGAGGGAAGACGAGGCGATGGAGCTCCCGCTCGCCGGGGGCCTCAGGATCCCAGATGATCAGCTCATTGCCGTCGCTGTTGCACGGGAAGTAGCCGAGCAGGGCGCGCGGGTGCAGGTAGGTCTGCTCGCGCCACATCCGCTCCAGACGCGGCTGGAAGTCGTCGCGCAGCAGCTGCGTCCACGCCTCGCCCTTGACGCCCCTGCCGCCCCAGTGCAGCTTGAACAGCACGTGGGTGTCAAGGTGGCGGTAGACCTCGTCCATCGGCACCTCGAGCTCGCGCACGCCCCAGTAGGGCGGCTCGGGCACCGGGGTGTCGGTGGCGGCGGCGCTGCGCACCGATGCGTCGCTGACGTCGGGCGCGTCGTCGTCGGTCTGGACGGGGGTGTCCCGCAGCTTCTTGGCCGCGGTCCGGGTCGAGTCGACGAGCTCGGTGCGCCGCGCGGCGTCGATGAGCTGGTCCATCTTGGCCAGGCCCTCGAAGGCGTCCTTGCAGTAGAAGACGCCGGGCTCGTAGACGTCGTCCGCCTCGGTGCCGTGGGGGTAGAGGATGCGCAGGCCGAAGTTGCGGTTGATCGCGGCGCCCCCGATCAGCACCGGGAAGTCGAGCTTGCGCTCGTGGAGCTCCTGGACGGCGGCGGGCATCTGCTTGGAGGTGGAGACCAGCAGCGCCGAGAGGCCGATGGCGGTGGCCTTGTGCTCGACGGCGGCGTCGAGGATGGTGGAGATCGGCACCTGCTTGCCGAGGTCCACCACCGAGTAGCCGTTGTTGGTGAGGATGGTGTTGACCAGCGACTTGCCGATGTCGTGCACGTCACCGAACACGGTGGCCAGCACGACCGTGCCCTTGGTGTAGCCCTCGAGCTTGTCCAGGTAGCGCTCGAGCCGGGCCACGGCGCGCTTCATCACCTCAGCCGACTGCAGCACGAAGGGGAGGATGAGCTCGCCGGCGCCGAACTTGTCGCCCACCTCCTTCATCGCGGGCAGGAGCACGTCGTTGAGGGTGGGGACGGCGCCGATCTTCTCGACGCTTGCGTCGATCCAGTCCTCCACGCCCTCCTTCTTGCGGCGCAGGATGTGGAAGTGCAGGGCCTCCTCGGGCTCCATGCCCTCCGTGGGGTCCACCTTGCCCGCGCCCTCCTCTTCGGCGGGCCCCTTGGACTCGAAGTGGGCGATGAACCGCTCCAGCGCGTCGTCGCGCCGGTCAAAGACGAGGTCATCGGCCAGCTCGCGCTCGTCGGTGGAGATCTCGGCGTAGGGCGTGATGTGGTTGGGATTGACCATGGCCAGGTCCAGTCCCGCCTCCACGCAGTGGTGCAGGAACACGCTGTTGAGGACCTGGCGCGCAGGGAGGCCCACGCCGAAGGACACGTTGGATACGCCCAGCGACGTCTGGACGCCGGGGATCTCGGTCTTGATGGCTCGGATGCCCTCGATGGTGGCCACGGCGCTCGGGCGCCATTCGGGGTCGCCGGTGGTCAGGGTGAAGGTGAGGCAGTCGAAGATCAGCGCGTCGGCGTCGAGGCCATGCTCGTCGCAGCAGTACTCGGTGATCCGCCGGGCGATCTCGAGCTTGCGCTCGGCCGTCTTGGCCATTCCGACCTCGTCGATCGTCAGCGCGATCACCGCGGCGCCGTGCTCCTTGGCCAGCGGGACCACCTTGTCGAGCTTGTCGCGGCCGGCCTCGAGGTTGATGGAGTTGACGATGGCGCGCCCAGGGATCTGCTGCAGCGCGGTCTCGATCACATCGGGCTCGGTGGAGTCGACCTGGATCGGGGCGGGCTGGCTGAGCGAGATCCGCTTGACCACTTCGCGCATCTGCTCGGCCTCGTCCTGGCGCTCGGTCAGCGCGACGCAGACGTCGAGCACGTGGGCACCCCCGGTGACCTGGTCCTCGGCGACGGTGATCAGGCCGTCGTAGTCGTCGGCGAGCAGCATCTCCTTGGCCTTGCGCGACCCCTGGGAGTTGACGCGCTCACCCACCAGGGTGGGCCGCGGGGCCTGGACCAGCGGCGTGGCCGCGATCATCGAGCTGACATGGGCGGGCCGGCGCTCGGGGCGCTGGCTGGGGGTGTGGGCCTTGACGCGCTCGGCGATGGCCTCGATGTGCGCCGGGGTGGTGCCGCAGCACCCACCGACGATCGACACGCCGTAGCGCTCCACGAACTCGCCGAGCGTGTCGGCCAGCGGCCCGGGCTGCTCGGGGAAGATGGTTTCGCCGTTGGGGCCCTGCTGGGGCAGGCCCGCGTTGGGGATGCAGTGCACAGGCACCGAGGAGAACTCGCCGAGGAAGCGGACGGCGTCGCGCATGTCCTCGGGGCCGGTGGAGCAGTTGAGGCCGATCACATCGACCTTCAGCGCCTCCAGCGTGGCCAGCACGGCGCTGATGTCGGTGCCCAGGAGCATCTTGCCGCCGTTGGGCAGCAGCGACACGCTGCACTGGATCGGAACCGCCCGGCCGAGCTCCTTGGCCGCGTCGCGCACGCCGAACACCGCCGCCTTGAGCTCCAGGATGTCCTGTGTGGTCTCGATGATGATGAGGTCCACGCCGCCCTCGATCAGCCCGGAGGCCTGCTCGGCGAACACCGTGCGCAGCTCGGGGAAGGTGATCTGGCCGAGCGTCGGGTCATCGGAGGCCGGGAGGAACCCGGTGGGCCCGATGGCGCCGGCGACGAACCGATCCTCGCCCGCGGCCTTGCGCGCGATCTGCGCGCCCTTGAGGTTGATCTCGTGCGTGTGATCCTCCAGGCCCCACTCCGAGAGCTTGAGCCGGCTGGCCTGGAAGGTGTCGGTCTCCACGACCTGCGCGCCGGCCTCCACCATCGAGGCGTGCACCCCCTCGATCACATCGGGGCGGTTGAGCACGAGCGCCTCATGGCAGCGGCCCGGCAGCCCGTAGTCCTTCTCCAGGCTCAGGTCAAACTGCTCGAGGGTGGCGCCCATGCCGCCGTCGAAGACGACGACCCGGTCGCGCGCAGCGGCTAGGAAGTCTCGCCCTGGCATCGGCTGGAGGCTAGCAACCTTGACACATCTATGTCAACGTTGTGGTGGGCGCTGGACTTGCGCGGGGAGCGTCCGCGGATGGTTTGGCAGCGTATCGGCGCACGTCAACTGCCTGCTGGGGAGGGGTGGGCTGGGACGACGGGGACAGTGGGAGATAAGGGTTACGAGGTGATCGTTATCTCCCACGGTCCCGCCGAAGGGCGCGATCAGCGCCGAGGCCGCCCGCGCCCAGCCACTCGATAGCCCGCCGTTCAGCCACGCCCGTGCCCCGACCACACGGGACCTCCACCACGGCGCCCACCGAATCGCAGCGGCCGCTACCGCGCGCTCCACCCCATGTCCATCGTCACCGGCACCCCGGTGAACGACCGCCCCGCCGGCCCTGCCAGGAAGGCCACGACCTCGGCCACCTCCGACGGCTCGATCAGCTCCTTGATTGCCTGGGGGGCCAGGATGACCTCCTCGAGCGCCCGGTCTTCGGAGATTCCATGGGCGCGGGCCTGATCGGGGATCTGCCCCTCCACCAGTGGCGTCCGCACGTAGCCGGGGCAGATCGCGGTGGCGGCGATCCCCCGCTCAGCGCCCTCGAGGGCCAGCGTCTTGACCAGGCCGAGGAGGCCGTGCTTGGCCGACACGTAGGCGGCCTTGTAGGGGGAGGCCACCAGGCTGTGGGCCGAGGCGATGGCGATGAAGCGCCCGGAGCCCGACTCCGACAGCGCCTCCCAGCCGTCCCGGGCGAGCAGGAAGGGGCTGGTCAGCATCAGGCTGAGGATCGTCTGCCACCGCTCGACCGGGAACTCCTGGATGGGGGCGACGTGCTGGATGCCGGCACCGGCCACGATCGCGTCCAGGGCCCCGCAGCGCTCCACGGCGGCGGACACCGCGGCCGCGTTGGCGTCGGCGTCGGTCAGGTCGGCCTCGAAGGGGATGCCGGGCCCATCGGGGTCGGGACGCAGATCGACGGCGAGGACCTGCCAGCCGTCGGAGGCCAGTCGTGTGGCCACCGCGCGGCCGATCCCGCTGGCGGCGCCGGTGACCAGCGCGACCTTAGATCGGGCCATCGGCTCGGCACCAATGTGTCCAGATTGTGCGCATTGGCCCATGCTAAGCGCTCTTGAGGACCCGGCCTGCATGCAAGGTCAGGTGCTTAATCTCAGTCGCCTCGGGGTACAAGATCGCCTATGCAGAGCGTTGTGCGGAATCTCAATGAGACCTTCGAGGCCTCGCCGCGGTCGGTCGCCGAAGGGCGAACGAAGCTGGCGGACTTTGCCGCGAAGGCGGGTGCGACGCCCAGTCAGGTTGACGCCGTGCGGTTGGCGGCGTCGGAGGCGATGACCAACTCGGTGCTGCACGCCTATCGTGGCGGCCCGGGTCTGATCTATGTGAACGCTGCGGTCGCGTCGGGGGAGCTGTGGATTCTCATCTCCGACGATGGGTGTGGCTTGAAGCCGCGGGCTGATCGCCCCGGGCTCGGACTCGGGCTCGGGTTGATGTCCGAGGTGAGCGATGACTTCGCGATCGTGTCTCGCGCTACGGGCGGGACCGAGGTGCGGATCCGCTTCAACCTCGTCACCGTCGAGGACTCGATGCCCGATCCGGCCAGCGCCGGACACCGGGCGGAGTCTCACGGTCAGCGGTCGGGCTTCTCGCCTTCGATGTCGGTCGCCTGACAGCGTCAGGGCGGGGCACGCCAAAACCGGGGGAAGGGCGCAGCAGCCGCGATCAGCGCGGGATGGCCACCGGTACGCCGGAGTCGGCCGACGCGTAGAGCGCCTCCAGCACCTGTGCCTGGCCCTCGGCGTCGTCACGACCCAGCAGCGGGGACCCGTCGCCGCGGATTGCCGCGGCCAGGTTGTCGGCCTCGAGCCCGTAGGAGTTGGCCGGCGCCACCTCGATGAGCTCGGTGCTGCGGCCCCGGCGCAGCTCGATCCCGGGCGTCCGGGCATGCCACGGGTCTGCGACGTACAGGCTGCCCGCCTCGCCGACGACCTCCAGGCAGTGGCGGTCGTCGAGGATGAGCCCCGAGTCGAAGTGGGCCGTGACGTCGCCGGGGAAGCGCAGCCAGCCGCTGAAGACGACATCGACGCCGTCGCCGCCCACCACCTGCGTCCCGCTGACGAGCTCGGGCTCGCCGGCCAGCAGGCGGACCGCGCTCACGCAGTAGCAGCCGACGTCCATCAGCGCGCCACCCTCCAGCCCCGCGCTCAGCCGCACATCGCCGGGGTCGGCGTAGTGGAAGCTGAACGACGCCTGGATGACCCGCAGGCGCCCGATCGCGCCGGAGCTGATCAGCTCGAGCAGGCGCGCGGTCTGGGGATGGTGGCGCCACATGAATGCCTCCGTGAGCAGCCGGTCATGGCGCTCGGCGTCATCAAAGGCGGCCCGCACGTCGGCGGCGCGCCGGCTCAGCGGCTTCTCGCACAGGACGTGCTTGCCGGCCTGCAGCGCCCGCCGCGCCCACTCCAGGTGCAGCGAGTTGGGCAGCGAGATGTAGACGGCGTCGACGTCGGGGTCGGCGAGCAACGCCTCATAGCTGTCATAGGCGCGCTCGATCCCACGCTCAGCCGCATAGCGCCGGACGCGGTCGCGGTCACGGCCGGCCACCGCCAGCACGGCGGACTCCCGCGACTGCGCCACCCCCGCGAGGAACGCGTCGTTGATGCGCGCCGTGGACAGCAGCCCCCACTGCGCGGTCACGACGTCTCCCGTGGCGGCGGTCAGACCTTGCGGTCCGCCGCGGCGGCGGGCGCCTCGGCTTCGACGGTCCCAAACAGCTCGTCGCGGCTGGGCTTGACGTCGTCGACGGCGCTGCGCAGGTCGTGGATGCCCTTGCCGATCGCACGGCCGACCTCGGGGAGCCGCTTGGGCCCGAGCACGAGGAGCGCGATGGCGAGAACGACAATGAGGTGCGTCGGTTGGAGAATGTTGTCGATGAACGGCACGAGCGGGAGAGTACAGAGTGGCTGAGCGGGCGACCGCGTTTGCGCCGGGACGCGTGAACCTGATCGGGGAGCACACGGACTACAACGAGGGTCTGGCGCTCCCCTTCGCCATCGGCGAGGGGGTGACGGTGCGAGCCACCGCCACCGGCGACAGCGAGTTCCAGGTGGTCGCCTCAGACCTCGACGCCCACGACACCTTCTCGCTGGAGACGGTCTCCCCGGTGGCCGGGTGGCGGGCCTTTGCCCGGGGCGCCGTCGGTGAGCTTCGCGCCGCCGGCTGTCCGCTGGTGGGGGCGCGGCTGGAGATCACCGGCTCGGTCCCGCGGGGCTCGGGCCTGTCCTCGTCGGCCGCGCTGGAGGTGGCGCTGTGCCTGGCCCTGCTCGCGGTGGCCGATCTGACGCCGCCCGACCGCCTGGACCTCGCGCGCCTGTGCTCGCGCGTGGAGAACGACTGGGTGGGCGCCCAGACCGGGCTGCTGGACCAGATCGCCTCGCTGTTCGGGGAGCCCGAGAGCGCGATGTGCATCGACTTCCACTCTCTGGAAGTCACGCCGGTGGCGCTCGAGCTCGATGGCTATCGCCTCGTCACCCTGGACTCCGGCGAGCGTCATGCCAACGCCGGCGGCGACGATCCGACCGCCGACGGCTACAACCAGCGCCGGGCCGAATGCGTGCGCGCCGCCGAGCTGTTGGGAATCGCCAGCCTGCGCGACGCGACCCTGGATGCCGTGCAGGCCCTGCCCGAGCCGCTGCGCTCCCGCGCCCATCACGTGGTCACCGAGAACGGGCGGGTGCAGGACACCGTCGCGGCGCTGTCGAACGGTGACCTCGAGCGCGTCGGCGTGCTGCTCAACGCTTCGCACGCCAGCCTCCGCGACCGCTTCGCCATCTCGACCCCGACCGTGGAACGAACCGTCACCACCCTGCTGGACGCCGGCGCCGTTGGCGCGAGGATCGTGGGCGGCGGCTTCGGGGGCCACGTGCTCGGCCTGATGCCGCCCGGCGCGGTGCCGCCGCCCGGCGTGCTGGAGGTCGAGCCCGGCCCAGGTGCGCGGATCGTCCGTTAGCGCTAACATCGCGGCGTGCTCCGGGAGGGCGGAGCGTTGGAGAGGAGCGAAGAGATGGGCGTCGAGGACGACGAGAAAGCTCCGTCGCGACCGCGGCGGCCGGCCATCATGTCGGACGTGGGGCGACTGGCGGGAGTGTCGCACCAGACCGTGTCGCGCGTCATCAACGGCAGCCGGCACGTGAGCCCGGCCACGCGCGAGCGCGTCATGGCCGCGATGACCGAACTGGGCTACCGCCCCAACTCGATCGCCCGGGCGCTGGCCACCGGGCGCACGCGCACCCTCGGCGTGGTCAGCTTCGACACGACGCTCTACGGCCCGGCCTCGACCCTGTTCGGCATCGAGCGCGCCGCCCACGAGGCCGGCTACTTCATCATGGTGGCCAGTCTCAAGGCCCTGGACCGCGCCTCGGTGGTGCAGGCGATCGAGCGCCTGCGCGTGCAGGGCGTGGACGGGATCCTCGTCATCGTCTCCGAGGAGGAGTCAGCGGAGGCGCTGCTGCATGCCCCGCTCGACATCCCTCTGGTGGCCGTGGAGTCCGGGCCTGACCGTGGCATCCCCGTGGTGGCGGTCGATCAGGCCGAGGGGGCGACCCTGGCCACGCGCCACCTGCTCGATCTCGGCCACCAGACCGTGCACCACATCACCGGACCGCTGAGCTCGATCGAGTCGCAGCTGCGAGCCAGCGGCTGGCGGGCGACGCTGGAGGCCGCGGGCGCGCCGCGCCCCGAGCCGCTGATCGGCGACTGGAGCGCACGCACCGGCTATCACCTTGGGCGCCGGCTGACCCGGGACCGCTCGCTGACCGCGGTGTTCGTCGCCAACGACCAGATGGCGCTCGGCCTGCTGCGGGCCATGCACGAGGCGGGACGCCGCATCCCCGAGGAGATCAGCGTCGTCGGCTTTGACGACATCCCCGAGTCGCCCTATTTCACTCCGCCGCTGACCACCGTCCGCCAGGATTTCGGCGAGGTGGGGAGCCGCAGCCTGCGGGTCCTGGTGCGAACCATCGAGAGCGTCCAGGCGGGCGAGCGGCCGCCGACGGGGTCGCTTGTGCCACCGGAACTGGTGGTCCGCGCCAGCACCGCGGTGCCGCCGGAAAGCGATTGACAGGGATTTGATGTGATCGCTAACATGCGCGCGGCCGGACAGGAGAGAAAACCATTGAGGGCCGCAACGGAGACCCGCCACCGCGGGGGTTGCGGACGAGGTTTAGCCTCGGTTAATGTGATTGGACAACTAACCCCGGCTTTGAAACGGTTGTGGGGTCGGTAGTCCCGGAGAGGAGGAGCACCAGGTGTCTAAAGAAGAAGACGTCATCCATGACGCCATCGAGCGGCTGGAATGGGATGAGCGCAAGGAGGAGGACACCCCCTTCAAGAAGGTGCGGCAGGTCACCCGCCGCACCGCGCTGACCGGTGGTGCCGCCGGTATCGGCGCCCTGATCCTGCAGGCCTGCGGTGGCTCCAGTTCGAGCTCCAGTTCGAGTTCGTCGAGCAGCGCCACCGCCACCGGTAGCGCCTCGGCGGCCACCGGGGGCAGCGCGGCCGCGGGCATCTTCGGCTCGAGCAAGGCCTACAAGTTCACGCTGGTCAACCACGTGACCACCAACCCGTTCTTCACCCCCACGCAGAACGGCGCCGCCGACGCGTGCAAGCTGCTCGGGTGCAGCTACCAGTGGACCGGATCGGACAACAGCGTCGTCGGTCAGATGGTCACCGACTTCAACACCGCGGTCACCGCCGGCGTTGACGGGATCGGGATCGCGCTGATCAGCCTGACCGCGTTCAACCAGCCTGTGGAGAAGGCGCTGGACGCCAAGATCCCGGTCGTCGCCTACAACGCGGACGCCGCCGGAAATGCGCGACTGTCGTACATCGGCCAGGACCTGTTCGTGTCCGGGCAGGAGATGGGGGATCACATCGCTCAGCTCGTCCCGTCCGGTGACATCGCGCTGTTCATCGCCACCCCAGGGTCGCTGAACATCCAGCCCCGCATCGACGGCGCGCAGGCGACGCTGAAGAAGCACCCGAGCATCAAGCCGCACGTCGTCGCGACCGGAGCGGCCCTCACCCAGGAGCTGTCCACGATCGAGGCGTACATCACGGGGCATCCCAGCTACAAGGGGTTCTTCGCGGTGGACGGCGGCAGCACCCAGAGCATCGGCCAGGTGATCCAGAAGCACAACCTGAACGGCAAGATCAAGGGTGGTGGCTACGACCTCACCCCGATCACGCAGCAGACGGTGGCGTCGGGCGCCCTGCAGTTCACCATCGACCAGCAGCCCTACCTGCAGGGCTTTTTGCCGATCCTGCAGCTCTACATGTACCAGGTGTCTCAGAGCCTGAGCGGTATCGCGGACGTCAACACCGGTCTGAAGTTCCTGGACAAGACGACCGTCGCGCCCTACAACAGCACCAAGAGCCGATTCGAGGGCACCAGCACCAGCGCCGGGGTCACAAAGTCGTAGGCTTCGTGATCGTCACTGATGGCCACTGCCTCGGATAAGACGGTCGCGACAACGCCTTCCCCCAAGGGCCCAGCGAACAGCTGGGCCCGGCGCGGGGGGGCGTTGAGCCTCGGCCAGCGCTTCCTCACGCTGCGCGAGGGCAGCATCATCGTGATCACGGTGGTCACGTTCGTCTACTTCGCGGCCAGCGTTCCTCACTTCCTGACGGGCTCCGGCCTCAAGGCGCTCCTCCCGTACTTCGCCCCCTTCGCGATCCTGGCGGCGGGCGAGGTGTTCGTGATGATCAACGCCGAGATCGACCTGTCGGTCGGCGCGGTGTATCTCTTCACGCCGTTCATCTTCTACAAGCTGAACGCGAGCGCCGGGCTTCCGCTGGTCCCGGCGATGATCGGCGCGCTGATCGCGGCGATGCTGGTCGGCCTGTTCAACGGGATCGTGGTGGCCGTCATCGGTATCTCGTCGTTCGTGACCACGCTGGGGACGTTGTTCACCCTCTCAGGCCTGACGCTGATCATCTCCCACGCGACCCAGGTCACCACTCCGGGGACCTCGGTGGTCAAGGTGGGGACGTTCGCACAGATCTTCGGAGGCGGCACGTACTCAGAGCTCTTCTGGGCGATCGGGATCGCGATCATCCTCCAACTCGTACTGTCGTTCACCCGATGGGGTGTCTACACCGTCGCGGTCGGCGGCAACCGGCTGGGCGCGTCCGAGGCGGGCGTCCGCACCAAGCTCGTGCTGACGCGCAACTTCGTGCTGTGCGCGCTCCTCGCCGGGTTCGTCGGAATCCTCGAGGCCGTTCGTGCGGCGACGACGACACCCGATCCATCCGGCGCCAACGTGATCCTGTTTCAGGCGATCTCGGCCGCGGTGATCGGGGGCACGCTCCTCCAGGGCGGATCGGGCACCGTGATCGGAGCGTTCATCGGCGCCATCTTCCTCGGGACCCTCCAGGATGGCCTGAACCTGAAGGGAGTCAGCGCGAACTACTTCTACTTCTATCTCGGTCTCGCGATCCTGATCGCGATGGCCTTCAACACCTACGTCTCCCGGGTTCGGACGGGGTCGGGCCGTGGCTGACGCCGCCGTCCCTCAGGAGCGGATCGTCGGGCCTCAGACCGCGGAGGACGACGTGTTGCGGGTCGAGCACGTCAAGAAGAGCTTTGGACCGATCAGCGCGCTGCGCGACATCAACCTGCATCTGCGTAAGGGCGAGGTCCTGGGCCTCCTCGGCGACAACGGCGCCGGCAAGTCGACGCTGATCAAGATCCTCTGCGGCTTCCACAAGCCCGACTCCGGCACGATGTGGCTGAAGGGGGACTCGTACGCGCCCAAGAGCGTGCTCGAGGCGCGCCACCGCGGCATCGACACGGTCTACCAGGACCTGGCGCTGATCGATCAGCTCACCGTCTACCAGAACATGTTCCTGTTCCGGGAGAAGGTCCGCAAGCCGATCCCCTTCCTGGCCAACCACATCATGAAGCGCGAGACGCGCAAGGCACTGGACACGACGGGCATCAACATTCCGCGCATCGATGTGCCGGTCGCGCGCCTGTCCGGCGGCCAACGTCAGGCGATCGCGGTCGCGCGCACGATCTCCGGCGACGCCGACGTGATCCTGCTCGACGAGCCGCTGGCTGCCATGGGCGCCAAGGAAGGGGCGCTGATCCTCGACCTGATCGCCCGCCTCAAGGCTGAGGGCCAGGTCTCGATCATCATGATCCTCCACAACTACGTCCACGTGTTTCAGGCCTGTGACCGCGTCAGCCTGATCCAGGACGGCGTCATCGCCCTCGACAAACCGACGGCTGAAACCAGCCTCGAGGAGCTCAACGAGATCGTGGTGGAGGAATACCGTCGCGCCCGGCAGGAGGCCATGGCCGGCAACGGCGCGGGTACGGGCGCGGCGCCCGAGCAGCCCTCCGAGCCGTGAGCGGCCGGCCGTGAGCGGCCGGGCCTGCAGCATCGGGGTCGACTTCGGGACCGAGTCCGGCCGCGTGCTCGTGCTCGACGCTCGCACCGGCGAGGAGCTCGGGGTCAGTGTCGTCCCGTATCCCAGCGCCGTGATCGATCGCGAGCTGCCCTCCACGGGTGAGCGACTGCCCGGCGACTGGGCGCTGCAGGACCCTGATGACTGGGTCAAGGTCCTGGAGGACGGAATCCCGGCGGCGGTCGCCGACGCCGGCGTCGCCGCCGAGGAGGTGGTGGGGCTCGGGGTGGACTTCACCTCGTGCACAGTGCTGCCGGTGACCGATGACGCCACCCCGCTGTGCACGCTGGAGCAGTTTCGTGACCGCCGCCACGCCTGGCCCAAGCTGTGGAAGCACCACGCCGCCCAGCCCATCGCCGACCGCCTCAACGAGGTGGCGCTCGAGCGCGGCGAGCCCTTCCTGGAGCGCTACGGCGGACGGATCTCCTCAGAGTGGTACTTCCCAAAGCTCATCGAGGTGTGGTCCGAGGACCGCGAGGTCTACGACGCCTGCGCCGCGTTCATCGAGGCCACCGACTGGATCATCTGGCACCTCACCGGCCACGAGGTGCGCCAGAGCGCCACCGCCGGCTACAAGGCGATGTGGTCCCCGGAGGAGGGCCTGCCGCCGACGGAGTACTTCGAGGCCGCCTATCCCGGCTTCTCCGATCCGAGCGAGAAGCTGGGGACCGAGTTCGTGGCCCTGGGCACCCGCGCGGGCGAGCTCACGTCCGAGAGGGCGGAGGCGCTCGGACTCACCGAGAAGGTGGCCGTTGCGGTGGGCAACGTCGATGCCTGGGTGTCGGTGCCCGGCGCGGGGGTGACGAGCCCCGAGACGTTCGTGACGGTGATCGGGACCTCGACGTGCTCGATGATCGTCAGCCCCGACGAGGTCCTGCTGCCCGGCGTCACCGGCGTGGTACGCGACGGGATCCTGCCCGGCCTCTATGGCTACGAGGCGGGGCAGGCGGCGGTGGGCGACATGCTGGCGTGGTTCGTGCGCACGCTGGACGGCGACCGCGACACCTACGCGCGGCTCGAGGGCGAGGCCGAGAGGCTGCGTCCCGGGGAGACCGGCCTGGTCGCGCTGGACTGGTTCAACGGCAACCGCTCGATTCTCGCCGACGCCGATCTCACGGGCGCCATCTTCGGCCTCACCCTGCGCAGCGCGCCCGCCGAGATCTACCGCGCGCTGCTGGAGGCGATCGCCTTCGGCAACCGCCGGATCATCGACAACTTCACCGAGCACGGGCTGGAGCTGTCGGAGATCGTCGCGGTGGGCGGCATCGCCGAGCGCAGTCCGCTGATGATGCAGCTCATCGCCGACACCAGCGGGCTCACCGTGCACGTGCCGTCATGGCGGGAGATCCCGGCGCGCGGCGCCGCCCTGTTCGGCGCGGTGGCGGCCGGCATCCACGAGGACATCGACGCCGCGATCGAGGCCACGCGGCCCTCGAGCTCGCGCACCTACACGCCCGAGCCGGCGGCCAAGGACGTCTATGACCGCGTCTACGCCATCTACCGCACGCTGTATGACAGCCTGGGGCGCTCCGAGGTCGAGCTGCTGCACGGCCTCAAGCGGATCCGCGCCGAGACCAGCGGCGCCTGACCTGTCGTGACCGAGCTTGGAAAGCTGCGCCAGGAGGTGCTGGAGGCCAACCTGGCCCTGCCCGCCCAGGGGCTGGTCAAGCTGACCTGGGGCAACGCCTCGGGCGTGGACCGCGAGCGCGGGGTGATGGCGATCAAGGCCAGCGGCGTCGACTACGAGCACATGACGGCCGAGGACGTGGTCCTCATCGACCTGGGCTCCGGCGACGTGATCGACGGAGATCGCAAGCCCTCCACCGACACGCCGACTCACCGGGCCCTCTACAACGCCTCTGACGGGATCGGCGGCATCGTCCACACCCACTCGACGTGGGCCACGGCGTGGGCGCAGGCCGAGCAGGAGATTCCGCTGCTCGGCACCACCCACGCCGATCTCATGGCCGAGGCGGTCCCGCTCACGCGCCAGCTCACCGCCGAGGAGATCGACCGCGACTATGAGGGCGAGACCGGCACGGTGCTGATCGAGCTCATCGGGGACCGCTTCGACGAGATCCCCGCGGCGCTCGTGCGCGGCCACGCGCCCTTCTGCTGGGCGGCGACGCCGGCCGCGGCGGTGACAGTGGCGGTGACCCTCGAGGAGGTGGCCCGGCTGGCCCTGCTCACCCGGCTGGTCAGCCCCGAGGGAGGCCCGCTCGCCGACGTGGTCCGCGACAAGCACCACCAGCGAAAGCACGGGCCCGACGCGTACTACGGGCAGCGCTGAGCGCGCGCTCGCCGGGGCTGCCTACCAGCGGTCGTGCACGTGCTCGCGGATGAGGCGGTCATAGACGTCGCGCACCCCGTCGCGCTGACGCGCGCTCAGCGGCGGCAGGTCGGCGGCGGCGACGTTCTGGGCGACCTGCTCGGCGCTGCGCGCGCCTGGGATGACCGTGCTCACGCCCGGCTGGTCAATGATCCAGCGCAGCGCGAACTGGGCCAGCGAGGACCCGTCGTCGACGAGCTCTGACAGCTCGCGGACGGCGGCGAGGCCGACCTCGAAGGGCACGCCTGAGAACGTCTCGCCGACATCGAAGGCCTCGCCGTGGCGGTTGAAGCTGCGGTGGTCAGAGGCGTCGAAGGTGGTGTGCTCGTCATAGCGCCCCGAGAGCAGGCCGGAGGCCAGCGGCACGCGGGCGATGATGCCGACGCCGGCCTGCCGGGCGGCGGGCAGGACCTCCTCCAGCGGCTTGAGGCGAAAGCAGTTGAGGATGATCTGGACCGAGGCGACGTGGGGGCGGGCGATCGCCGCCAGCGCCTGGGCGCTCGTCTCCACCGACACCCCGTAGGCGGCGATGCGGCCGTCGCTGACCATCTCATCGAGCGCGTCGAACACGGCGTCGTTCTCATACACCCCGTCGGGGGGACAGTGCAGCTGCACCAGGTCCAGCGTTTCCATCTGAAGGTTCTCTCGCGAGCGGTCGTTCCAGGCCCGGAAGTTCTCCCGGTTGTAGTTGATCGTCTCCTGGGCCACGCGCCGGCCCATCTTGGTGGCCACGAACACCGCCGGATGGCGCTCGTGCAGCCGGCCGCAGAACGTCTCCGAGCGGCCGTCGCCGTAGACGTCGGCGGTGTCAAAGAAGGTGACGCCCGCGTCGACGGCGGCGTCGAGCACGCCGTCGGCGGCGGCCTCGGAGACGTCGCCCCAATCCGCGCCGAGCTGCCAGGTGCCCAGGCCCACGACGCTGACGCTGCGCTGCAGCCGCGTGATCTCGCGCGTCTCCACGCACGCATCCTTTCATGTCGGCGCTGGACACCACCGCGCCGTGTCCGAGCAGGCACAATGCACGGCATGAGCGAAGCGGGCCTGCGGGCGGCGGTGGAGAAGATGGAGGAGGCCGGGGCTCACCCCGAGGCCATCAAGGCCTTCGAGCGGGCCTACGCGCGGCTTGACTCGGGCGAGACGGCGATGCTGCCCACCGCCGAGCTCGAGCCGGCGGGCGACATCCCCGCCCTGGAGGACCTGCCCGCCGCCGAGGCCGCGCGCGCGCTGTCGGGAGTGGTGGTGATCAAGCTCAACGGCGGTCTGGCCACCACCATGGGACTCCAGGAGCCCAAGTCACTGATGGAGGCCCGCGACGGCCGGTCGTTCCTGGACATCATCGTCGGCCAGACGCTGGCTCTGCGCCGCCGCCACGGCGTGGCGCTGCCGCTGGTGCTGATGGACTCCGACAGCACGCGCGAGCCGACCCTGGCGGCGCTCGCGGCCCACCCGGAGCTGAGCAGCGACGGCATCGCGCCTGACTTCATGCAGTCGGTGGTGCCCAAGCTCGACGCCGAGACGCTCGAGCCGGTCAGCTGGCCGCCCAACCCGGCCCTGGAGTGGAACCCGCCCGGTCACGGCGACGTCTACGGGGCGCTGCGCCGCTCGGGGATGCTCGATGCGCTGCTGGAGCGCGGCTTCCGCCACGCGATGATCTCCAACGCCGACAACCTCGGCTCGAGCGTGGACGTCCGGATCGCCGCCCACGTCGCCGCCAACGAGCTCCCCTTCCTCATGGAGGTGGTGCAGGGCACCGAGGCCGACCGTAAGGGTGGCCACGTGGCGCGGCGGATCTCCGACGGCCGGCTGGTCCTGCGCGAAACGGCACAGACCCCGGAGTCCGATCAGGAGTCCTTCCGCGATTACCGCAGGTGGCGCTGGTACAACACCAATACGCTGTGGGTCGACCTCCAGGTACTGGCCGACCGTCTGGAGCAGTCAGACGGCGTCCTGGAGCTGGCGCTCATCATCAACCGCAAGACCGTCGACCCGCGCGACCCGGACTCCACGCCGGTCATCCAGCTCGAGAGTGCGATGGGCGCCGCCATCGAGAGCTTCCCGGGCGCCGGTCTACTGCAGGTGCCGCGCACCCGCTTCGCGCCGGTCAAGACCACGGACGATCTGCTGGTGCTGCGCTCCGACGTCTACCAGGTGGGCGACGACCTCCGGGTCGAGCCGGTGCCGGAACGCGCCGGCGGACTGCCCTTCGTCGAGCTCGACAAGCGCTACTACCGGCTCATCGACGGCTTCGAGCAGCGCTTCCCCTCGGGACCGCCGTCGCTGCGCGACGCCGAGCGGCTGGTGGTGCACGGCGATGTCACCTTCGAGGCCGGGGTGCGCGTCCGCGGCGCGGTCGCGATCGACGCCGAGACGCCGACCACGCTCGAGTCCGGCACGGTGCTCGAGGGGTGAGCGCGGCGACGCCGGACAGCTCGGCTCCCGCCGGGAACGCCGCCGCAGACCCGCTCGGGCCGGGGACGATCACCATCGTGCTCGCCGACGATCACGAGGTCGTCCGCGCCGGCCTGCGCATGCTCCTCGAGGCTGAGCCGGGCCTGGCGGTCGTCTCCGAGGCCGGCGACGTCGCGCTGACCGAGCGCCGCGTGGCCGCCCATCGCCCCCAGGTGCTGGTCCTCGACATCAACATGCCCGAGGGCTCGAGCCTGCCGGCCATCCCCCGGCTGCTCAGCGCCTCGCCGGCGACGAGCATCGTGGTGCTGACGATGCAGAATGACGCTGAGCTGGCGCGGGAGGCACTGCGCGCCGGGGCGACCGGCTTCGTGCTCAAGGAGTCGGCCAAGGAGGAGCTCATCCAGGCGGTGCGCCTGGCTGCCGAGGGCCGCACCTATCTCACTCCCGAGCTCGGAGCCCGTCTGGCCACGGAGGTGGCCGGGGCAGCGGGCGCCCCCGACGATCTGAGCCCCCGCGAGATCGAGGTCCTGCGCCTCATCGCGCTCGGCCACACCAACACCGAGATCGCCGCCCAGCTGTTCCTGAGCGTGCGCACGGTGGAGTCCCATCGCGCCCACATTCAGCAGAAGACCCAGAAGGGCTCCCGGGCCGAACTGGTCGCGTACGCGCGCGAGAACGGCCTCCTGTAGGGGTTAGGGCCGCCCGCGGCCGCCCGCGCCGGCGATCTCGTCGCGGCGGGCGGGCAGCGAGGCTGAGGCCGGGACCGGTTGCACCAGGGTCGTCGCCGTGCCGCGCCGCGCGGCGGTGATGTCGGCCGAGGTGACCGTCGCCTTGTCATGGCCCTTGGCCACGGTCCAGGTGACGCGGGCGATGCGGTAGCGCAGCAGCGCGGCCCACGTCTCGGGCCCGATGATGCCGTCGGCGGTCAGCCCGTGGGACGTCTGAAAGGCCTGCACGTCGAGCAGCGTGTGGTAGCCGTAGTCCCCGGAGACCTGGATCGGATAGCCGGCGGAGACGAGGTGCTCCTGGATCCAGACCACCAGATCGCCGCTCTCATCGGGGCTGACGTCGGCCATCGTCTTGTACGGGACGTAGCCCGGGATCGTTCCGGCCGGCCGCGACAGCGCGGTCCACATCGACGAGCTCGCGTCCTGCCAGTCCCACCAGCTCACCCCGGGCGCGCCGTAGACGCGGGCGAGCTCGCGGAAGCGCACCACCTGGTGGGCCGGCGGACGGCCGTAGACCTGCCCCAGCGGGTAGATCGGGCGCTGATAGATGAGGTTGTAGGCGTAGGTGTGGCCGAAGACGCTGTCGGTGGTGGTACCGATGTCGTGCCAGTACATCTGAGGGGCGTTGTACTGAGCGCCGCCGGGGCCGAGGAACACCGAGTAGGGGAACGCCGGGTGGTAGTCGATGTAGGGGAACCCGGCCAGGACGAGCGGATAGCCGTAGCCGATGAGCGAGCGCAGCCGCCTGATGTAGACCTGTGCCGAGACGTACTTGCCCTCGTATTCGGACTCCGCGTCGATGATCAGGCAGTCGGCGCCGTCGTGGACGGCGGCGGCGCCCTTATAGGCCTCGGTGACCGGCGCGTTGCCATAGACGTACTGCCACGCGCACACCTTGATGCCGTTGGCGTGCAGCGTCGAGACCAGCTGCGGGGTGAACTGCGACCACATGTCGGCCCCGTCGCTGGACTTGACGATGAGCGTCGAGATGCCGAAGCGGTGCGCGTCGGCGATCACCGAGGTGAGGCTGCCCCGGTCTGACTGGGCCATCTCCCAGATCCACATGGCGCGCCCATTGAGCGGGTTGCCCCGGCCGGCCGCGGCCGTGTGCACGGTCGTGGAGGGACCACCGAGGCCCGCGCCACCGCCGCCGGCGGCGAACGCCGGCACGGTCAGGGTGCCGTAGAACACGGCGAGAATGGCTATGACCCGCAGCAGCCGCCGAGCGTGCAGACCCCCACGACGGCCGCGCGCTACGCGGACTTCCGGCATACGGCGAGCCACCGTAGCGGAAAACCCTGCCGGCGCACGCAAGTTGCGCTGCGTGCGCCAGCCCGGCTATTTGCCCTACATCTACTTGACGAACAGAATCTCGGAGTATTTGGGGAGCGGCCATAGGTCGTCGGCCACGACCTTCTCCAGCTTGTCCGCTGCCGCCCGGACGGCCTCCATCGCGGGAATGGTGGTGTCCCGCATGTACTCCGCGTGCGTCAGCACGTCGTCGTGCGGCTGGTTCTCCTCCAGGTTGGCGCTCTCCAGCTCGCGGATCGCCTCCAGGAAGCTGGCCACCAGCGCCTCGGTCTCGGAGGCCAGCTCGCCCATCTGCGCGCTGAGCAGAAGCGCCATATGACGGGCCGCCGCCGGCAGCAGCAACGTCTTGGCGATCGACTCGGCGGTCTCGGCCTCGATGTTGAGCTTGGTGACGTACTGCTCCAGGAACACCTCGTAGCGGCTCTCGAGCTCGCGCTGAGAGAGCACGCCGTAGTTGGAGAACAGCGTCACGGTGTCGTCAGAGACCAGGTAGGGCAGGGCGTCGGGGGTGGCACGCAGGTTGAGCAGCCCGCGCGACTCCGCCTCGGCGTGCCACTCCTCGGAGTAGTTGTCACCACCGAAGACGACCTGCTTGTTGGCCGCGTAGCTGCGCTGCAGGATCGGCCGCAGCGCCGCCTCCAGCTCGGTGCCGCCCTCCAGGGCGTCCTCGAGCTCCTCGGCGAGGTCGTCGACAGCCTCGGCCACGATCGTGTTGAGCACCGTGTTGGGCAGCGACAGCGACATGCTGGAGCCCAGGGCGCGAAACTCGAACTTGTTGCCGGTGAAGGCGAACGGGCTGGTGCGGTTGCGGTCCCCGCCGTGCATCGGCAGCGGCGGCAGCACCGGCGTGCCGAGGCCGAGGAACGACTCCGGCGTGGACTCGCCCACCTCGCCGTTCTCGATGGCATTGAACACCTTCTCGAGCTCGGTGCCCAGGAAGATGGACATGATCGCCGGCGGCGCCTCGTTGGCGCCGAGGCGGTGGTCCTGTCCGGCGGAAGCGATCGATGCCCGCAGCAGGCCCTGGTGCTTGTTGACGGCCTGGATCACGGCCGCGCAGAAGAACAGGAACTGCAGGTTCTCGTGCGGCGTGTCGCCCGGCTCCAGCAGGTTCTCCCCGTCGTCGGTCCCCATCGACCAGTTGTTGTGCTTGCCCGAGCCGTTGACGCCGGCGAACGGCTTCTCGTGCAGCAGGCAGACGAGCCCGTAGCGGCGAGCGACGTTCTGCATGATCTGCATCGTCAGC
>DATJTQ010000251.1:0-2730 GCA_035503355.1 Solirubrobacteraceae bacterium
CTCGTGCACTGGTGCACCGCCAACGGTTTCCAGACCCACGGCCCCGGCCGTGACATCTGGATCCACGAGATCGACGACGTCTCCCAGGTCGAAGAGCAGGTCTTCGAGACCCAGCTCCCGTTCACCCGCCCCGCGGCGCCCGCTGCGTAGGCCGCGCCTTCGGGAGGAGTCGTTATGCACCCGGCCCGGGCCGAAGCGCTAGCCCGCCAGCGCGCCGTCGAGCTCCGCTCGTCCGCGGCCAGCGCCCGAACCGCAGCCGACGATAACCCGAGGGCACGGCCTCCGTCGGCCAGGCAGCGAACAGGCTGGATCCTGATCCAGGTCGGCCTCTGGCTGGCCGTCTCCCCAAGCTCAAGTGCTGACTAAAACTCGCTGTATCGTCCAGCCTGGCGACACGCTGTCCGGGATCGCGGCGAAGCTCCACATCCCCGGCGGGTGGCAGGCGATCTTCAAGCTCAACCAGGACGTCATCGGCCCTAATCCAGAGGTGATCTCGCCTGGAGAGAAACTCAAGCTGCCCTGAACCGCTTACCCGAAGGCGATTCACGCCCAAGGCGGCCAGCAAGCTAGTCAAAATCAAAAACTCACAACCGTCATATCGAACGGTCGCGTGGTTCCTGCCACCGGCCCGCAGGATCGAGGTCAGGCGGTAGAGCCATGACCGCGAAGGATTTGATTAGGGCGAAGGATTAGTGCACCTATACGATTCTTTTCCTTCATCATAATAAAAATCTTCGCGATCATGGCGGAGAGCCCGGGCGCCGGACCTGACCAGGTGTCACGCAAGCGCGTCAGCGCACCGGCAGCTCCAGGCGCGTCCCGGCCGAGCTCCCGGCCGAGCTCCCGGCCCTGCCCGCGAGCGCCAACCGTGGGCGCTGAGCTCGAGCCCGATGATCCCCAACCGTCCGCTGGTCGGCTTGAATACCTCTATGGACTCCACGCCGAGGTTGCCCCTGCGAGGAATGCAGGTCGTCGAGTGCGCGAGCTACGTGGCCGGCCCGACCGGCGGCCTGACCCTGGCCCAGCTCGGCGCCGAGGTCGTGCGGATCGATCCGCTCGGCGGCGGCCACGACCACCGGCGGTGGCCGCTCGCGCCGAGCGGCGAGAGCTACTACTGGTCGTCGCTGAACAAGGGCAAGCGCTCGGTCGCGATCGACCTCCGCTCGCCCGAGGGCCAGGACCTGGCCGTCGCGCTCATCACCGCCCCCGGCCCCGACCGGGGGCTGCTGATCGACAACGTGGTCGGCCGCCCGTGGCTCGCCCACGACGCGCTCCAGACCAGCAGAACAGACCTCATCCACCTGCGCGTCCAGGGTCACCCCGACGGCCGTCCGGCCGTCGACTACACGGTCAACGCCGCCGTCGGCGTCCCCCAGATCACCGGCCCCGAGGGAACGGAAGGAACAACCGCCCCGATCAACCACGTCCTCCCCGCTTGGGACCTGATCACCGGCGTCAGCGTGGCGGCCGGAATGCTGGCCGCGCTGCACGACCGCGACCGCACGGGCCAGGGCGCGTTCATTGAGCTCGCGCTGGCCGACGTGGCGCTGGCCGGGGTGTCCAACCTCGGCTGGCTGTCGGAGGCGGAGCAGCGCGGCGGCGACCGGCCCCGGCACGGTAACCACCTCTACGGCAGCTTCGCCTCCGACTTCGGCTGCCGCGACGGCGGGCGGGTGATGGTGGTGGCCCTCACCGAAGGCCAGTGGAAGGCCCTCAAGGGGGCGACCGGCACGACCAGGGTCTTCGAGGCCCTGGAGACCGCCCTCGGCGTCGACCTGCGACAAGAAGAGCAGCGCTACCAGCACCGGGAGACGATCGCCGCCATCCTCCGCCCCTGGTTCGCGGCCCGCGATCGAGACCAGACAGCCGCCGAACTCGACCGCGCCCGCGTGCTCTGGGGCCCCTACCAGGGCATGGCCGACGTCGCCGCCGCCCACCGCGCCGGCGCCCACCCGGTCCTGGCCGACATCAAGCTCGGAGAGCTCGCGCAGCCCGGACAGACCGAAACGTCGATCACCGCCCGCTCGCCGCTGCGCTGGAACGGCGCCTACGGTGAACCGGGGGAGGCCCCGGTCCTCGGCCGCGACACCGACCAGGTCCTGGCCGAAGTCCTCGGCCTCACCCCACCCGAGCTGGCCGGCCTGCACGACCGCGGCGTCATTTAAACAAGGAGACCCAGAACATGCCCCGTCTCGCCCAGACCCCCGGCCTGACCGACGAGCAGCAGGAGATACTCAAGACAGTCAGGCAGTTCGTCGACAAGGAGATCATCCCGCACGCCCAGGCGCTCGAGCACGCCGACGAGTACCCGGCCGACATCGTGACGGGCATGCGCGAGATGGGCCTGTTCGGCCTCACCATCCCCGAGGAATACGGCGGGCTGGGCGAGTCGCTGCTCACCTACGCCCTGGTCGTCGAGCAGATCGCCCGCGGCTGGATGAGCGTCTCCGGCATCATCAACACCCACTTCATCGTCGCCCACATGATCAAGCAGCACGGCACCCCCGAGCAGAAGCAGAAGTTCCTGCCGCCGATGGCCGTCGGCGAGGTCCGCGGCTCGTTCTCGATGTCAGAGCCCGACCTCGGCTCGGACGTCGCCGCGATCACGACCAAGGCAGTCCGCGGACCCGCCAACGGGTACATCGTCAACGGCGCCAAGATGTGGCTGACCAACGGCGGCAGCTCAACCCTGATCGCGCTGCTCGCCCGGACCGACGAGGGCGCCGCCAA
>DATJTQ010000252.1:0-40454 GCA_035503355.1 Solirubrobacteraceae bacterium
CGATAGGGCGCCCAGCCGGGCGCGGTGCGGGTGTCGGTCACCACCACCGTCTCACCCGTGAAGGCCGCCGCACCCGGGGTGTCGGGGCCGATCTCGATGCCCTCGGCGGCCTCGCGATAGGCCGCCGGCAGGCTGGGCGACGCGCCGTGGACGAGCCGTTGCCCGTCGGGGCTGAGCAGCATGATCGCGCTCTTGGCGGGCGAGTCCGACAGGTCCTCCATGGTCTGCACGATCGACTCCAGGACACGCTCCAGCGACACCCCATTGGCGATGAGGGCGAGGATGTCGCGCTGCGCGGCCAGCAGGCGCTCATTGCGCACCCGGGCCGAGACGTCCTGGAAGACGAGGACCCCGCCCACCACCTCCCCGCGTTCGTCGCGCACCGGCGCAGCGCTGATGCGCACGACGATGGTGCGCCCGTCGCCGCGGACGTAGAGCATGTCCTGGTCCTCGACGACCTCGCCGGTGAGCATCGCCCGCGCCAGTGGACCCTCGTCGCGCTTGAGGCGCTCACGCTTGAGCGTGTAGAGCTCGTAGCCGTCGTAGTCGCCGCCGTCGTGGGGCAACGGGCCGTGACCCAGGATCTCGGCCGCCTGGCGGTTGGAGATGACGATGCGGCGCGACGGCGCCTCGGCCAGCATCACCCCCGCGGGCAGCTGTTGGATGGTCTGCTCCAGGCGCTGCTGCTCGGCGCGCAGCTCGGCGGCGGCCTCGCGCCGCAGCGCCGAAAGGTCGAGATGGGCGCGCACGCGCGCCAGCAGCTCACGACCCGAGAACGGCTTGGGCAGGTAATCGTCGGCGCCGGCGGTCAGACCCTCGATGGCCGCCTCCTCGCCGGCGCGAGCCGAGAGCAGGATGACCGGCAGGTCCTGGGTGTCGGGGGACGAGCGCAGCGCCTCGAGCAGCTCATAGCCGTCGCGCCCCGGCATCATCACGTCGGAGATGACGAGGTCCGGCGCGCGGTCGCGGATCACCCGCAGCGCCGCATTGCCGTCGCTGACCGCCTCGACATCGAACTGGGCCGCCAGCAGCGTGGTGAGGTAGCGGCGCAGATCCGGGTTGTCGTCGGCGATCAGCACCCGCGAGCGGACCTCGCCGGTAGCGGCGCTCACCGCGGGGAGCACCCCGGGGGTGAGGCGGTCGGTCGGCGTTTCGATCCAGCTCATCGCCTCTTCGACGAACAGCGCGGCGATCGACGCGGCGGGCTCGACACTGTCGCTGTAGACCTGGTCCGCAGGCAGATGCGAGGAGCCGAAGGGGAGCGTGACGGTGAACTCCGAGCCGGCGCCCAGGGTGCTGATGGCCGCCACCTGGCCGCCGTGCAGCTCGGTCAGCTCCTTGACCAGGGCCAGCCCGATGCCGGTGCCCTCATAGCTGCGGGCCACATTGCGCGCGCGATGGAAGCGCTGGAAGAGGCGCTCCATCTCGTCGGGCTCGATGCCGCTGCCGGTGTCCTTGACCGAGAGCTGGACGTGGCCGTCGACGTTGCGCAGCTCGACCTCGATCGAGCCTTCGACGGTGGCCTTGAACGCGTTGGATACCAGGTTGAGGACGATCCGCTCCCACAGGTCGCGGTCGAGATACACGGGGTGAGCCGGCGGGTCGCAGTGGACCACCAGGTCCAACCCGGAGCGGTCGGTGGCCTCGCGGAACGTGCCGGCGAGATCGGCGGTGAGCTTGGCCACGTCGGTGGGCCGGAACTCGGCGCGCATGCGCCCGGCCTCGGCGCGCGAGAAGTCCAGCAGCCCGTTGACGAGCTTGAGCAGGCGCATGGCGTTGCGGTGCACGAGCTCCAGCCGGTCTGGGGACAGGCCGGTGGGGTCACCCAACGCGTCCTGGAGCGGCCCCAGCAGGAGGGTGAGCGGGGTGCGGAACTCGTGGCTGACGTTGGAGAAGAACGCGGTCTTGGCGCGATCGAGCTCCTCGAGCTGGGCGGCGCGCGCGCGCTCGGCCTCGTAGGTGCGCGCCGCCGCGAGACCGGCCGAGAGGTGCTGGACGATGAGATCGACGAAGGCCCGGTACTCGGTGTCGAGCGGCGCGTAACGGTTGAGCGCGGCGACGAAGAACCCGTAGGGCCGATCGTGCGCGGGCTGGGCGATCGGCAGGACCAGAGCCTGCTCGGGCGGTCGGTCCCAGTCGCCGGTGGGGAGCTCGCTGCCGAACCGCGCGGGGGCCAGCTCGACGAGAGATTCCCCTCCGCGCGCCAATTCGTCGGCGGGCCACAGCGCGCCGGGGTCGCCGAGCGTGATGACCGATGGCGCGGCGACGTGCCCCTCCGCGATCCCGCTCGAGCAGGCCAGGTGCGCCTGGCCCTCGTCGAACAGGTAGACCATGGTGAAGGGCAGAGAGCGCCGGTTGCTGCCCAGCACTTCGCACGCGGCGTCCAGGAAATCGCGCTCCTCGCGCACCCCCGAGGAGGCGGAGCCCAGCTCGCGCAAGGTCGACATCCGCCGCTGAGTGATGACGCGCCGGGTGTCCTCGGAGACGACGCAGAGCATCCCGGCGATGACGCCGTCGTCGCCGGCCAGCGGGCTGTACGAGAAGGTGTGGTAGGTCTCCTCGGGATAGCCGCTGCGCTCGAGGATGAGCATGAGCGCCTCGTCCCAGGTGGCCTGGCCGGTGGTGAGCACGGTCTCGATCCGGGGCCCGATCTCGGGCCAGATCTCCGCCCACACCTCACGCGCCGGCCGGCCCAGCGCCCACGGGTACTTCTGGCCCAGCGTGTCCCGACGATAGGCCCCATTGCAGAGGAAGGTGAGCTCGGGACCCCACGCCATCCACATGGAGAAGCGCGAGGTCAGCAGCACGCGGACAACCGTGGCCAGGGCGGGCGGCCACTCCTCGATCGGCCCCAGCGGAGTCGCGGCCCAGTCGACGTCGAGCGTGTCCCGTCCGACCTGTCCGGCCTGGGCCAGGAACTCTTGCAGGCTCTGGGGGGAAGCTTCAGCGCTCACGCTCAGACGCCCCCCGGCGAGTGCGTGCGTGCCCGGTCATCAACAGCTCATCCCAGCGAGCTCAGCGTGTTGTTATCCGTCAAATTCGGGTTCCGGTCGGCGGCTGCCAGTTCCAGGTGCGATGGTACATGCCCGTCTACGAAACGCCTGCAGATATGGACGACTTGCGGAGCTTGGCAAACGCCGTCCAAGCGTTGCTTCTGAAGGGCCGGCGGCTACAGCTGGCGCGAGGACCAGAGGATGGCCGCCAGCACCACGCTGACGATCGACACCACCAACCCGATGATCCACGACGCCGAGCCGCTGGACCCCATGATCGCAGCGATGGCGACGCCGATGCCGACGACGCCACCGGTGGCGATGAGGCGCACGAATATCCGCTCAAACGGGCTGCGACGCCGCTCGCGGGGCGGGAGCATGTTCTTCGAGTCGTCGCGCGCACCGGCCGGCGCCGCGGGCGCGCCGGTGGACGTGGCGGCGGTGCGAGGGTCCTTGGACTGGGGCATGGTGCCTTAAAGATCGCCGCTCTGGCCGGACGCCAAACAGCAGGCGGGGCCTGGACGCGGGGTCAACGCCGCAAGTAGCATCGGACCGTAATGAGGGGCGGCGTCAGATGACCAGTAGCGTCGGCACGCCGCAGTCGGTCGCCGACGTCGTCGGACAGACGCTCGCCGCCACCGGAGTCACCGACGTCTTCGGGGTGGTGGGCTCGGGCAACCTCATCCTCACCAATGCTCTGTGCTCACGCGGGGCGCGCTTTCACCATGCTCGCCGCGAGGACGGGGCGATCTGCATGGCCGATGGCTACGCGCGGGTGAGCGGCACCGTCGGCATGGTCAGCCTGCACCAGGGCCCTGGGCTCACCAATGCGGTGACCGGGCTCACCGAGGCGGTCAAGAGCCGCACCCCGCTGCTGGTGCTGGCCGGCGAGTCGCCCGCTGACGCCCCCACGTCCAACTTCCACATCGATCAGCCCGCCCTGGCCGCCTCGGTGGGCGCGGCCTCTGACCGCGTCCAGAGCTCGGCCAGCGCCGCCGACGACGCCCAGCGCGCCCACCAGCGTGCGATCATCGAGCGGCGCCCGGTGTTGCTCAACGTGCCGATCGACATCCAGACCCAGGCGCCCGACTCGCTGACGCCCACGCGCCCCCCGCTGCCGGCGTTCCCCACCCCCGACCCCTCCGCCCAGGCGGTCGCGCTCATCGCCGACCAGCTGCAGGGCGCCCAGCGACCCCTCATCCTCGCCGGGCGCGGCGCTGTCCTGGCCGACGCCCGCGACCAGCTGGAGCGGCTGGGGTCGATCACCGGCGCGCTGCTGGCGACCTCGGCGACGGCCAACGGGCTGTTCGCCGGTCTCCCCTACGCCGTCGGCATCGCCGGTGGTTTCGCCTCGCCGTTCGCCACCGCGCTGCTGCCCCAGGCCGATGTGGTGCTGGTCTTCGGGGCCTCGGTCAACCACTGGACCACCCGCCACGGCCGGCTCATCGGCAGCGCGGCCACGGTCGCCCAGGTCGACATCGAGGCGCGCGCCTTCGGCCTCAACCGGCCCGCGGATCTCACCATGCTCGGCGACGCGGCCGCCGGCGCGCGGCTGCTCGCCGACGAGCTCGAGCGCCGCGGCCATGGCTCCACCGGATGGCGCACCGACGAGACCGCGCGCGAGATCGCCACCCGCACCTGGGCCGCCGACGCCTACGACGACGCCTCCACCGACGAGTGGATCGATCCGCGTACGCTCTCCATCGCGCTCGAGCGCCGGCTGCCCGCGGAGAAGGCGGTGGCCGTGGACTCCGGCCACTTCCTCGGCTACCCCGCGATGTTCCTCAGCGTCCCCGACGCCCGGGCCTGGGTGTTCCCCAACGGCTTTCAGTCGGTGGGGCTCGGGCTGGGCAACGCCATCGGTGCGGCCATCGCCCGGCCCGACCGCCCCACTGTCGCGGCGCTCGGCGACGGCGGCACCTTCATGGCCGTGGCCGAGATCGAGACCGCGGCGCGACTCGGCCTCAAGCTGCTCGTGGTCATCTACGACGACTGCGCCTACGGCGCCGAGGTCCACCATTTCGCCCCCATGGGCCACGAGGTCTCGATGGTGCAGTTCCCCGACGCCGATCTGGCCGCCATCGCGCGGGCCTGCGGCGCCCAGGCAGCCACGGTGCGCCGTCCCGCGGACCTCGATGTCCTCGACGGCTGGCTGGCTGAGCCCGAGCCGCGGCCCCTCGTCCTCGACGCCAAGGTCAACCCCACCGTGTGCGCTGAGTGGCTGTCCGAGGCGTTCCACGAAGAATGAGCTCCCGGGCCGAGGCGGCGGCGCTCGACGACGCCGACGAGCTCCGTGGCTTCCACGACCGGTTCGTGGTGGCCGACGACGGTCTCATCTACCTCGACGGCAACTCGCTGGGCCGCCTGCCCCGGGACACCGCGCGCCGCCTGAGCGAGGTGGTGACAGACCAATGGGGGCAGCGGCTCATCCGCGCCTGGGGCGAGGGGTGGATGGAGCTGCCGTACGCGCTGGGTGACCGGCTGGGGACCGAGCTGCTCGGCGCCGCCCCAGGCCAGGTGGCGATCGCCGACTCGACGACCGTGTGCTTTTACAAGCTCGCCGCCGCCGCCCTGAGCGCGCGGCCGGGCCGCACCCAGATCATCACCGACGTCGACAACTTCCCCACCGACCGCTACGTCCTGGAGAGCCTGGCCGCCGAGCGCGAGCTGGAGATCCTGTGGGTCCGGGCCGACCCGGCGGCCGGGCCGGAGCCGTCGCAGGTGGCGGAGCTGGTCAGCGACAAGACCGCGCTGGTGACGTTCTCGCAGGTCAACTACCGCTCGGCCTTCATCCTCGAGACCCGCGCGATCACGGCGATCGCTCACGAGGCCGGCGCCCTGGCGCTGTGGGACCTCAGCCACAGCGCGGGCGCCATCCCGGTCGCGCTCGACGCCGACGGGATCGATCTCGCCGTCGGCTGCACCTACAAGTACCTCAACGGCGGGCCCGGAGCGCCGGCTTACCTGTACGTGCGCGCCGAGCACCAGGGCGCGCTGCGCCAGCCGATCTGGGGCTGGCTGGGCCGGCAGGACCCGTTTGAGATGGCCCCCGGCTACGTGCCCGGCGAGGGCATCTCGGCGATGCTCTCGGGCACGCCGCCGGTCCTGGCGCTGACCGCGGTGGCCGCCGGCCTGGACCTCGTCATCGAAGCGGGGGTCGAGGCCATCCGCCACAAGTCGATCGGCCTCACCGAGTATGCGATCGCGCTCATCGACGAGTGGCTGGCGCCGCTGGGCTGCTCGGTGGGCTCGCCGCGGCACGCCGGCCGGCGCGGCTCGCACGTGGCGCTGGTCCACCCCGAGGCGCGCGGCCTGACGCGGCGGCTGATCGCCGACGGCGTCATCCCTGATTTCCGCACGCCCGATGTCATCCGCCTGGGGCTCTCGCCGCTGACCACGCGGTTCACCGACGTGCACGACGGCCTGGACCGGGTGCGCCGCCTGCTCAGCAACTGAGGCCGGCGCCGGCGAGCGCGCGCCGCCCCGACGCGGTGGCACCGGCGTGCAGGCGGGTGCGGATGGCCGTCTGGGCGCGGCCGAACGCCTTCTCGTCGCCCTCGAGCTGCCACAGCGAATTGGCCAGCGAGCCGACGGCGTCAAGCTCGAAGGCGAGCTGCTCCGGGTCGGTGCCGGCCTTGAGCTGACCGCGGTCGGCGGCCACCTGGGCGTGGTGGACGATGGCCGCCATCCAGCGGCGCTTCTGAGCGGCGATGGCGTCGCGCACCGGGCCGGGACGGGCGTCGAACTCGTGGTAGGCGTTGGAGAAGAAGCACCCGCCGCTGTTGCCCGGGTCACGGAAGTACCGCAGCCAGGACTCCATCAGGGCCACCAGCTGGACCACGCCGGGCTCGGCGTCGGCGACCGGCTGCCACACCTGCTCCTCAAAGAGCTCCGAGGCGGCCTGCACTGTTTCGAGCTGGAGCTCGAGCTTGGAGCCGAAGTGGGCGAACAGCCCGCTCTTGGACACGCCCAGCTCCGAGGCCAGACCGCCGATGGACAGCCCCTCCAGCCCGTCGACGGAAGCCAGGTCCACCGCCTTGGCCAGGATCGCGCGCTTGGTGCGATCGCCACGGACACGGCGTCCGTCCTGGTTCTCCTCCGCGACCTCTGCCTCCATCTCGGCCTTGACAATAGCACGACCGTTCGTATAAAAAGAAAAAGCACGACCGTTCGTTCTTCAGACTGAGGAGCCGGAGTTCCATGACCCTCTCGCATCACGCCCGTGTGCTCACCCTCGCTGCCGGCGCCGCGTTTCTGGCGCTGCTCGACGTCACCGTCGTCAACCTCGCCATTCCCGCGCTCGGCCGCGCCTACCCGGCCACGAGCGTGACCACTCTGTCGTGGGTGATCACCGCCTACGCCACCCTGTTCGCGGCCCTGCTCGCCCCCGCCGGGCGGCTGGCCGACGTGATCGGCCGGCGCACGCTCTACCGCGCCGGTGTCGGCGGGTTCGCGGCGCTGTCCCTGGTCTGTGCCGTGTCGCCCAGCGTGCCGGTGCTGCTGGCCGCCCGGGCGGTCCAGGGCGCTTTCGCCGCCACCATGATCCCCGCCTCGCTGGCCATCCTGCTCGCCGACAGCCCGCCCGAGCGGCGCGGCAACGCGGTGGCGCTGTGGAGCGCGGCCGGCGCCTTCGCCGCCGCTGTGGGGCCCAGCGTGGGCGGCGTGCTGGTCTCCGCCTTCGGCTGGCGATCCCTGTTTGTCATCAACGTTCCCGCGGGGTTGGCTCTGGCCGCCGCGGCCGGCATCCTGCCGCAGACCGCGACCGCGCGGACTCGCCTCCCCGATGCGCTGGGCACGGTGCTGCTGGCCTGCGGGATCGGCCTGGCCGCCCTTGGGCTCTCGCAGGGCTCGGTGTGGGGCTGGGGCGACGCGCGCACCATCGTCAGCCTGGCCGGCGGCGTGATCGGGACGGTGGCGGCCGTCCAGCGTTCGCGGGGCATGCCGGTCCCGGCGATCGAGACCGGGCTGTGGAAGCACCGGACCTTCGCCGTGGCCAACGTCGCCTCGTTGCTCTACGGGGTCAGTCTGTACGCGTGGATGCTGCTCGGCGTGCTGGTGGTCACCGAGCTGTGGCACTACTCCGAGCTCCAGGCGGGGCTGGCCATGACGCCGGGAGCCATCGCCGCCAGCGTGTCGGCGGTGGTGGTCGGGCGCCGGGCCACGCCGCGGACCGCCGTGGCCGCGGGCGGCGCGCTGATGGCCGCCTCGGGGCTGTTCATCGCCGCCACGCTGCCTGACCACGGCGAGTTTCTCGCCTATTGGCTGCCGCTCGGGCTGCTCCTCGGCGCCGGCATGGGCATGGTCACCACCGGCACCTCGACCGCGGCCGCGCTCTCGGTCCCGGTGCGGTCCTTCGCCGCGGGGACGGGGCTGAACCAGACCGCCCGCCAGGTGGGCGGCGCGCTGGGCGTGGCCACCCTGGGCACGCTGCTGCGCTCCAGCTCTGGCGCCACCGGCCAGGTCGCCACCTTCGCACACGTGTACGTGTTCGTCTCGCTCGCGGCGCTGGCCGCAGGAGCGGTGGGCCTGGGGTTGGTGGTGCGCGCGGCCCCCGCGGCCGCCGCTGCGGAGCCCGCGACGGCACCGGTCTCCGCGGCGCCGGCCGGCTGATCGGAGCTCCAGCCGTCCACCGAGCGACGGCAGCGGCCGGTGCCGGCCCATGCCGCGGAACGACCCTGAGTCAAAACCTGGCGTTAATCGCCACCTTTTGACTCAGCGTCGCGAGAAAACGAGCAGGCGGACCCTCGCTCGGGGGGTGCGCTGGGGCCGGGACGCGATAGCGCGCGGACCCCTCAAGCCGTCTCGGCCATCGGCCGATGCATTGAAACATGGTGCGTTCCCTCTCCGCCGTCGATCCCGCGCGCGCTCTGCTGCGCCGGGGCTCCGGCCTGGTCGTGCTGGGGTGCATGCTCGCGCTGTCACTGGCAGCGACGCCCGCGCAGGCGGCCACCACGCTGGTCATCAACCCCTTTGCCTCAGCCACCACGCCCGCGGGCGTGGCCGTGGACCCCGCCGGCGACGTCTACATCGCCGACTCCGCGGCGGGCGACGTTCTCAAGGTCACCCCCGCCGGGACGACCACGGTCGTCGCCTCCGGGCTCAACGCGCCCAGCGGCGTCGCCGTGAACCCGAGCAACGGCGCCCTCTACATCGCCGACACCGGGGATCACGTGGTCAAGGAGCTCAGCCCCACCGGCACCCTCACGGTCGTGGCGGGCACCGGGACCGCGGGCACGCCCGTCCCCGGGGCGGCCACCGCCTCGCCGCTCGGCGGCCCCAGCGGCCTGGCCACCGACAGCGCCGGCGACCTCTACATCGCCGACGGCGCGGGCGCCGGCGGCAATCCCTACGTGGAGAAGGTGACCCCCGGCGGCACCCTCTCGATCCTGGCCGGCAGCGGCACGCGCGGCACCCCGGTCAACGGGACCGCGACCCACTCGCCGCTGCGCACCCCCACGGGCGTGGCCGTCGACGCCAGCGGCAATGTCTTTGTCGCCGACACCGGCGCCAGCCTCGTGCTCAAGGTGACGCCGGCGGGCGCGCTCACCATCTTCGCCGGCCGCTCGGGTCTGAGCGGCCAGCCCACCGCCGGCACCGCCACCAGCTCCAAGCTCAACGGCCCCACCGGACTGGCCACCGACGCCGCCGGTGACCTCTACATCGCCGACACCGCCAACAACCGCGTCGAGGAGGTCACGGCCGCCGACAAGCTGTCGCTGTTCGCGGGCACCGGCGTCAGCGCAGCCCCCACCTACGGCGCGGCGGCCACCCTCTCGCCGCTCACCGGACCGGCGGCGATCGCCACCACCCCCACCGGCCTCACCTACGTGGCCGACAGCACGCACGCCACCGTGGACCGGATCGCCCCCGCCCTGCCGGCCCTGGGCGCGGCCCCCACCCCCACCGGCACCGCCAAGCAGGGCCAGGCGCTCACCGCCACGCCGGGCACCTGGGCCAACGCCCCCACCACCTTCGCCTACGGCTGGGAGCGCTGCAACGCCGCCGGCTCGACCTGCATCGCCATCGCCGGGGCCAACGGCGCCACCTACACCCTCACCGCTGATGACGCCGGGGCGACGATCCGCTCCCTGGTCACCGCCACCAACGTCAGCGGCGCGAGCACCGTCGCCTCCACCCCGACCGCGGTGATCATCCCGCTGGCCCCGGTGAGCACCGCCGCGCCCGGCGTGGCCGGCACCGCCACCAACCTGCAGACCCTCGCCGCCTCCCCCGGCGCGTGGTCCAACACCCCCACCGCCTTCGCCTACAAATGGGAGGACTGCGACGCCGGCGGCGCCAACTGCACCGCCATCGCCGGCGCCACCGCCAGCACCTACACGTTGGCGCTCTCCGATGTCGGCGACACCATCCGCGTCCTGGTCACCGCCACCAACGCCGGGGGCAGCAGCACTCCGGCCGCGTCACCGGCCACCGCCGTCATCGCGCCGGTTCTCACCCCATGGGCCAACACCGCGGTCCCCACGCCGCTCTCGGCCCCGTCGGTCTCCGGCTCCATGGCCGTGGGCGGGACGCTGAGCTGCGCCCCCGGGCGCTGGAGCAACTCCCCCACCAGCTACGAGTACCGCTGGAACCGTGGCAACGCCCCCATCGTCAACGCCACCGGCGCCACCTACACGGTGACCGCCGCCGATCGCGGCCAGGCGCTCAGCTGCACGGTCACCGCCATCAACGCCGGCGGCGCCATACAGGCCGACTCCGCGCGCGTCACCGTCCCCGCCGCCGCGGCGTCACACACGCCCGCGAAGGGCAAGCCCCACAAGGCCCGCAAGGCCCAGCAGCGGCGCGCGCTCACTCACCGTCGCCAGCGGGCGCGCGCCACTGCCGACGCGCGGCGGCGCCGTCAGGCGCGGCGGTCCAGGCACTCGCAGAAGCGCTGAGCGTTAACCGGCAGGGTGGCGGGCCAGCGCCGTGGCGCGCGGACGCCACCGCTGCGGCGCCGAGGGCGCGGGCGGGTCAAACGATCGCGGCGGGACCTTGAACAGCTCCGCCCGTCCATCGTTGGGGCGCCGGACCCCCGACTGGTAGTTGACGATCCAGGGCACGTCGTAGCCCTGGTCGGCGGCGGCGTGCAGCGTCCAGTAGGGGTCGTAGAGATGGGGGCGCCCCAGCGCGCACAGGTCGGCGCGCCCGGAGAGGATGATGGTGTTGACGTCCTCGGCACTGGAGATGGCGCCGACGGCCATCGTGGCGATCCCCACCTCGTGGCGGATGCGGTCGGCGAACGGGGTCTGGTAGCTGCGACCGTAGGCCGGCTGCTGGTCGGGCCACACCTGCCCGGTCGACACGTCCACCAGGTCGCACCCGTGCGCGGCCAGCATCCGGGCCAGCTGCACGGCGTCGTCGCCCGTGAATCCGCCGTCGTACCAGTCGGTGGCCGAGATACGGGCCGACATCGGCTTGTCGGCCGGCCACACCTCGCGGCAGGCGTCGAAGACCTCGAGCGGGAAGCGCGCCCGACCGGACAGGTCCCCGCCGTACTCGTCGGTACGGCGGTTGGTCAGCGGAGACAGGAACGAGGACAACAGGTACCCGTGGGCCATGTGGACCTCGAGCAGGTCAAAGCCGGCCTCATCGGCCCGCTGCGCAGCGGCGACGAACTGCTCGCGCACGGCGTCCATGGCGGCGCGGTCCATTGGGCGCGGGACGGGGCTCTCGGAGAAGTAGGGCAGCGCCGACGGCGCCATCACCTCCCACGGGTCTTCCAGCGGCACGTGGTCCCCCTCCCACAACAGCTTGGTGGCGCCCTTGCGGCCGCTGTGGCCGATCTGGCAGCCGATCCGGGCCGAGCCGTGACCGTGGACGAAGTCGACGATGCGCCGCCAGCCCGGGATGTGCTCATCGGAGTACAGACCGCCGCACCCCAGCGTGATCCGCCCCTCCGCCGACACGCACACCATCTCGGTCATGACCAGCCCGGCCCCGCCGATGCCGCGGCTGCCGAGATGGACGAGGTGAAAGTCGCCGACGATCCCGTCGTGGGCGGCGTACATGTCCATGGGCGACACCACGACCCGGTTGGCCAGCTCCAGCCCGCGCAACGCGAACGGGTAGAACATCGGCGGCCGGATGCCGTCGCTCTGGCTCGGTGGAGCGGGCTGGTTGGAGGCGAAGGCGCGGTCCACGGCGTCCATGAACTCGCCGTCGCGCAGGCGCAGGTTGTCGTAGGTGATGCGGCGGCTGCGCGTGAGCAGGTTGAAGGCGAACTCGTCGACGTCCTGGCGGATGTAGCGCGAGATCTCCTCAAACCACTCGAGGCTGGCCTGCGCGGCGCGCTGGGTCGAGGCCACACCGGCCCGGCGCTCGTCCTCGTAGCCCTGCAGAACGTCGGCGGCGCTGTCGGTGGGCGAGGCGGTCCTGAACGCCCAGGCGAGGCCGATCGCGTCCTCCATGGCGAGCTTGGTGCCCGAGCCGATGGAGAAGTGCGCGGTGTGGGCGGCGTCGCCGAGGAGGACGACGTTGCCGTCGTGCCAGTGCTCGTTGCGGACAGTGTGGAAGTTCAGCCACTTGGAGTTGTTGGCGATGAGCTCGTGGCCGTTGAGCACGTCGGCGAAGAGCTCGCGGCAGAAGTCGATCGAGCGCTCGTCGCTCTCGCCCGGCGCCAGGTCCAGGCCCGCGCTGGCATCCAGCCCGGCGCGCCGCCATGTCGCCTCGTCGGTCTCCACGATGAAGGTCGACATCGTGGCGTCGTACGGGTAACAGTGCAGCTGGAAGACGCCCCACTCGGTCTGGACGATGTGGAAAGTGAAGGCCTCGAAGACGAGGTCGGTGCCCAGCCACATGAACTTGGACTTGCGGCGGTCCAGGGTCGGCTTGAACACCTCGGCACGCTCGGCGCGCGACTGGCTGTTGACGCCGTCGGCGCAGATGACGAGGTCGTGCCCCGCGGCCAGCTCGTCGAGCGGCGGTGACTCGGTGAGGAAATGCAGCTCGGCCCCCAGGCCGGCGGCCCGCTCCTGCAGGATGTTGAGCAGGTGCTTGCGGCTCAGGGCCGAGAAGCCGTGACCGCCCGAGGTCCGCAGCTCGCCGTGGGAGTAGATGTCGATCTCCCCCCAGCGCGCGAAACTGGCGGTGATCTCGCGGTAGGTCGGCGGATCGGCGGCCTCGAAGGCGACGAGGGTCTCGTCGGAGAACACCACCCCGAACCCGAAGGTGTCGTCCGGGGCGTTGCGCTCCCACACGGTGACCTGATGGCCAAGACGGCTGAACAGGATCGCGGCGTACAGGCCCCCCGGCCCACCTCCGCGGATGGCGATGTTCATGGCCATAGTCTACATGTAAGCACGGTAATGTGTCAAAAGTAATGGCGCGGCGCGCGCCGGTCAGGCCAGGTCGGGTCGCACCGTCGCCCAGAAGTACTGGGTGGCCGGACGCTCGAGCGCCGCGTACACCTCCTCGAAGCAGGCCACCACCTCGGCGCGGAGCTCGCGCAGCGTGTCGACGGCCTCGGGCAACTCGGGATCGACCGAGGGGAAGCCACGGAAGCGATGCAGCAGCACCGTGCGCGTCCGGAACGCCTCCGGGTCCGACAGCCGCTTGCGGGCGCGGCCGGTGCGCAGCGCGCCGTACTCCGACAGGAAGGCCTCGTAGCGATCACGGGTGTCATCGAGCCGCCACGCCTCGGCCACCAGCGCCACCGGAGGCAGCCCCGGTGACATGTGCCCCACCAGGACCGACACGTAGGGCTCGATGTCGAGCTGGCGCAACAGGTGGCGCACCTCCTGCTCACGGTCACGCGCGGCCACCCACGTCGCGTCCTGAACCGAGCCGAAGCCGAGAAAGCGCAGGCGCGAGGCAAACCGCGAGCGCCGCACGCGCTGGGCCTCGGGAATGGCGTGCCACAGCACCGTCCACAGGTCGACGCCGGGCGCGGTGCGCCCGAAGCTGAAGATGCGGCGGTCGCCCTCGGCCAGCAGCGCGGTGGCGCGCTCGGTCAGCGCGTAGAAGGCCAGCCGCCCCTCGCGTGTGCGCGCCAGCAGATCGCGGTTGACCAGCCGCGCCAGGGCCGCCCGCGCCGCGCCGGTGGTGAAGTCAAGGCTCTCCAGGATCTCGACCATGCCGCCTGACCACACCCGCTGGCCGGGGCGCCGCACGTACGCCCCGAAGATGGTGAGGACCAGGTCCTGGGGCTGGAGACCTTCGGTTCCGCGGGCGGCGCTCATCGGCGGGCGGCGCTCAACGGCGCGCGGCGAGCTCAGACGTCAAGGTCGGAGAGGTGCTCGTAGCGCAGCGCCAGACCGTTGACGACGTTGTGCATGAGCGCCAGCGCCGCCCGAGAGTTGGCCGCGGCGATGGGCGGAAGCTCTTGCTCGCACAGCGCCTTGAGCTCGTCATAGACGGCGAGCAGCCGCGCCTCGGCCTCGGTCATCTCCCCGCCGAGCAGGTCCGCGCCGGACTCCGACGAGGACGACGTCACGACCGCGCTCCGATCGGCGCCTCGCGCTTGTCGATCGTGCGCTTGGCCTTGAGCTCGAAGCGGGGCAGCTCGCCCGCGCCGGCGCGCTCGATGCGGAAGTTCAGGCCCTCGTGGGCCTGGGCCAGACGCCGGTGCAGCGTCCCGGACAGCTCATCCCAGTCAGAGGCGGCATCGCCCTTGAGCTCGACGCGCAGCGTGATCTCGTCGCGCACGCCCTCGCGCGTGATGACGGTCTGAAACTCGTCCACCTCGGAGTACTCGCGCACGATGGCCTCAATGGCCCGGGGGTAGACGTTGGTCCCGCGGATGATCTTCATGTCGTCGACGCGGCCGAGGATCCCGCCCTCGTAGATGTCAAAGACGCGCCCGCACTGACACGTCGACGCCGGCACCTTGCACACCAGATCACCGGTGCGGTAGCGCAGCAGCGGGATGGCGCCGCGCCCGAACGAGGTGACCACTCGCTCGCCGCGCTGGCCGTACTCCACGGGCGCCAGGGTGGCCGGATCGATGACCTCCTCGATCACGTGGTCCTCGATGATGTGGGTGCCGCCCGGCTGATGCTCGCACTCGAAGACCATGATCGTCCCGATCTCGGTCATGCCGGCGGTGTCAAAGGCCTTGGCTCCCCACTGCTCCTCGATCAGCGCCTTGGTCTGCGGGATCGAGCCGGCCGGCTCCCCCGAGAGGATGATCCGGCTCACCGCCGAGCCGCGCAGGTCGATGCCCAGCGCGTCGGCCTCCTGGGCCAGGCGCAGCGCGTAGGTGGGCGTCGAAGCCACCACGGTGGCGCCGAAGTCGACGATCTGGCGCACCCGCGCCTCGGTGGTCTGCGCCCCGCCGGGAACGTTGAGCACGCCGATCTTCTCCATCGAGTAATGCAGGCCCCAGAAGCCGATGAAGGAGCCGTAGCCGAAGGCGATGTAGGCCGTGTCGCCGGGGCGCACGCCGCAGCCCCAGATGCCGTAGGCCCACATCTCGGCGATCCAGGCCCAGTCCTTGCGCGAGTCCAGGGCGCGCAGCGGGCCCTTGCCGGTGGTCCCCGAGGTGGTGTGCACACGGATGGCACCCGCGCCGCCGATGGTGGGCAGCTCGCCGTAGGGCGGATGGGTGAACTGGGAGTCCATCCACTGCTCGCGGGTGAGCATCGGCAGCGTGCGCAGGTCATCAAGAGACCGCAGCGACTCGGGTTCGATGTCAGCCAGCGCGCGCCGGTACCACGGGCTGCGCTCCTTGGCCCAGGCGATCTGGCGCCGCAGCTTGGCGAGTTGCAGAGCCTCGAGCTGCGGTCGCTCGAGGGTTTCGATCTTCGGATTCCAGTACGTGCTCTCTGCCAAGACTGGGCGGCAGCATACCGCCCGCCGAAGCGGTCCCGTCGGGTATCGTCGCGCGTCATGAGCCCGTTTCGCGCCAGTGCGCCGCTCACCGAGGAGTGGCAGAACTTCGAGTTCGCGGTGGCCGACGGCGTGGGGACAGTGCGCCTCAACCGCCCCGAGAAGCTCAACGCGCTCACCTTCCAGGCCTACGCGGACCTGCGCGACCTGCTCGCCGAGATGCCCGCCCGCGGCGACGTGCGGACGTTGGTCATCACCGGCGAGGGCCACGGCTTCTCCTCGGGCGGCGACGTCGAGGAGATCATCGGCCCGTTGCTCGACATGGGGACCGCGGAGCTGCTCGAGTTCACCCGCATGACCGGTTCGGTGGTGCAGGCGGTGCGCGAGTGCCCCATCCCCGCCATCGCCGCCATCAACGGCGTGGCCGCCGGCGCCGGAGCGGTGCTGGCCCTGGCCTGCGACTTCCGGGTGATGGCGGAGTCGGCGTCGTTCGCGTTCCTGTTCACGCGCGTGGGGCTGGCCGGCGCCGACATGGGGTCGGCCTACCTGCTGCCGCGGATCGTGGGGCTGGGCCGCGCCACCGAGCTGCTCCTGCTCGGCGACAAGGTCACCGCACGGCGCTGCCATGAGATCGGCCTGGCCACGTCGGTCACCGCCGACGATCACCTGGCCGATCACGTCGGCGCGCTGGCCCAGCGGCTGGCCGAGGGCCCGGCCTTCGCCTACTCCACCACCAAATCGCTGCTCACCCGCGAGCTCGACATGGCGCTGGGGCCGGCCATCGAGCTGGAGGCGATCACGCAGGCGCTGCTCATGCACTCCGAGGACTTCGAGGAGTTCTACGCGGCGTGGAGCGAGGGGCGCCGCCCGGAATGGAGCGGCCGGTGAGCGAGCTGATCAACTCCCCCGACCTGGCGCCGCCGACCGGGTTCTCGCATGCTGTCCGGGCCGGCGACACCGTCTACCTCGGCGGCCAGGTCGCCCAGGCCCCCGACGGCTCCGTCACCGGCGAGACGATCGTGGAGCAGTTCGACGTCGCCGCCGCCAACCTCGTCACCGCGCTGCGCGCCGCCGGGGGTGAGCCGTCTGACCTCGTGTCGCTGCAGGTGTTCGTCACCGCGGTCGAGGAGTACCGCCTGTCGCTGCGTGAGCTCGGCGACGTGTGGCGCCGCCACTTCGGCCGCCGGTACCCGGCCATGGGGTTGTTCGGCGTCACCGAGCTGTTTGACCCCGCGGCCAAGGTGGAGCTCATGGGCGTCGCGGTGATCGCGCCGCGATCAGCATGACCGCCGCCGACGCGCTGGATCTGCACCTCACCCCCGAGCAGCGAGACCTGTACGCGCGCACGCGCGCGGTGGCAGCGATGGAGCTCAAGCCGGTCGCCGAAGCCGGCACTCCGGGGCGCGTCAACCGCCCGCTCATCGCAGCCCTGGCCCAGCACGGCCTGCTGGAGCGGCTGTTCGCAACCACCGGCCAGGCCAGCGCCATCGAGCTGTGCCTCATCCGCGAGGCCCTGGCCCGGGGATGCACCGAGGCCGAGACGGCCTTCGCGCTCCAGGGCCTTGGCGCCTATCCGATCCTGCAGGCGGGCCGCGCCGAGCTGCGCGACGAGTGGATCCCACGCGTGGCCGACGGCACCGCGGTGGCGGCCTTCGCGCTCACCGAGCCCGAGGCCGGCTCTGACCCCGCGGCGCTGTCGCTGCATGCCGCCCCCGACGGCGAGGGCGGCTACGTGCTCACCGGCGAGAAGCTGTGGATCTCCAACGCGCCGGAGGCCGACATCTACACGGTGTTCGCGCGCTCTGAGGCGACGACCGGCGCGCGGGGCCTGACCGCCTTCGCGGTCCCGGGTGACACGCCCGGGCTGGGCGGCGAGCCCCGGGAGATGCTCGCGCCGCACGCCATCGGTCTACTGACCTTTGCCGAGGTGCGGGTCCCGGCGGACAACGTCCTGGGCGAGCCGGGCGCGGGCTTCCGCGTGGCGATGCGCACGCTGGACCTGTTCCGGCCCAGCGTGGGGGCGTTCGCGATCGGAATGGCGCGCACGGCGCTGGAGCTCGCGGCGGGCTACGCGCTGACGCGCGAGACCTTCGGCACGCCGCTGTCACAACACCAGGCGGTGGCCCACCGGCTGGCCGAGCTGCAGGCGCGCACCGAAGCGGCGCGGCTGCTCGTGCACCAGGCGGCGCTGGCCCACGACGCCGGCGTGCCCGATCCCGCGCTGGCGGCGATGGCCAAGCTGCAGGCCACCGAGACCGCCCAGGAGGCCGTCGACGCCGCGGTGCAGTTCCACGGCGCGGTGGCGCTCGAGCAGGGCCATCCTCTCGAGCACCTCTACCGCGACGTCCGCGCGCCGCGCATCTACGAGGGCGCGTCGGAGATCCAGCGCGAGATCATCGCCCGCGCCCTGTTTCGCTCCGTCGCGGCCCAGGACGAGGCGTAGCGGTGACCGACCCGCGGACCGTCGTGGTCACCGGCGGGGCCAAGGGCATCGGGAAGGCGACGGTGCAACGGTTCACCGCGCTCGGGGACCGGGTGGTGGCGCTGGGCCGCGACGCAGAGGCGCTCGCCGCGCTCACCGCCCACCGAACGTACGTGTGCGACGTCACCGACGAGGCGGCCGTGGAGCGCGTCTTCGGCGAGATCGGCGCCGTCGACGTGCTGGTCAACAACGCCGGGATGGGCGAGTCGGCACCGCTTCACCGCACCACCCTGGAGTCGTGGCAGCGACATCTCGAGGTCAACGCCACCGGCGCCTTTCTCTGCATGCGCGCGGTGGTCCCGGGCATGCGCGAGCGGGGCGCGGGCGCCGTGGTCACCGTCGCCTCGACCGCGGGGCGCGCCGGCGTCCCCTACACCACGGCCTACACCGCCTCCAAGCACGCCGTCGTCGGCCTCACCCGCGCCGTGGCCGCCGAGGTCGCCGGCACCGGCGTGCGCATCAATGCCGTCTGCCCCACCTTCGTGCGCACCGAGATGACCGATCGCTCGATCGCCCAGATCGTGCAGAGCACCGGCCGCTCGGCCGAGCAGGCCGAGGCGGCCCTGGCCGCGGCCGCTCCGCTGGGGCGCCTACTGGAGCCCGACGAGGTGGCCGACGCGATCGTCCATCTCGCCTCCCCCGCCGCAGCCGCCGTCAACGGCCAGGCCTGGGTCCTCGACGGCGGCGGCATCCAGGCCTAGGAAGGCCCGGACCACGGCCGGGTCAAACTGGCCGCCGGCGCAGCGCTCGAGCTCGGCGCGGGCCGCCGCGGGCGCCATCCCGGAGCGGTAGGGACGATCGGCGATCATCGCCTCATAGGCATCGGCGACGGCGAGGATCCGCGCCTCCAGGGGAATCTCCTCGGCGCCGAGGCCGTCGGGATAGCCGTGGCCGTCGACGCGCTCATGATGGGCGCGCACCCAGTGGGCGATGTCGGCCAGGCCCGCGTGGAAGAGGATGCGCGCGCCGATCTCGGGGTGGCGCTTCATCTCCTCCCACTCGGCGTCGGTCAGCGCTCCCGGCTTGTAGAGGATGGCGTCGGCGATCCCGAGCTTGCCCAGATCGTGCAGCACGCCCGCGGCGTGGATGCGCTCCACCCGGTCGGGCGCCAGCCCCAGCGCCTCCGCGGTGTGGCGGGCGTAGTCGCCGACGGTGCGCGAGTGGCGGCCGGTGCTGGGGTCGCGCATGTCCAGGGCCTCGGCCAGCAGCATCGCCGCCGCCAGCCGCAGCTCCGATGACTGACCGGCCTGCCCGGCGGTGTCGCCCGCCTCGCGCAGGTTCTGCTCCACGCCGATGGCGGCGTGATCGGCGACCGACATCAGGTAGGCGATCTGCTCGTCGGTGGGGCGCCGGCCACTGGCGGGCTGGTCCACCGACACGGTGCCGAGGATCGTCCCGTCCTGGCCGCGCAGCGGGAGCAGGAGCATGTCGTCGGGGTGCCAGCCGTTCGGCCCCGGGACCGCGCTGATCGAGGGCGTCCAATGGGCGATCTGATCGCTCCAGTCAGACAGCCCCGCGGGCAGCCAGATGGCCCCCTGGCGCGCGTACTCGGGGCTCATCACCGGCTCCCATTCCGACCACGGGCTCGAGGTTCCCATCAGGGCGGCGCGGGCGTCGTCGTCGCCAAGCACGGTGACAATGCGCATCTCGCCGGTCTCGGGGTCCAGCAGGTTGACGGCCACCACGTGGAAGGAGAGCTCGGAGCGGATGGTCTCGGCCAGCGCCTCGAGCACCGGCAGCGGGCCGTCGCCGGCGGCGGCCGCGCGCGAGACGGCGAGCATGCTGCGCAGGTGCCGGGGCACGGGGCCGTCGGCGGGGTTGTGCTGACGCAGCCCGGCCGATTCGGGGGCGGCGTCGGCGGCCACCACGGTCCGGTTGCGCCCGCCGCGCTTGGCGTCATAGAGGGCTCCGTCGGCGCGGGCCAGCAGCCGGTCGGTGTCGTCGGCGCCCGCGGCCACGCCGGCGGAGATGGTGACGATGCCCCCGGCGCCGTCGGGGTGCGGGATCGCGGCCGCCTGCACCGCGGCGCGGACGCGCTCAGCCACCGCGCGCGCCTCCTCGGCCCCGGCGTCGCGCAGGATCAGCAGGAGCTCCTCGCCGCCGAAGCGATAGGAGAGGTCGCCGGCGCGCAGCGTGGCGCGCACGATGGCCGAGATGGTGCGCAGGGCATGGTCGCCGGCGAGGTGGCCGAGGCGGTCGTTGTAGGCCTTGAAGTGATCCACGTCGCACAGCGCCACCGCGAAGGCGCCCTCGACGCCGCGGCGGGCGTCGAGCTCGAGCAGGTCGTCAGACAGGGCGCGGCGGTTGCGCATGCCGGTGAGCGGGTCGCGGCGGGAGTCCTCCACCAGCTGGGCGTTGAGGCGCGCCAGTTCGGCCTCACGCTCGGCCAGCGCCACGCGTGCGGTGCGCTCGCGGTCAAGGAGATGGCGCAACCGGCTCTCCAGCAGGACACCGCGAGCCACGAAGGCAAGCGCCGAGAAGAAGAGGCCGGCGCGGAGGATGAGGGTGACCTCAGCGGCGGCATGAGAGAGATTGGCCCGCACCAGCGCCGCCATCAGCAGCACGAACATCAGCCCGGGCACGATCCCGGCGCTGCGGGTCGGCTCCGCGGCCTCGCGTGCCGTCTCGACGCGACGCGCGAAGAGCGCCCCGCCGGCGCTGATCATCAGCAGCCCGAGGACGAACAGCGGATCGATGAGCGTGCGGCCGGGAACGTAGGTGCCGGCGAGCAGCTGCGGGCTCCACAGGCCGAACGCCACCCCTTCAGCAGCCATACCGCCCATCACCAGGCCGGCCACCGATCGCCGGTAACCCCGTAGCGCGCCGCCGATGATCGCCTGCAGCGTGACCACGGCGGCGACGATGTAGATGGACGGATAGATGATCGCGGAGACCTTCGGTGCTGCCGAGAGCGTGGACGCCGTGACGTCGGGCCAGAGCTCGGCCACCGTCAGGGCCACTGCCGCCGCCATCGTCGTCAGCGTCTCCACGGTGCCCACGGCGCGCGCCGACCGCGCCCGGCCATCGCCGGAGATGAGGCTGACGGTGACCACGACGGCAAAGCCCCACCAGCCCACGTCGGCCAGGTTGGGCGACGCCGGGAAGCCCATGACCCCGTAGAGATCCCACAGCAGCTGCCCGAACAGCCAGAAGCCGGCCGCGGCGGCCCACAGCGTATGGCGACGGCGCTCACGCCCGGTCGAGGCGCGGCGGGCCATGAGCATGCCGCCCACCGCGGCGCTGGCCGCCGCGGTCCACGCGGTGTCCCAGCAGAGCCCCGAGTGCGCCGGGATGGCATAGCTGGCGGCGATGGCGATCGCCGCCACGGCAGCGGCCAGCGCGACGCAGATCGTCTGCGCCGGCGACGCGGCGACCGGTCGACACTCTTTGCCCATAGGACAAAGAGCATCGGCCGTCAGTGGCTGCTACTTGACGCCGCGCTTACAGACGGCGGGGGACACCGAAGCGATCAAGCAGCCCGCCGTCGTGAAAGCGGGTGATGGACGCGATGCCGTCCGGGCGCACGCCGAGCACGAACGCGCCCGCCCGCTCCCAGCCGTCGTCGCGCTCCAGGTAATAGGCGAGGCCGGGCTGGAGATTGGCCGCGAGGGCGACAAAGCGCCAGGAGCGCGCCATGCGCAGCCGCACGCTGGTACGCCGGCGCAGGAACAGCCCGATCGCTTCGCGACCCTGGTGCCACTCGGGCTCGGGCGGCATGCTGACGATGGCGTCGTCGGTGAGCAGCGCGACCACGCCGTCGATGTCGTCACGCTCGAAGGCCTCGGCGAAGCGGGCCACGAGCTCGGCCTCCTCTCCCCCGCGCGGGACGGCGAGCCGTTCGGGCCGGGGCGGTAGGCGCCGCTCCAGCGTGGACCGCGCCCGTTGCAGCGCGCTGGTCACCGAGGCCGGGCTGGAGCCCAGCATGTCGGCCACCTCGTCGGCGTGGAAGCCGAGCACGTCGCGCAGCACCAGCACCGCCCGCTGGCGCGGCGCCAGGTGCTGGAGCCCTGAGACGAAGGCCAGGGCCACCGACTCCTTGGCCTCGTAGCGGGCCTCGGGCCCCGGCGCGATGTCGATCACGCCCTCCAGCAGCGCATCGGGGTAGGGCTGCAGCCAGCTGATCTCGGCAAACACCTCGGCCGGCATGGTGGCGAGCGCGGCGGCATGGTCTCCGGGAGCGGCCTGCGGGCGGCGGTCGCGGTCGCGCAGGGCGTTGAGGCAGCGGTTGGTGGCGATGGTGTACAGCCACGCGCGCAGCGAAGAGCGGCCCTCGAACTGCTCCAGGCCCCGCCACGCCGCCAGCAGCGTCTCCTGGAGCAGGTCCTCGGCGTCCTGCAGCGAGCCCAGGATCCGGTAGCAGTGCAGCTGCAGCTCGCGGCGATAGGGCTCGGCGAGGGCGGCGAAGGCATCCTCGTCGCCGCGCTGGGCGCGGGCGAGGCGGTTGTGCTCAAGGCGCTCCTGCTGCCAGGTCATGTCAGGCATCTGTCGAGCTAGGACACCACTGCGCGCGGAAAATCATCGCCCAATTGCACCACGGCTCCGGGTCTTCATCAGCAAGGACTGGATACGAGACCTCGCCCGCCCCGCCGGCCGGGCGCGCAAAGGAGGAGCCGTGAACATGAAGACCGCTCGCTGGGTACTGGTGCTGGGCTCGGTGGCGTCGCTGATGGTGGCGCTCGACGCCCTGGTGGTCTCGACCGCGCTCGGGGCCATCCACAGTCACCTGCACGCCTCGATCGACGAGCTGGAGTGGACGATCAACGCCTACGCCCTCAGCTTCGCCGTGCTGCTGGTTCCGGCGGCCGCGCTCGGCGACCGCCTGGGCCGCCGGCGACTGTTCGCCGTGGGCCTGGGCCTGTTCGTGCTGGGGTCGATCGCCTGTGCCCTGTCGCCCAATGCCGGGCTGTTGATCGCCGCGCGGGCCGTGCAGGGCTCGGCGGCGGCGCTGGTCTCGCCGCTGTCGCTGGCGCTCGTCTCGGCCGCCTTCCCCCCCGAGCGCCGAGGCTGGGCCATGGGCGTCTACGGCGGCATCACGGGGATCGCCGTGCTCGGCGGTCCCGTCATCGGCGGGGCGGTCACCCAGGGGCTGGCCTGGCAGTGGGTGTTCTGGATCAACGTCCCCATCGGCCTGGCGGCGATCCCGCTGGTCCTGACGCGGATCCCGGAGAGCTATGGCCCGCGGGCGCGCCTGGACGCGCCCGGGCTGGTGCTGGTCACGGCCGCGGCGCTGGGCATCGTGTGGGGCCTGATGCGAGGCAACGACGCCGGGTGGGGCAGCGCGGAGACCATCGGCACGCTGGCCGGCGGGCTGGTCGCGCTCGCCGCCTTCGTGCTCGTCGAGCAACGGGTGGCGGAGCCGATGCTGCCGCCGCGGATGTTCGCGCGCCGCGCCTTCAGCGCCGGGTCCGCGTCGAACTTCCTCTTCTCGGCCGCGCTGTTCAGCGCCGTGTTCTTCATGGCCCAGTTCCAGCAGATCTCGCTGGGGCAGGGGCCGCTTGACTCCGGGCTGCGGCTGCTGCCGTGGACGGGGGCGCTGTTCATCGTCGCCCCCATCGCCGGGTCGCTCACCAACCGCGTCGGCGAGCGCCGGCTGGTGACGCTGGGCCTGGCCATGCAGGCGTCCGGGTTCGGGTGGGTGGCCGCCATCGCCTCGCCGCACATGGCCTACTGGCACATGATCGCGCCGCTGGTGATCGCGGGGACGGGGATCTCGATGGCCATCCCGTCGGCGCAGAACGCCGTGATGAACGCGGTGACGGCGGCTGACCTGGGCAAGGCCTCGGGCACGTTCATGACGATGCGACAGCTCGGGGGCGTGTTCGGCCTCGCCATCGCCGTGGCGGTGTTCACCGGCGCGGGCAGCTACGCCACGCCAGCGGCCTTCGCCGCCGGGTTCGTGCCGGCGCTCACCGTGTCGGCCGCGCTGTCGGCCGCGGGGGCTGTTGTGGCCACGTTCCTGCCCCGCCATACCCCCCAGATGGAGGTTTCTGCAGAGGTTTACGTGGACGGAAAGATGGGTCGCCTCGAGCCGGCAGCGGGGCTCTCGGAATCGGTCAAATAACGCGTCTCAGCAGGGAAATCATGCGAACCAGGCGGTCTTTGATGAGTATTCGCAGAGCGCACCACCGTGCGGACTGTAGAAGGACAGGTTTTCGGCAACTTGACTTTTCCTTATCAAACGGGGTACTAAGCCCTCATGGAGTCGCACCTCGCCTTCTTGGGGACAGGCGGAGCGCCGTCGCGCGGCCATCGCACCTTGGCCGAGAAGGCGTATGAGACGCTGCACGCCGCCATCATCACGGGGGCGCTGCGGCCGGGCGCCCGCCTCCCCATCGAGGAACTGGCCGAGCATCTGGAGATGAGCCCGATGCCGATCCGGGAGGCGGTCCGGCGCCTGGACGCGGTGGGGCTGGTGGACAACATCCCCCACCGGGGCGCTCGCGTCACCGAGCTGTCGATCACCGATCTGGCCGAGGTCTACGAGGTCCGTCTCGCGCTGGAGCCTCTGGCCATCCGGCGGACCGCGGCCCGCTTCACCGACGCCGGCGCTCAGCACGCCCGCGCATGCCTGGGCAAGCTCGAGAGCATGCTCGACGACGCGTCCATGGACACGTCCGAGACTCACGCCGACTTTCACTTCACCCTCTATGAGGCCGCCGAATCAGCGTGGCTGCTGCGCCTGATCCGGCCGGCATGGCAGGTGAGCGAACGCTACGCGCTGGAGTGGCCGCAGGTCCGCCAGCTCGACGCGCGCAGCGGCGAGCACCGCGAGATCCTCGCCGCGTGCGAGGCTCACGACCCCGACCGGGCGGCACGGGCGCTGCGCGACCACCTGGCCGTCACCGCCAACGAGCTGGCCGCGGCGATGGGCGGCGAGCCGTTGTACCGGCTCCACCCGGCCTGACCGGCCCGGCCCTCTAGGACGCGAAGTCCGGCGTCGCGCCACGCACCGAGGCGGCGCGGCCCGCCGGCTCCTCCCACTCCTCTTGGCGGCCGAGCGCCGTCTCGTCGAGCAGGTAGTAGGAGCCGCCGATCGTCTCCAGGCCACGGGCGTAGACCGAGTAGGTGTGGTAGACGCGATCGCCGTCGCGCAAGAAGCTCGAGCGGCCGGGAAACTCGCCGAGCAGCTCGTACTGCTGGCCGGCCGCGGCGAACTGCTCCGGGGTGCGGAAGTTGTATTGCACCGGGGTCACCGACGGATCGAGCGTGACGTGGAAGTCGTAGTTGAAATCCGACCCGTGTGACGAGTACCACGGGAACGTCCAGCCGCGCTTGCCCTTGTAGCGCGCGATCTTGGCGTAGGGCGCGCGCGAGACGTAGGCCAGCGTGGTGTCGCGCGCGTGCAGGTGCGCGAGCTTGCCCTCGGCCATTTCCTCGGCGCCCGCGGTGCAGCTGGGACAGCCGTCCTCCCACTCGGGGTCGAACATGAAGTGCCCGACGATGAGCTGGTGGCGGCCCTCGAAGAGGTCGAGAAGGCCCACCTCCCCCTCGGGCCCCTCGAACCGGTAGTCCTTGTCGATCAGCACCATGGGCAGCCGCCGGCGCGCGGCGGCCAGCTCATCGCGGGCGCGGGTGAGGTCCTTCTCGCGGGCCAGCAACTCGATGCGGGCGGTCTCCCACTCCTGGCGGCTGACGATCTCGGGCAGGCTCATACGGACCTCCTGGTCGGTCGTGTCAGAGACTAGACCGACGCCGGCGCCGGAACTCATCGCCCCGCGATCAGTTCCGTCAGCGACCGAGGTAGGCGCGCTTGAGGTCCTCGGACTTCAGCAGGTCGCCGGCCGGGCCCGAGAGCACCAGCGATCCCGTGGCCAGCACGTAGCCGCGGTCGGCGATCGAGAGGGCCATGGTGGCGTTCTGCTCGACCATGAGGATGGCCACGCCGGACTCGTGGACCTCCTTGATGATGCGGAAGTTCTGCTGGACCAGCGCGGGCGAGAGGCCCATGGAGGGCTCGTCCATGAGCAGCAGCCGTGGCCGCGACATGAGCGCGCGGCCCATGGCCACCATCTGCTGCTCGCCGCCCGACAGCGTCCCGGCGTACTGCTCGCGGCGCTCGTACAGGCGCGGGAACAGCGTGTGGACGCGCTCGAGGTCCTCCTTGAAGGTCGAGCCGTCGCGCAGGACCGCGCCGAGCTCGAGGTTCTCGGCCACCGTCATGTGCCCGAACAGCCGCCGGTTCTCGGGCACGATGGCCAGTCCGCGCGCGATGCGGTCGGGCACGGCGCGGGCGGTGACGTCCTCGGAATCGATGAGCACCTTGCCGGCGCGCGGGCGCACCAGTCCGAGGATCGTCTTGAGCGTGGTGGACTTGCCCGAGGCGTTGCCGCCCAGCAGGCAGACCAGCTCGCCCTTGTCGACCTCGATGGTGATCCCCTCGAGGATCCGCATCTTGCCGTAGTAGGTGGTGACCTCGTCGAGCTTGAGCAGCATGGTCAGGCCTCCGCCAGCGCCTCGGGGTCACGCCCCAGATAGGCCTCCACCACCGCCGGGTGGTTGGCGACGTGCTCGAAGGTGCCCTCGGTGACCTTGACCCCGTGGTCCAGGGCGACGACGCGATCGGAGATGCCCTCCACCACGTGCATGTCGTGCTCGATGACCAGGATGGCCAGTGACAGCTCGTCGCGCAGCCGGCCGATGACCTCGCTGACCTCGTGGGTCTCGTTGGGGTTCATCCCGGCGGCGGGCTCGTCGAGGAGGAGCAGCTTCGGCCGGGTCGCCAGCGCGCGGGCGATCTCCAGGCGGCGCCGGTTGGCATAGGAGAGGCTGTAGGCGGGCTGGTCCCAGCGATAGCCGGCCAGCCGCTGGCCGAAGAACGACAGCACCTCCTCGGTGAGGGCCTTGACCTCGCGAGCCTCGCGCCGGGCACGGGGGAGTTGGAGCATCGACTCCACCGGCGTGGCCTTGGTGGATCCGTAGGTCGCCGCCATGACGTTCTCGCGCACCGTCATGTTGAGAAACAGCCGCAGGCTCTGGAACGTCCGCGCGATGCCGGCGTCGGTGATCTTGTGGGGCGGGCGGCCCGCGATGCTCTGGCCGGCCAGGCGGATGTCGCCCTCATCGGGGGTGTAGACGCCCGTGATGGCGTTGAACACCGTCGTCTTGCCCGCGCCGTTGGGGCCGATGATGGAGACGATCTCCTTCTCGCCCACGGTGAGGTTGAGGTCGGTGAGGGCGCGCAGTCCCCCGAAGGTGATCCCGACGCCGTCGAGCTCGAGCAGCGGAGCGGCAGAAGCGGGCGCCGCGTCCTCGGCCATCACACCACCTCCACGCGCAGCGTTCCCAAAAGCCCCTGTGGCCGTGCCGTCATCACTCCGATGAGGATGGCACCGATGAGGATCTGGGCGGTGATCGAGGGGTTGACGATCAGCCGGCTCTCCCAGCAGCAGGCGGCGATGTACAGCGTCGGCACCAGCACGAACGGCCTGAGGCTCTCGCGTACGCGCACCACCGCGAACACGGCAACGATGAGGGCGATATAGAGGATGTTGCCGTAGGTGGTGGCGTTGGTCGGCACGATCACCCAGTGGCTCACCAGATGGCCGATCCAGCCGGCGCTGCCGGGCGATCCCCCGGTGGCCGATGGCGAGATCGCGTGGACGATCGCGTGTAACGCCACCCCGCCCACCGCGGTGGCGGCCAGTACCGCCCCCAGCACCTTCCACGGCCGGACCTTGGCCACCAGCGCAAGCAGGATGAGCCCGTAGAACAGGTACCCGGCGTCAGTCGGGCTGGAGACCATCTGCTCCCCGACGGTGACGACGATGCCGCCCAGCACCGCCCCGCCGAGCGAGCCCGCACCTCCCAGCACCAGGCAGGCGTAGATCAGGATGAGGATGTTCGCGGTGAAGTTCGTGGGAAAGACGTTGGACTGCTGGGCCGCGAAGATCGTCCCCGCCAGCGCACCCACCGCGGCGCCGAAGCTGATGGCCATGATCTTCACCGCACTCGTGGGAATCGTCATCGCCTTGGCGGCGAGCTCGTCCTCGCGGACCGCGCGCCAGGCGCGGCCCGTGCGGGACTCGTCGAGTAAGTGCAGCAGGCCCATGAGCACCGCCAGCACGATGAGCGCGAAGTAGTAGTAGCCCTTGGGGGTGCTGATCGAGGCGCCGAAGGCGTTGATCGGGTCCAGGCCGAACAGCCCGTTGACGCCGCCCAGCGTGCCCGGGGCAACGTTGTTGACGACCTCCATGAAGGCCTGGCCGACGAACAGCGTGACGATGGCCAGGTAGTCGCCCGAGACGCGCAGCGAGACCAGCCCGATGACGGCGCCGAAGAGCGCCGTCCCCAGGAAGACGACGGGGATGGTGGCGATCGCCGACCAGTGGATGTTGCCCGAGGAGAGCACGGCATAGCCGTAGGCGCCGGTGCCGAAGAAGGCGACGTAGCCGAGGTCGAGCAGGCCGGCCCAGCCCACCGCGATGTTGAGACCGAGGGCCAGGATGGCGTAGATCAGGCTGTTGATCGCCACCTGCTCGATGTTGGAGTTGAGGTTCAGCTGCGCGAAGAGCAGGCCCACCACGAACACGATGAGCAGGCGCGGCCACCAGCTGACCCGCGCCTCCAGCGTGTACATGACGCGCCGCCAGCCGGTCCCGGCATCGCGCCGATCCGTGTGCTGGGCCACCCATTCGTCGACGCCGATCGGCACTCCGCCTGACCTCCCTTTCAGACCTTCTGCAGCGCCGGTCGGCCGAAGATGCCGGTGGGGCGCACGAGCATGACGGCGATGAGGATGCCGAACACGATCAGGTCGGTGTACTTGCTGGAGATGTAGCTGGCGGCGAAGGCCTCGCAGATCCCGATGAACAGGCCGCCGATCATCGCCCCCGGGATGCTGCCGATCCCGCCGACCACGGCGGCGGTGAAGGCCTTCAGGCCGGCCAGGAATCCGATGGTGGCCGAGATCTGGTTGAAGGCGAGGCCCGACATGACGCCGGCCACTCCGGCCATGGCCGAGCCGATGAAGAAGGTGTAGGAGATGACGCGGTCGACGTTGATGCCCAGCATCTCGGCCGCCTCGCGGTCAGAGGCAACCGCCCGCATCGACTTGCCCAGCGTGGTCCGGTCCACCAGCTGGATCAGCCCGTACATCATCAGGATGCTGACGATGAAGATGGTGATCTGCACCGAGTCGATGTCGATGGCGCCGATGTGGATTCCGGTGTTGAACGAGATGAACTCGTTGGTGTTGTAGCTCTTGGTGAATCCACCGAAGAGCAGCAGGACCGAGTTCTCCAGGATGAAGGAGACACCGAGGGCCGTGATCAGCGGCGCGATCCGGGGTGCGTTACGGAGTGGTCGATAGGCGAAGCGCTCGATGGCCACGCCCAGCACCCCCGTGCCGAGCGCTGAGATCACGAACATGATCGCCACCAACAGCGGCACCGGGATCGACAGCGCCGTCGGCCCGCCGAACCACTGGATGACGAAGTAGCCGATGTACGCCCCGATCATGTACACGTCGCCGTGGGCGAAGTTCAACAACTGCAGGACGCCGTAGACCATCGTGTAGCCGAGCGCGATCAGGGCGTACAGGAACCCTGTGGTCAGGCCATTGACGATCGTCTGGATGAGCTCGTGCATCGCGCGCGGACCGATGGCTCAGGACCGGGCCGGCGGCGCCCCGGGCTCGAGAGCCCGGTGGGTGGCGCCGCCGGCTGCGGCTGAGTTCAGTGACTACTTGTTGGGAATCGTCTGGTACTTGCCCGAGGACGAGATCTTGAACAGGTAGCCCGGCTGACCGACGAGGTCACCGTTGGACTTGAACGCGATCGTCGCGCCCAGCGGGTTCGCCGACGGGGCAATGTTCGTCTTCTTGATGGCGGCCAGCACGTTGGACCGGCTGGGGGTGCCGCCGCTCTTGCAGACCGACGCGATCGCCTTCATCTCGACGTCCGCGGCCTCGTAGCTGGGGACGCCGAAGGCGCCGTACGGGCCGAACTGCGCCACGCCGGACACGAGCTTCTTGTCCAGAGCGCTGTTGGAGCTCGAGATGTCGGGTCCGAAGTTCGACACGTAGCTCCCCGGGATCTTGAACTGCGACGGGGAGTTGGTGCCGTCGGTGCCGAACAGGATGGTCTTCTTGTGCTGCTGCTGCGCGGCGAGACCGAACTGCTGCGCGTTTGCGGCAGCCTGCCACGGGAGCATCGTCACCGTCTCGGCCGGGTTCAGCTGCGAGGTGACCAGCGAGTTGATGGCGTTGGCCAGCGTCGCGCCGGTGTCGGTGCCGTTGATGGTCTGATGGTTGACCTTGACTCCGGCCTTCTGGAAGATCGGGATCATGGTCTTGACCAGGCCCTGCGAGTAGGCCTCGTCGTCATCGATGATCAGCACCGCCTTGGGGTGCAGATGGTTGACGACGTAGTTGGCGTCCTGCGGGCCCTGGATGTTGTCGTTGGGCACCACGCGCAGGAACGTCGGGTTCTTGCCATCCGTCGTCAGCGCCGGCAGCGTGGCCGAGCCGGAGATGAAGGCCATCCCGGCGCGCCCGAACAGCGGGCCGACAGCTTCGACCTCCTGGCTACCGGCCGGGCCGACGGCGGCCACGGCGTTGGAGGAGATGATCGACTGGGTCTTCTGGGTGGCCAGCGACGGGGTCAGCTGGGTGTCGTCCTGAGCCAGCGTCACATCGGTGCCGTTGGCCTCGTTGTCGAGCTTGACCGCCAGCTGCGCGAAGTGCAGCTGCTCGAGTCCGACCTGGGCGACGGGGCCGGTGAACGGCCCCTCCATGGCGATGGTCGCCTTGCAGCTCTTGCTCGACGAGCCGCTGCTCGACGTCGCCGCCGCGGCGGCGCTCGACGACCCCGACGAGCTGCTGCTGGAGCTGCTGGAACTTCCGCAGCCGGCTGCCACGAGCGCGGTGAGCGCCGCGGCAACCAATGTCACACGTACCTTCATGGCCTGTTAGCTCCTCCTCTGGAGTGGGTCCTGATTGCTCTGGTAGGCGGGGGTTCCGTCCGGATAGAAGGCGGCTGCCGGAGATCCCGCCGGCCGAAACACAGCGACGATGCGCATCGGCCCGGCACCCGACGACGACAGGCAATGCACTGTCCGCGCCGGGAGTTGGATGCACGATCCGGCCCTGACCGGTTGCGAGAAATCACCGGCGTCCATCCGGCCCTCGCCCTCGAGCACGTAGATCACTTCGTCGTAGGTGTGAAAGTGGTCAGGCGCGCGCTCGGTCGGGATGTAGCCGACGAAGTGAGTGGCCGAGCGCAGTCCTGTCCGGGGGTCAGAGACGATCCGGAACTCCCGCTCCGTGGTCGCCTGCTCCATGTCCTGGTCTTCGAGCCGGGAGACGTTGGGCGGCATCGGCGGGCCCGGGCTGGGGTCCGGCACGCGGACCGCGACCAGGCGCACCGGGGTGTCGCCGGTGTTCTCGAGCTCGGGCGTCGATCCCGGCGGCAGGTAGACGCCCGTGTCGGGACGCAGCTCGTGCGTCTCGCCCCGAAGATGAATCCGCCCCTCCCCCTCGAGCACGAACAGCGTCTCCTCGGAGTCACCGGGCACCTCGATGACGACCCGCTGTCCCGGCCCGCATTCGAGCACGGCCTGCTGGAGCACCTCGAAGTCGGTCCGCCGGCCCAGCGTCACGCGGACGTTGAGGCCGCTCGGACTCGTGAACGGCTCCACCTCGGGAGCGTTGACGACAGTCACAGCCGGCATGGGCGGCAGCTCCGGATGGCGGTGGAAAGCTTCACGTGGACAGGGCGACGGGACCCGAGCACATCCTGGCTCGGGGTCGGGCACCTTCGCACATTCGGACCGCGCGGGTCAACCACCTGCTGTGGGACCGTTCATTGCAGGGTGGCCTCGACGATGATCTCGGTGCCGGCGAGGGCCAGGGAAACCGGGCAGGTCGCCTTGGCCTGCTCCGCCAGCTCGGCAAAACGCTCCGGGTCAAAGCCCGGCACGTCCCCGACGGTGGTGATGGAGATACGAGTGATCCGGAAGCCCTCGTCCTTCTGCTCCAGGCGGACGCGGGCCGTGGTGCGCAGATCCGTGGCCGGAGAGCCGGCCTCCTCGAGCAGGCTGGCCAGCGACATGGTGAAGCAGCCGGCCTCGGCGGCGGCGATGAGCTCCTCCGGATTGGTGCCACGCACCTCGTCCTCGACGCGGTTGCGCAGCGTGAACTCCCCGTCGAACGCCCCGCTGCCCAGCACGATCCGACCGCCCCCATCGGGCACCGTTCCCTGCCAGCTGGCCTCCGCGTGGCGGCTTACACGAACGCTCAAGGTCTTGCCACACCCCCTCCGGGCTCGCGACGGGATCCGTCCTGAGCCCCTGAATTTGATTTTGTATGGCGATCAAACCATTACCGTGTGACGGCTGCAAGCCGGTGCGTGATTGACAGCAAGCAAGGAGAGGGCCGTGGCAGAGACGCTCAACCCCACGATCGACGTCGCCGAGGTGCGCCGCCGCTTCTCGGCGCTCCAGAACGGCTTCGCGTTCATGGACGCCCCCGGGGGGTCCCAGGTGCCTGACGAGGTCGGCGACGCCATCGCCCGCGCCCTGCGCGAGGCCAGTGCCAACCTCGGCGCCGGGTACGCCACGAGCTACCGCGTCAAGGAGATCCTCGAGACCGCCGAGGCCCACGCCGCGGCCTTCCTCGGCTGCTCGCCGCAGGAGATCACCTTCGGGGCCAACATGACCTCGCTGGACTTCACCTTCAGCCGCACCGCCGGGCGCGACTTCGCCGCCGGCGACGAGATCCTCGTCTCCTCAGCCGACCACGACGGGGGTGTGGCCCCGTGGCTGGAGCTGGCCGCCGACCGCGACCTCGTGGTCAAGCACATCGAGCTGCACCCCGACACCGTGCTGGACTTCGATGACCTGGCCGAGAAGCTGTCGTCCGGGCGCGTGCGCGTCGTCGCCTTCGCCTGGGCCTCCAACGCCGTGGGCACGGTGGCCGACGCCGCGCGGGTGTGCCGGATGGCCCACGAGGCGGGCGCGCTGGCCTGGATCGACGCCGTCCACTACGCCGCCCACGAGCCCATCGACGTGCGCGCGGTGGACGCAGATGTCCTCATCTGCTCTCCGTACAAATTCTGCGGCCCGCACCTGGGGATGGCCTACGGCAAGGCCGAGGTCACCTCGAGCTGGCGGCCCTACAAGGCCCGCCCGGCCCCTTCAGATCCGCTGGGCCGGCGCTTTGTCACCGGGACGCTCCCGTATGAGCTCCTCGCGGGGTTCAACGCGACCATCGACTACCTGCACTCCATCGGCGGCTTTGAGGCGATCGTGCCCTACGAGCGGTCGCTGGGTGAGCGGTTTCTGGGGTCTGTGTCGGATGCCGTGACGGTCTACGGGCTGCCCACCATGGAGGGGCGTGTCCCGACCTTCCTGGTCAACGTCGAGGGCGTGGCCGCCGCCGACGTGGCGGCGCAGCTGGCGGCGCAGGACGTCGGGGTGTGGGCCCACGACTCGTGGTACTCGCTCAACCTCTACAAGCGCCTGGGCTACGAGAAGGACGCGATCCGGATCGGGTTCATCCACTACAACACGGTCGAAGAGGTGGACCGGTTGGTGGCGGGGCTGGAGGGCGCCGCGGGGTAATCGCTCCGCTGGCGTTGGCTGGCGACACCGGCGAACGTCAACACCGGCTATCGAGGAGGAAGGTGCGGCGTTCGGAGCGTCTGCGGCCGGCCGTGGACGGGAGCGTGGGAGATATTGCTCATCTGATAACCCGTATCTCCCAGACTCCCCTGCAAACCGGGACTATTGGCTCCGCCGAGGCGGTCCCGTCCCCTCCTCGATAGCCCGCCGTTTTCGGCCCCCCGCGGCGCGCGGACTAACCGCTGTCGCCGTGCCCGATCGGGCCGCCACCCGAGCCACGGCCCCGCTCGGCCTCAAACACCTCCACCAGCCGCGCCCGCACGTCCCACAGCTTGGGCAGCTGGCGCTGGGCGATGAGCCGCGACAGCACCTGCACAGGCGTGCCGGCGGTCCCGCTGGTCTGCTCGCCGATGGCGCGCGCGACGACGCTGTAGTGGCGAAAGCGCCACAGGCGGATCCGCTCGTCGTAGTCGGTGAGCAGCTCGGCCAGGGCGTTGAGCGCCTGATGCTCGCCGCCGTGGCGATACAGCTCGACAAACGAGACGCCCGCGCGGTCCAGCGCGCGGTCAAAGGCGGCGCCGAGCGCAGGGGTGGCCCGGGCCAACCCCCGGAAGCCCGGTGAGTCAAACCCGCTGCCGTGCCCCAGGACGGTGCGCACGGTGTTGTAGTCCCAGGGGTCGAGCATGTCCAGCATGTCCATGGCCTCGGTCACCTGGCGCAGGCAGAGCACGACCCGGCGCATGAGCCGCGCCGCGCCCAACGCGTCATCGGCGTCGATCAGCCGGGTGGACTCCTCGACCTCGGCGACGGCGAGCTTGAGCCACAGCTCCGAGGACTGGTGGACGGTCTGGAAGAGCAGCTCGTCGCGGTGGGCCTGCTCCTGCGGCGGCTTCTGGAGGGCGAGCAGCTCGTCGGTGCGCAGGTAGCGCTCGTAGTCGCTGTCGCCGGGCCCGGTCAGGATGGGATCGCTGTTGGGCGGGCCGATGTTCTCGCTGTCGCTCACCGCGAGCCCTTCCCGTCGAGGATGCCGGCCAGGGTGGCCAGGTTGATGTTGCCGCCGCTGACCACGCACACCACCTTGCCCGAGCCGGCCCGTCCGGCCAGCGCGGCGGCGGTGGAGAGCGCGCCGGCGCCCTCGGCGATCACCCGCACCCGCTCGGCCAGCGTGCGGACCGCGGCCTCGGTGTCGGCGATGGGGACGGCAACGGCCTCGTCCACAACCTCCTGCAGGCGCGGCCACATGGGGTCAAGCACCCGCCGGCTGCCCGAGCCGTCGACGAAGGACGGCTGGTAGTCGACGTCGGCCGGGCCGCCCGCGGCAAAGGCGGCGGTGAGCGCAGCGCCGGTCTCGGGCTCCGCGGTGACCACGCGGACGTCCGGCTTCACTGTCTTGACTGCGCTGGCGATCCCGACGGCCAGCCCCCCGCCGCCCACCGGGATGACCACGGTGTCGACGTCGGGGAGGTCCTCGAGGATCTCCAGGCCGATGGTGCCGTTGCCGGCCATGACCGCCTCGTCGGCGACGGGGTGCACGAACAGGCCCTCCTCCCCCGGGATCTCCGAGGTGACGATGGCCTGCCACCAGTCGTCGTAGGGCACCTTCAACACCCGGCCGCCCAGTCGCTCGATCGCCGAGAGCTTGGCCTCGGGGGCGTGCTCGGGGACGGCGATGGTGGCGGTCAGCCCCAGCTCGCGAGCCACCCAGGCCACCCCCTGCGCCATGTTGCCGGCGCTCGCGGTGAGCAGCCCCTGCGCGCGCTGCTCAGCCGGGGCGCGGCGGATGGCGTTGCCGGCGCCGCGGATCTTGAAGGAGTTGATGGGCTGCAGGGTCTCGAGCTTGAGGTAGATCTCGGCCGGGGCGTCGGCGACGTGCAGCCGCACCAGCGGCGTGCGCACCGCCAGGTCGGCCACGCGCTCGCGGGCGGCGCGGATCTCGTCGAGGGCGATCACAGCTCCACCTCCGTTCCCAGGCCCTGGCGCTGCGCGTTCTGGACCGCCACCTGAGCGGCGGCGAGGTCCTCGACGCCGATGCCCAGCGAGCGAAATAACGTGAGCTCGTCGTCGGATCCCCGTCCCGGGTGCGTGCCCGACACCACCTCGCCCAGTTCGGCGCGGATGTGCTCCTCGCCCTCGATCAGCCCCTCCTCGGCGGCCAGCCTGAACTCGCCGGCCTCGTGCAGCACCGATTGGCGGCTGTCGCAGAACAGGGCCGCGGCCGCCACCGTGGCGGGCTCGATCTCCCAGGCGGTGGGCGAGCTGGCGCCGACGGCGTTGACGTGGGCGCCCGGAGCCAGCCACGCGTGCTCGAGCACCGGGCGCTTGGCGCTGGTGGCGACCACCACGACGTCCGCGCCCTCGACCGCCTCCTGCGCGGAGCCGGCGACGACGATGTCCGCCCGGGTGTCGCGCAGCGCCTCGACGTGGGCGGTGGTGGGCGCGTAGACGCGGACCTCGTCCCACGGCCGCACCTCGGCGAGGGCCAGCAGATGCGAGCGGGCCTGGACGCCGGCGCCGAGCATCCCCAGCACCCGCGCGCTCTCGCGGGCCAGCGCTCGGGTGGCGACGGCGGTGACGGCGGCGGTGCGGATCTCAGTGATCGCCGAGGCGTTGAGGATCGCGGTCGGCATGCCGGTGTCGGCGTCGTAGAGCTGCACCGTGCCCTGGTGGGCGTCGAGGCCACGCGCGGGGTTGCCGCGGATGATGCAGACGACCTTGAGCCCGAAGGCCGCGTGGCCGGGGCCGTCCTCGCCGCCCGACGCGTAGGCCGGCATGAGCCCCATGAACCCCTCGGCCCCGGGCGGCGCCGTCACCGTGCGCAGCGGGTTGAAGGCGTCGCCGCGGGCGCGCGCGGCGAGCACGGCCGCCATCGCCTGCTCACAGGCCGCGGGCGTCAGCGACGCGTGGATGTCGGCGTTGGACAGGGTGAGGACGCGCATCAGTCAAAGGTCTCCGTGATCTGCCGTCGTTCGTCAGGGGTGAGGGGGTGCTCGATGGCCTCCCGGATCGGGGCGAGGTGCTCGGGTCGGCCCGGCCCGACGACCACCTGGGCGATGCGCTCATCGGCGAGCAGCCAGGCCAGCGAGGTGCCCGCCATCGAGGTGCCGCGCTCGACGGAGACCCGCTCCAGCCACTCGAGGCGGTCAAAGGTCTCGTCGGTGGCCAACGCCTCGTAGGGCTCAGGCCGCTGGGTCATGCGCGAGCCGAACGGGTAGGCGGCCCCGCGCCGGTACTTGCCGGTCAACCAGCCGCCGCACAGCGGGCTGAACACCATGTAGCCGACGCCGGTGCGCGCGCACAGGGGAATGACGGCGGCGTCGTCGCCGCGCTCCAGCAACGAGTAGCCGTTCTGCACCGCGGCCGGGACCCCGACGTCGAGGGCACGCTCCAGCTGCGTGGCGTCGAAATTGCTCACCCCGTAGGAGGTGAGCTTGTCCTCGTTGCGCAGCTCGTCGAAGGCGGAGATGGTGTCGGTGAGCGGCACCGCGGGGTCGTACTCGTGGGCGAGGTAGAGATCGACGCGGTCCACGCCGAGGCGCTCGAGGCTGGCCGCGAACTGGCGCCGGACGCGCTCGGGCGAGAGTCCCTGGTCCCCGTCGCCGGTCATGGGGTTGAACACCTTGGTGGTGAGCGTCGGCCGGGTGCGACGCGAGCGGATCCAGGCGCCGATCGCCTCCTCGCTGCGCCCGCCGCCGTAGGCGTCGGCGGTGTCGAAGTGCCGGATGCCGAGCTCCCACGCCGCGTCCATCAGCTCCAGCGCCTCTGACAGCGACAGTCCCTGACCGAAGAAGGCGGGCGCCGAGCCGACGCCGCCGAAGTTGCCGCAGCCCAGCGCCACGCGCGGCACGCGGTGGCCGGCGGTGCCGATGGGGTGCGAGGGGATCTGGAGAGGTGCGGCCATCAGGGGCGGTATTTGATCAGGCCGCCGGACGATAAAGAAGAGTCGTGCCCGGCGCGCGACCTCGCTGCCAACACAGTCTTAGTCCATTTGCCTGGGCATCAGACCGGCCGATGTGTTTAATACGCCGCTCTCTCACCCTGAACGGACCCAGGCGAAGGGACTGACATGACTGAGCGTCGCGCCGCAACGCGAATGAGGATGTTCGACGACATCGAACGAATGGACGCCCGTGCCTGGGCGCAGTACCTGGCCCCTGACGCCGTGATGCGCCTCGGCAACGATGCGCCCATCTACGGGCGCGACCGCTGCCGTGCCGCGGTCGAGGCGTTCTACGCCCGCATCGACGGGCTGCGCTATGACCTCGTGGAGCTGTGGGAGCACGGCGAGGCGACCATCGTCGAGGCCAACGTCACCTACACCCGCCCCGACGGGGAGGAGGTGACCCTGCCGGTGGTCACGATCTATCGCACCGACGCCAACGACCTCATCTCTGACTATCGCGTGTACACCGACTCGGCGCCGGTGTTCGCGGGGCTGCCGGCGGCGGCGTAGCCCCGCCCTCGCACCCGGGCTCAGCTGACCACGGTCTCCACGGTCTCGATCGGCTCCAGCTGGGTGATCTCGCTCCGGCGATGCTCCCAGTGGGGCGGGATGCACATGTGGGTTCCCAGCTCCGAGGCCGACTCGTCGATGAGGAAGCCCTCCGGCGTCCCGTAGGCGAGCTCCACCAACAACCCGCTGGGGCTGCGGCAGTACATGGAGAAGAAGTAGCCGCGGTCCTTGGCTTCGGAGACGTCGGTGAAGCCGAGCCCGACGATGTGGTCCTTGACCACCTGCTGATTCTCGGCGGTGCCGACGTCGAAGGCCTGATGGTGGATGGTGCCCTCGCCGAAGTGCCACGTGCCCTGGTGCAGATCGGGCTCCTCCACCAGCTCGAGCATCCGTCCGAAGCCGTCGGCCTGGCCGATCTGGTACTGGTGGTTGCCGCCCTCGTCGCCCAGCGGCTCGCCGTTCATGCCCTGCACGATGAAGTAGTCCATGGGCCCCTGCTCGGTCACCGAGGTGGTGGTGCCGTAGGCGCCGCGGATGGCGTGCTCACCAGGAACGATCGCGTCGTAGGGCTCGCGCGTGTCGTGCTCGGGGTCGCCGACCAGCGCGTATTCGATGCCGCAGGGATGGCGGAAGTGCAGGCGCTCGGTGCGGAAGCGCTCGATGCGCTCGTGGTCAACGCCGTGCTCGTTGAAGCGGTCAGACCAGTAGCCGATCGAGTCGACCGGCACCGAGAGCAGGAGGATCTTGGCCTGGTTGGTGCCGCGCTTTCCCATCCACCCCGCCTGGCGGTAGGGGAAGGCGGTGAGCAGCGTGCTCGGGTCGCCCGCGCCGTTGCCGTAGTACAGGTGGTAGATCGGGATCTCACCGTCGAACAGGACCGTCTTCTTGACGCTGCGCAGGCCGAGCAGCCGCACGTGGAAGTCGTAGTCCTCCTGGGCGGGGCCGACACAGAACGTGAGGTGGTGCGTACCGCGAATGAACCCTGGGTTCGGCATGGCCTCTCCTCTCTCGTGGACGCCCCGATCGTACTTGAGCGCGCAATCGCCGACCGGCGAGCTTGACGATCAGCGCAGGGCGTGTTGACGCTCAGCGGCGATCGCCGCCCCGTCGGCCAGCGCGCGCAGCTTGGCCCAGCAGATCTCGGGGTCGACGGCCCCATAGCCGGACCACGTCCCGAAGCCGCAGTCAGACCCGGCCATGACCCGGTCGGGACCGACGATGGCCGTGAAGTGCTCAATGCGCTGGGCCACCAGCTCGGGGTGCTCGATGTAGTTGGTGGTGGAGTCGATGACGCCCGGGACGAGCACCTTGTCCTCGGGGATCTCGGCGCTTGCCCAGGCGATGTGCTCGTGCTCGTGGCGGGGGTTGGCCGCCTCGAAGAGGATCGTGGACGGCTTGGCGCGCATGATCGGGCCGATGATCTTGGCGGCGTCGATGTCGAGGTGGTGCGGGCCCTCGTAGTTGCCCCAGCACAGGTGCATGCGGACGCGATCGCCGGGGATGTCACGCAGCGCGGTGTTGATGGCCTGGACGTGGCGCTCCACGCTGGCCGCGAACTCCTCGTCGGATCGGTCGCGGTACATGATGTGACGGCCCATGGCCAGATCGGGCGCGTCGATCTGGAGCATCACCCCCGCGGCGACGATGGCCTCGTACTCCACCTTCATCGCCTCGCCGATGGCGTCCAGGTATTCGTCGAGGCTGTCGTAGTACTCGTTGGGGGCAAACAGCGCGACGATGCCCGGCGACGGCGCGTTCATGAAGGCGCCGGCCACCGGCTGGCCGTCGATCGCGACCGTCAGGTGCTGGAGGTCGCGCTGGACGAGGTCCGCGTGCTCGTAGGTGATGGCGCCGCGGCAGATCGGGCGCTGGTACTTGTAGCCGCCCTCGCGCGCCTGGCGGTCGCGGAACCCCGGATAGGCATCGAGATCGGCCGGCGTGGCCCGCGGGGCGTCGCCCAGCTCAAACCCGCTGAGGCGGTGGCGGATGTAGGTGGCGTAGCCGATCTTGCTCATCTCGCCGTCGGAGACCCAATCGATACCGGCCGTGACCTGGTGCGCGACGCGGTCGGCCACAGCGGCGCCGATCACGCGATCGAACTCGTCGGGGTCGACGGGCTCGCCCCGGTCCTGGGCAAAGACGAGGTCGACGACCTCCTGGGGCCGCGGGAGGCTGCCGACGTGAGTGGTGGGGATGCGGGTCG
>DATJTQ010000253.1:0-14633 GCA_035503355.1 Solirubrobacteraceae bacterium
GCGAATGGCAGGACCGCAAACCGCCCGCCGGCTGGCGTGCGTGCTCGTGCTGGCGGCGATCGGACCCATAGCCGCGGCCCGCGGCGCGACCGTCCGCGTCGGCCATACACCGCCGCCGCCCGTCGGAGCCACCTTCGCCGGCATGGTGCCCGCCGCCCAGCGGATGCACGTCACCGTCACGCTGCGGGCCCGCGATCCATCGGCGCTGGCCGCCTACGCCCAGGCGGTCTCGACCCCGGGATCGTCCAGCTACCGGCGTTATCTCACCCCGCTGGAATTTGCCCGTCGGTTCGGGGCGGGGGCGGCCCAGATCCGCGCTGTGGAACGCGCGCTGCGCGCCCACGGGCTCACACCGGGCCACGTCAGTCGCGGGGCTCTGTCGATCTCTGTGACCGCCGGGGCGGCCCAGCTGGAGCGCGCCTTCAGCGTGTCGTTGACGCGGATGGCGCTGCGCGGCGGCAGCACGGCGATCAGGGCCACCGCGGCGCCCGCCGTCCCCGCGTCGGTGGCGGGCGCGGTCCAGTCGGTGGTCGGGCTCAACACCACCGCGCCCCCGCATCCTCTGTTGGTCAGGGCACGAAAGGCATCCGGCGCCGCGGGCGGGTCGGCCGCACGCGCCCGCAGCCACGTGGCCACCGGCGGCCCGCAGCCGTGCAGCGCGGCCACCGCCGCCGCCCCCGGCCAGGACGCGTTCACCGCCGATCAGATCGCGTCGGCCTACGGCTTCTCCGGGCTCTACGGCGCCGGTGACGACGGTCGCGGGGTCACCGTCGCGGTCTACGAGCTCGAGCCCGACGACCCCGCCGACATCGCCGCCTATCAGTCCTGCTACGGCACCCACGCGTCGATCACCAACGTCGCCGTCGACCAGGGCGCCGGGACGGGGCCGGGCAGCGGCGAGGCCGCGCTGGACATCGAGAACCTCATCGGGCTGGCTCCCGACGTGAACGTGCTCGTCTACCAGGGCCCCAACTCCAATTCGGGCGCGCCGGGATCGGGGCCCTATGACACCTTCAGCGCGATCGTCAACCAGGACCGGGCGCGGGTGGTCACGGTCTCGTGGGGCCAGTGCGAGTCGGGGCTCGGCCAGTCTGATGCCTCCGCCGAGAACACCCTGTTCGAGCAGGCGACGGTCGAAGGTCAGTCGATCGTGGCCGCCTCCGGAGACAGCGGCGCGGAGGACTGCGACACCGGGGGCGCCGTCCCCCAGGTCCAGGCCGCCGTCGACGACCCGTCCAGCCAGCCGTTCGTGACCGGGGTCGGCGGCACCACGATCAAGACCCTGGGGCCGCGGCCGACGGAGAGCGTGTGGAACAGCGGCGGCACCGTGCTGAGCGGGATGCTCCAGCCGGGAGCGACCGGCGGCGGCGTCTCGGCGCTGTGGGGGATGCCGGCCTCGCAGCTGGATTCAGCCGCCGCGCTGAACGTGCGCACGGCTCAGGCGGCGGGGTCGGCCTGCGGGCACCCGGGCGGCTTCTGCCGGGAGGTCCCCGACGTGGCCGCCGACGGCGATCCCGCCACCGGCTACCTCATCTACTGGAACGGCCGCGGCGACGTCCCGGACGCGCCCGCCGGATGGCAGGGCATCGGCGGAACCAGCGGGGCGGCCCCGCTATGGGCCGCGCTGCTGGCGCTCACCGACGGATCGCGGGCCTGCGCAGGCGCGCCGGTGGGCTACGCCAACCCGGCCCTGTACCGGGCGGCCGGCTCCGCCTATGCCGCGGACTTCAACGACGTCACCACCGGCAACAACGACTTCACCGGGACCAATGGCGGCCGGTATGCCGCCGGGCCCGGCTATGACCCCGCGACGGGGCTGGGCACGCCGAACGCGGCCAGCCTCGCCGGCGCGCTGTGCGCCAACACGATCAAGATCACCCACCCGGCCAATCAGAGCTCCACCATCCACGCGTCGGCGTCGCTACGGCTGCGCGCGACGGCGTCCTCGGGTGAGTCCCTCACCTACGCCGCCAGTGGTCTGCCCCCGGGGCTGAAGATCAACGCGGGCACCGGCCGCATCACCGGGCACCCGACGCGCGCCGGGCGCTTCATCGTGCACGCCAGCGCCCGCGACAGCCAGTCACAGACGGCGGGGACGACCTTCACCTGGACCGTCGGCGGGGAGCCGAAGATCTCGCGGCTGTCGCTCAAGCAACCGGCGGGAGCGCCGCAGCTGGCCTTCACCGTCACCGCCGGACAGGACGCGCCTGATCTGCGGACGCTCGAGATCACGGTGCCCCGCGCCCTGATCGTCGCCGCCGGACGCGGGGTCGCGGTCACCAGCACCGCCCGCCGCCCGGTGCACCTGCGCTTCACCGATCACGCCGCCCATCAGACGGTGCTGACCGTCAAGCTGCGCAAGACGACCCGCAGCGTGCGGATCACCCTGTCGGCGCCGAGCCTGCGCGCCCGCGGCGGGCGCGTGCCGAACTCCGCCCTGCGCAGCCGGCAGGTGGTGACGGTGCAGGTGGTGGACGCCACCGCCCGGCGCACCCGCCTGAGCGAGAAGGTGGCGATAACCGGGCGATGACGCTGTTGACCGGCTCCTCGTCGGCGGACATCGATGCCCCCATCAACCGCTGCTGGGCTGTCGTGGAGGACGTCGCCGCCGCGCCGGAGTGGCAGACCGGTCTGGACAGCGTCACCGTGGTGGAGCGCGACGACGCCGGCCGCGCCCTCGTCTTCGACATCGTCAACGACGCCAAGTTCACCAAGGTCAGGGCCCGGGTCCGGGCAAGCTATGACCCGCCGCGCCGGCTGACCTTCACCCGCGTGGAATCAGACGACGTGGACCACATCGAGGCCTCCTGGGAGCTCGCCGAGCTCGGGCCCGATCGCACCCGCGCCACCTACACCCTGAGCGTGGACCCCGGTCCCGTGGGGATGCTGGCGCGACCGCTGGAGCGCGCGCTGCGCCCGGTGGTGGTGGGGCGCCGCGCCGAGGAGCTCGCGCGGGCGGTCGCCGCGCGGGGCTAGGCAGGGCGGGCGCGGTCAGGCCGCGGTGGGCGCTTCGGTGTAGCGCTGCGCGACGTCGGCCAGCAGCTTGATCATCGCCCGGGCTGCCGGCGCCACGCCGGGCCCCGACATGGTGGCCGCGGTCACCTGGCGCACCGGGCTGGCCGGCGCCAGCGCCCGGACCACGATCCCGCGATGCACCCGGGTCAGCGCCAGGCGCGGGATCAGCGCCACCCCCACACCGGCTGCGACCAGGCCCTGGACGGTGTCGTAATCGTCTGACTCGAAGGCGACGTCGGGCTCGAAGCCGGCCGCCAGGCACGAGCGGACGACGTGGCGCGCGCATGGGCTCTGCGCCGAGGTCTGGACCCATTGCTGGTCGCCGAGATCGGCGAGGGTGAGGGCGGGCTTTGCGGCGAGAGGATGGTCGGCCGGCAGCGCCACGTCCATCGGGTCCTCGAGCAGCGCGACCGAACGCAGGCCGGCCCCGGGACGGTCCCGTCGCGGCTGCACCCCCGGAAACTCGAACAGCAGTGCCAGATCGAACTCTCCGGCGCGCAGGCGCGGCCCGATCTCCTCGGGCTCGCCCTCGGCGAGGGTGAGCGCAACGTCCGGGTGCGCGCGGCGGAAGGCGGCCACGGCCAGCGGCATCAGGGTCGCGCCGGCGCTCGGGAACGAGGCGACGCGCAGGCGGCCGGCACGGACGCCGAGGACCGCCGCCAGCTCGGCCTCGGCGACCTCGACCTGGGCGAAGATCGACTCGGCGTGCGTGACGAGGGTGGTGCCCGCCGCGGTGGGCCGGACGCCCCGGCGATCACGGATGACAAGGGTCGCCCCCGTCTCGGCCTCCAACCGGGCGATGGCCTGCGAGACCGCGGACTGGGTGTAGGAGAGCGCGTCGGCCGCGGCCGAGAACGACCCTCGGTTGACGACCTCGCAGAGCACCTGCAGGCGCCCCAAGTTCAGCATTAGCAAATCTTATCGAGATCATGAACAACTTCATTGGCTCTGATGAGGATGAGACTGCGACGCTGCGGCCAACTAGACGGCAGAAACGCCTCACCCACGGAGAGGGAACGCTTTTTCGATGACACCGCACGCGATCGTTTCCTACGACGACACTCAGAACGACCGCGACGCCCTCATGCTGGGGGCGACCCTGCGCGACGCCGGCGCGCGGCTGACGCTCGCCTACGTGCGCCACGCGGTCCATCGCTGCCCCGACGATGAGGAGCTCTCCCACCACGACGCGCACGCGCTGCTGGAGCGCGGCGCCGGCCGGCTCGACGAGCCCGAGATCGCACGCCGCGTGGTCATGCATGCCTCCACGAGCGAGGGGCTGGCCGCGCTGGCCGCCGCCGAGCAGGCCGACGTCGTCGTCTTTGGCTCTGAGTACCGGACGCGCCGCGGCCACGTCGCCGCGGGGCGCTCCGCGCAGACGCTGCTGGAGGGAGGCGTGACTGCCGTCGCCCTCGCACCCGCCGACTACGCGGCAACCGGGGGCGAGATCGCCACCGTCGGGGTCCTGCGCGGGACCGCCGACGAGGCCGCCATCGAGACGGCCTTCTCGCTGGCGGAGCGCCTGGGCGCCAGCGTCGTCGACCGCGATCGCGGCGTCGGCCTGCTGGTGGTGGGCTCGCGTCCTGAGGCCCGTGCGGGCCGGGTGATGCTCAGCGCGCACGCCGCCAACGCCATCGAGGAGGCGGTGTCGCCGGTGCTGGTGGTGGCGCGCGGGGCGCCGGTGCTGTTCGAGTCGCTGGTCACCGCGTAGCGGCCACGCCGCCGATCGCCGCCTAGCACCCCCTATCGTGCGCCGCCGTGCGCACGCTCGTCATCTCCGATCTGCATCTGGGCAACCGCGCCCGTCGCGACGTCCTGCGCCGGCCGGGGATGGTGCACCGGCTCGTCGCGGCCCTCGATGACCTCGACGTCGGGCGCCTCGTGTTGCTGGGCGACACCGTTGAGCTCGTGCGCCGCCAGCCCCAGCGCTCGATGCTGGCGGCCCAGCCGGTGCTGCGCTCTTTGGCGCGGGGGCTGGGGCCCGATCGCGAGGTGGTGGTCGTCCCCGGAAACCACGACGCGCCGCTGCTGCGCGCCTGGGCGCTGGCGCAGGGAGCGGCGCTCCAGGCCTCGCACGCTGTGCCGCCCGGGGCCAGCCCGGCGCTGGAGCGGCTGGTCTCCTGGTTGGGCGAGTCGCGGACCCGGGTGAGCTACCCGGGGGTGTGGCTGGGCGAGCGGACGTGGGCGACGCATGGCCACTACCTGGACCACCACCTGCTGCCCGATTCGGCGTTCGGGCTGCTGCGCCCGGCCCGGCGCGACGCGCGCCCGACATCGCCGATCGGCTACGAGCACCTGCACCGGCGGGGCAGCCGCTCGCGTGAGCCGCTGCCGGCACGGCTGGCGGCGCGGCCGGTGGCCACCGTCGCGCAGACGGCTATGGAGGTGGCGCGCGTCCTGCCGCGCACGCTGCTGCGCGCGAGGATGGCGCCCGCGACGTCGCGGCTGCTGGACGTACAGATGCGCCGCGCCGCCGTGCCGGCCATGGCCCGGGTGGTCGCGCGGCTCGGCATCGACGCCGACTGGGTGTTGTTCGGCCACGTGCACCGGCGCGGGCCGATCGGCGATGAGCCGTGGCCGGGCGGCGCGGGCTCAGCGGGCGCGAACGCGGCGAGCGCGGGCCCGCGGTTGCTCAACACCGGCGCGTGGCTGTATGAGGCGCTGCTGGTGGACCGCGCCTCCCCGCCGCACCCCTACTGGCCCGGCGGGGCGATCCTGCTCGAGGATGGCCGGGCCCCACGCACCGTGGGGCTGCTCGACGACGTGGACGCCGAGCAGCTCGCGCCCACCGCGCTCAGCGCAGGATGAGGTGGCTGTCGCCGAACTCGTGCCACAGGTAGCCGGCGTGGAGCGCCTCGTGGTAGCAGCGCTCCAGAAACGGCTCGCCGGCGAGCGCGGCCAGCATCTGCAGGTGGGAGGCCTCGGGCTCGTGCCAGCCGGTGATCAGACCGTCCACCGCGTGCACGCCGCGGTCGGGGTCGATGACCAGGCTCGTCCAGCCGCGGCCGGCCCGAACCGTGCCGGTGGGGTGCGCGACGGTCTCCAGCGCCCGGACCACAGTGGTGCCCACCGCGATGACCCGGCCGCCGGTGGCGCGGGTCATGTTGACCTGGCGGGCGGTGAACTCCGGCACCTCGAACTCCTCGGGAAAGGGCGGCTCGTGGCGCTCGGGGGAGGAGACGCCGGTGTGCAGCGTGATCGGGGCCAGGGCCACACCGCGGGTGGCCAGCTCGGAGAGCAGGCGATGGGTGAAGGGGCGCCCGGCGCTCGGCATCTCGGCGCTGCCCGGGATGCGCGCGTACACGTTCTGGTAGGCGGTCAGCGGCCAGGCGCAGGGGACGTACCCGTAACGGATCGGCTCGCCGTGGTCGCGCAGCAGATCCGCGATCGTGCCCGGGCCGTCCAGGCGGCCCAGCCACAGGCGCTCTCCTGACGCATAGGGGGCGACCAGGGTCAGCTCGGAGTGGCCGGGGCCGGGGAGCCTGATCGCCTCGCCCGCTGTGCCGTGCGCCGGGTGCGCGCCGTCGGCGGAGCGCAGCTCCACCACCCGCCAGCGCTGCTCGTCGAGCTGGGGCGCCTGGGTGGCGACGTGGATGCGCACGGCGCTCCCGTCGGCGCGGGTGGCCGCGACGGCCGCGGGCAGCGTCTCGGAGACGTTGACCACGACCAGGTCCCCCGCGTCGAGGAACTCCGGGAGCTCGCTGAAGGCGGCGTGGGCGATCCGGTCCCGTGTGGCGTCGGCGACCATCAGCCGCACCGCGTCGCGCGCGCGGCCGCGCGCCTCGGGCGGCTCGGTGGCCTCCAGCGCGGTGGGCAGCTCGAAGGCGAGCGCGGCGGTGGTCACGATGCGCTCCCGTGGGCCAGCACCTCGCCGGCCACCTCGCCGCCCACCTCGCCGGCCACCTCGCCGGCCACCGCGCCGCCCACCTCGCCGCCCACCTCGTGGGCCCGGTAGCGGCCGCTGGGGAGCGTGGACTCGATGAGCCCGATCAGGCCGGGGACGCTCTCCTCGGGCGGCGGGCGGTCGGAGATGTCCTCGCCGGGAAAGGCCTCCTGGTGCATCTGGGTGCGCATGTCGCCCGGGTCGACGGCGTAGACGCGCAGGGCGGGCTGCTCGACGGCGAGGATGGCCGTGAGCTGTTCGAGGGCGGCCTTGGAGGATCCGTACCCGCCCCACCCTTCGTAGGGCTCGACCGCGGCATCGGAGGTGACGTTGATCAGGCACGCGCCCGCCGGCATTAGCGGCACGGCGAGCTGGGCCAGGGCCAGCGGAGCGACGACGTTGACGTCGTACACGCGCTGAAGCGCCTGGAGCGGATACCGCGCGAGCTCTGGCTGGGGGCTGGGGCCGAGGGTGGAGGCGTTGTTGACGAGCAGGTCGATCTGCTCGCCGGCGGCGTCGATCAGGGCTCCGCGGTGCCAGTCGTCAGCGATGTCGCCGGGCACGGCCCGGACGTGGGTGATGGCTTCGAGTTCGGTGGCGGCGCGCTGGAGCTCGGGAGCCCCGCGGGCGTCGATGACGAGCCGGTACCCGCGGTGGGCCAGCGCCCGGGCGAGCGCCAGCCCCAGGCCTCGGGAGGCTCCGGTGATGATGGCTGTGGACATGCCGCCGACGGTACGTTCGCGGCGGTCTGAGTTTGTAGTGGCAATTGGTCTTAGGTCTTCGGACCCAGGCCGCGTCGCGCGGCCAGCAGCGCCGCCTGAGTGCGGTCCGCGACGCCGAGCTTGGCCAGCAGATGCCCGACGTGGGTCTTGACCGTCTTCTCGGCCACGCCGAGCTCCAGGGCGATCCGCTTGTTGGACTGCCCGACGGCGATGAACCCCAGGACCTCGCGCTCGCGGCGGGTGAGCTGCGCGATCGCGTCGTCGACGGTGAGCGCCGCGCGGCCGCGGCTGGCCCGCCCGTGCGGGCCGTCGCCGTCACCGCTCAGCGTGTGCAGCAGGCGGGCGGCGACCGTCGGGTCGATGAGGGCCTCGCCGGCGCAGGCGCTGCGCACCGCGCGCGCCAGCTCGGCGGGCTCGACGTCCTTGAGCAAGTAGCCGGCGGCGCCCGCCTGCAACGCGGGCATCAGCCGCTCGTCGTCCAAGAAGCTGGTGAGGACGATCACGCGAGCTGGTGTGCCCCGGCTGCGCAGCTCGCGCATCGCCCCGATCCCATCCAGCACCGGCATCACAAGATCCATGAGGATCACGTCGGGCTCGAGTTCGGCGGCCGCCTGCACCGCCTGCTGCCCGTCGCCGGCCTCGCCAACCACCTCGATCCCATCCTGGAGCTCGAGGAAGGTGCGCAGCCCCTCGCGGACCACCGCGTGGTCATCCACGATGAGGACCCCGATGGCGTCAGCGGCCATCGACGGGCACCTCCAGGCTCACGGTGGTCCCACTGCCGGTGCCGTCGCCGGTGCTGATCGTCAGGGTGCCTCGGAGCTCGCGGGCCCGCTCCTCCATCGAGGTGAGGCCGAGGTGGCGCGAGCGCAGCTCCGGATCGGTCACATCAAAGCCGATCCCGTCGTCGGTGACCGTGACGGCCAGGGTCTGGCCCGGGCCGCCGTGGAGATGAACGGTGACGGTGGTGGCCTCGGCGTGGCGGACCGCGTTGTGCAGCGCCTCCTCGACAATGCGCAGGATCTCGGCGGCACAGGCGGGTTCGACGGCGGGCGGCTCGTGCCCGGCGTCGGTCTCGACGCGGACCTTCACCCCATGGACGCGCTGGAGCATGGTCGCCTCCTTGCGCAGCACGCCCTCCAGGCCGTCGCGTTCGAGCTCGGCGGGGCGCAGCCCGAAGATCAGCGAGCGCAGCTCGGCCAGCGCCTCGCGGGCCAGGTCGCGGACTCGCTCGAGCTGGGGGCGCGCCTCGTCGGCGCCGCGGTCGAGCAGGGTGGCCGCCGACTCGGCGGCCAGGTTGAGGCTGAACAGCTTCTGGCTGACGACGTCGTGCAGCTCCAGCGACAGGCGGTTGCGCTCCGAGAGCATCGACAGCTCGCGGCTGCGCTCGTAGAGACGGGCGTTGGTGATGGCGATCGCGGCGTGGGATGCCAACAGCTCGATCAGCTCACGGTCGTGCTCATCGAAGGTGGGCGCGGTCTCCTTCTCGGTGAGGTAGAAGGCACCGATCACCCCCTCGTCGGGGGCGACGATCGGCACCCCGATGAACGAGCGCATGTCCGGGTGGGCTCGCGGCCACCAGCCCCGGAAGCGCGGATCGTCGTGGATGTCGTCGGTGAGATACGCGCCGTCGGCCTGGAGCATCGCGCCCAGCATCCCGTGGGTGCGGGGCAGCGGGCCCATGGCCGCGATCAGCTCGTCGCTCATGCCGGAGACGAGGAACCGCCGGAAGCCGCCGCTGCCATCCGGAATGCCCAATGCGGCGTAGCGCGCCTGCGCCAGCTCGCGCGCGCACTCCACCAGTTGCTGGAGGACCTCATCGACCGATCGCCGGGAGGCCACCGCCAGCACCGCGTCACTGACCGCCTTGAGTGCGGGACTGACCGGCTCCGGCATGGCCGAGACGATAGCTTTGGTCCTCTATGCAGATGCCACGCATCGTCCTGTGGACCCAGGTCCTGATCGTCGTGTTCGTCGTCGCCGGGATCGTCATCGCGATCACCCGCCTGGCCTGAGGCGTCATGGTGGGGTCCATCCTCGTCGGCACGGACGGTTCCGATGCGGCGGGGGCGGCGCTGGCAGAGGCGGTGCGGCTGGCCCGTGCTCTCGACGCCCGGCTGCAGATCGTCTCCGCCTACGAGCCGGTGTCCGAGCCCCACCTGCGCATCGGGCGCGTCCACGTGCCGGCCGACGTGCAGGTCAACCTCCGCGAGGAGGTGCTGGCCCTGCTGGAGGCCGCGCAGCGGGAGGCCGAGGCGGCGGGCGTGGATCGGGTCGAGACGTTCGCCCGGGTGGGCGACGCCGCCGACGCCATCCTCGACGTCGCCGAGGAGCAGGGCGCTGACCTCATCGTGGTGGGCAACAAGGGGATGACCGGGGCCACGCGGTTCCTCCTGGGGTCGGTGCCCAACAAGGTGTCGCACCACGCCCCCTGCTCGGTGATGATCGTCCGCACGGGGTAGGCGCGGGCCGCCGCGGGTGGGCGCGGGCCGCCGCGGGCGGCGCCTCAAGGGCTGCGCGGCCGGAGGTTCCGCGCCGGCCCTCAGGGGCCCGGCGTGGTGGTGGTCGGCGTGGTGGTGGTCGGCGTCGTGGTGGTCGGGGGCGGCGTCGGCACGATGGGCGCCGTCGCGGCCCCCGCGTTGAGCAGCCCGTAGCCGTAGTCGGCGTTGGGCTTGGTGCCGCCCTCGGGCAGGGTCGTGGCCGTCTCCTCGAGGCGGTTGAGGATCTGGTCGGGCGTCGGGTGGGCCCCGATCACCCGGCTGGCGATGACCAGCGCCGCCGCCGCGGCCACCTCGGGCGAGGACATCGAGGTCCCGATGTAGTAGTTGGGGTAGCCGAACTCGCTCCAGTGCGGGGGCGAGGTCAGCGTCAGCTGGTAGATGGACGGCAGCGAGCGCTCCGGGTGGCAGTCGGGCTCGGAGGGCATGATCGCGTCGTCGCCGCCTCCGGGCGCCACGATGTCCAGGCCGCTGCCGCCGTTGGAGTAGTCGGCCAGGCAGCGATCGCGGGTGGTGGCCCCCACCGAGATGACACCGGGCGCGCGAGCCGGGTAGGCGATCTGGTTGGTCTCGTCGTTGCCGGCGGCGCCGACCACGGTCACCCCGTGCCGATGCGCGTAGCCGATGGCGCTGACGATCTGCGGGATCTCCGAGCCCGAGTTGACCTGGCTGGGCAAGAACTCGAGGCTGAGGTTGATGACCTGGGCGCCGTGCTGCACGGCGTAGCGGATGCCCCGGGCGATTGTGGTCTCGTCGCCCTCGCCGCTGGAGTCCAGTACCCGGACGGGCATGATCGAGGCGCCGTAGGCCAGGCCCGTGAGGCCCACGCTGTTGTTGGTGGACTCGGCCAGGACGCCGGCCACGAAGGTGCCGTGGCCGTTGCGGTCCAGGGGATAGCGGTTGCCCGAGACGAAGTCGTAGGGCGCGACGAAGCGGGTGCGGCCGAAGTCGGGGGAGCGGCGGAACGTCTTCCAGTTGCGGTAGGCGACCCCGGTGTCCAGGACGGCGATGACGACGCCCTTGCCGCCGCCCCGATGGACGGCGAGCAGATTCGCCCACGCCTGGGGCGCGTTGACCCCGGAGGTGGGCAGCATGTTCCACTGCATCGACTCCCAGCCGCGGGGCCGATCCGTGCGCCCGCCGTCGTTGGGGTACCAGACGCCGGCCGTCTCGCCGATGTTGGCGCGCAGGGAGGCGCCGGTCGGCGTTCCCCCGGCGACATGCGCGATGTAGTCGGGCAGCGCGTAGGCCACGCTGTGCTGGCGACGTAGACGCGCGATCGCCGCCGGGACGCTCTCGCCCGGCCGCAGGTGCAGCACGCGGCTGCCCGGCGTCGCCGCCGGGCTGCTGGAGCGCACTCCGAGCCGGGCCAGCGCAGGCGTTTCGACGGCGCCCGCGCGATAGCCGACGATCACCTCGTGGGGCACGTAGTCGGCGGCCCGAGCCTGCGCGGCCGCGCCGGCGAGCACCGTCGCCAGCAGCACGAGACCGAGCCCCGCCAGGCGCAGCGGATGCCGGGTGAGCTCAGCGGCCATGAACCCCGCGCTGCGCCTGCGCCCCAGACACGCGCGGTGAGGCCGTAAGACTAGATTGGACAGCGATAACCCCTACCTGAAAAGTACAACTTCCTACTCAAGAACGCCAGTGTCCGGGCCGCACTTCTTCCCACGTGACGAGTACTTCATGCGCCTGGCGCTGCGCGAGGCCGTCCGCGCGACAGAGCACGACGACATCCCGGTCGGCGCGGTGGTGGTCCACGACGGCGAGGTCATCGGGACCGGACGCAACGAGCGCGAACTGCGCGCCGACCCCACGGCCCACGCGGAGATGATCGCGCTGCGGGCGGCAGCGCAGGCCCTGGGCAGCTGGCGCGTGCTCGAGGCCGTGCTCTACGTCACGCTCGAGCCCTGCGCGATGTGCGCCGGGGCGATCGTGCTGGCCCGGGTTCCGCGGGTGGTGTTCGGCGCCACCGACCCCAAGGCCGGCGCATCGGGCAGCGTGTTCGACGTCCTGGCCGAGCCGCGGCTCAACCATCGCCCCCAGGTGCAGTCGGGGCTGCTGGCGCAGGAGTGCGGCGACCTCCTGCGCGAGTTCTTCGCCTCGCGGCGCTGAGACCCGCGGAGCGCTCAGCCCCCCGGAGCGCTCAGGACCCCGGAGCGCTAAGGCTCCCCGGAGCGCTGGGTCCCGGAGCGCCGAGGCGCCGAAAATCGTGGTCGCGACCACGATGCGGCGGCCCACCGCCGCTGGCATGCTGCTGCGCCGCATGGTCCCCCGCCGGGAGGCTGTGGCAACCGTTACCTGACGTGTACGAGAAGGAGTCTCCATGGGTGAATGGGGCCTGTCGCGGCGCGCGCTCTGCGCGCTCGCGGGGTTGGCAGCGATCTGCATCGGGCTGGCCCTCGCCGTCGCGGCGGCGAGACCGGACGGCGCCAGCGCGGCGTATCCGGGCGCCAATGGGCGGATCACCTTCGACCTCAACAACCAGATCTGGGTGGTCAACTCGGACGGGAGCGGGCTCACGCAGCTGACGCACGACAGCAACAACGACGGCGACAGTGATCCGGTGTTCTCGCCCGATGGAACAAAGATCGCGTTCGTGTCCAACGATGAGATCACCGTGATGAACGCCGACGGCACGGGCGAGACCTCCATCGCCCCCGTCGATCCCAGCGCCACCGACAGCGAGCCCACGTGGTCCCCGGACGGAACGCGGATCGCCTACGTCCAGATCGACTTCAACGTCTCGACCCCGAAGCGCGACGTCTGGGTCATGAACGCCGACGGGGCCGGACAGACCGACATCACCGCAGCGGCTGCCGACGCCTCGACCGATCCGGCGTGGTCGGCGACGGGCGCGATCGCCTTCATCCGCGACGGCGACGTGTGGACGATGACCGCCAGTGGCTCAAACCAGACGCAGCTGACGACGCTCACCGGTGTGGCCGCGCACCCGTCGTGGTCACCCGACGGCAACCAGCTCGTGTTCACCGATGCCAACGGCGGCCCCAACAACAATCTGTGGCTCGTTCCGGCCACGGGCGGGACGCCGCAACAGATCACCGACGCCGGTCAGACCGGCGAGCCCGATCACTTCGACACCTCCGCCTGGTCGCCCGACGGGACCGTGCTCGTCGCCGGCGTGCGCAACGGCGGGGGAAGCGTCCTGCAGTTCGTCTTCCCGCACTCCGGCGCTCTGGGCGGTGCCTTGGGCAACACCGCCGGAGCCGAGAACCCCGACTGGGGACCGGCCGCGGCCGCCCCGCCCCCGCCGACGACCACGACCACGACCACGACCACGACCACCGCGACCACCCCCATCCCGATCGTCAAGCTCCCCGAGCATCCCGCCAAGCTGCCCGCGGTCGCGCAGCTCGGACGTGCCGCCAACGCCTACATCGGCGCGTCCGGCCTGACCGCCCTGGCGGGCACCGGCACCCTCAGCGGGGACCGGTTCGCCGTCACCGGCGACGATCTCACCATCCAGAACCAGGGCGCCAGGCGCACCCTGAGCACGTTCGTCTTCACCACGCAGGTCGGGTCCGCGGTCCGCTGGCTGACCGCTCGCGAGACCGCTGGGACGGTGATCCCGTCGCTGAGCCTGTACCGCTACGCGCTGGCCCCCAAGACGGCCGGCGCCCGGCTGCGCGACGAACTTGACTTCACCGGCGTGCAGGTGCTGAAGGTGGCGACCGCCGAGGGTCGGCACGAGGTCGCGCTCGGCTACCGGACGCTCACGATCAAACTCTTCGGCGCCAGCGGGCCCAGCCGGGTCGTGTCCTCGGTCACCCTGGCCGGGGGTTCCGACGACGCCTTGGCACCGGCGGCCGCACCCCCGACCGGGGCGGCGGGTGGCCATCGCAGCTACCTCATCCTCGGCCGGAGCCTGGGTGCCCTCGGCCAGATCCAGCAGGGGCGCAGGCAGGAGATCGAACTGGACCGCGTCAGCAGCCTCCGCGGCACCCCGGTGGTCAAGACCACCGCGCACAACGGCGATGTGATCTCCGTCCAGCAGGCCGCCGCCGGCTCCCACGCGCCCAAGCCTCCGCCCACGGCCGCGCTGACGGTGCCGATCAACACCTCGCTGAGCTCACTGGTCAAGCCGGCCGGACGGACGCTGCCGTTCGCCGCCCTGGACATCCTGACGCACGGCCTGACCACGACCGTGGACCGGCAGATCACCTTCACCACGCCCCAGATCGCCCAGATCCGCCTCGGCGGCGACGAGCTCGAAGCCTTCCTCACCTCCACCAAGGTCGCCGAACGGACCCGCACGACAACGTCGGGCTCGACGGTCAGCGGCGGCTGGAACCGCACCACCAACAACAACGACTGGAATACCGGGGCTGTCTAGGCCGCCCGCCGCCGCAACCCGCCAACCGCCAGGCCGAGCCGGAGTGCTCTAACTTGTTGTCCGCCGTAGCCCCGGAGAGGTGGCAGAGCGGTTGAATGCGCCGGTCTCGAAAACCGGTATGGGCGGTTTCGTCCATCGAGGGTTCGAATCCCTCCCTCTCCGCT
>DATJTQ010000254.1:0-4702 GCA_035503355.1 Solirubrobacteraceae bacterium
CACGAAGTTCTCTGAGAACGCGTACATGAGACTGAAGGTGAGCTCGTGATGGTGATAGCGGCGGTAGATCGGGTCCTGCTGGAAGTAGCCGAGCGTGTCGTGCATCCAGCCCATGTTCCACTTGAAGCCGAAGCCCAGACCGCCCAGGTAGGTGGGCCGCGAGACCCCTGGCCACGCCGTGGACTCCTCGGCGGCGGAGATGATCCCCTCCTCGTGGCCGTACATCACCTCGTTGAGCTCCTTGAGGAAGGCCACCGCGTCGAGGTCCTCGCGGCCTCCGAACTGGTTGGGCACCCACTCACCCTCACGCCGCGAGTAGTCCAGGTACAGCATCGAGGCCACCGCGTCGACGCGGATGCCATCCACGTGGTACTCGCGCAGCCAGAACAGCGCGTTGGAGATGAGGAAGTTGCGGACCTCGTAACGGCCGAAGTTGAAGACCAGCGTGCCCCAGTCCGGATGTGCTCCGCGCCGCGGGTCGGCGTGCTCATAGAGGGCGCTGCCGTCAAAGCGCGCCAGGGCGAACTCGTCGCGCGGGAAGTGCGCCGGGACCCAGTCCAGGATCACCCCGATCCCCCTGGCGTGCATCTTGTCGATGAACGCGCGCAGGTCGTCGGGCGAGCCGTAGCGCGGGGTGGGCGCGTAGTAGCCGGTGACCTGGTACCCCCAGGAGCCGGTGAAGGGGTGGGCCATCACCGGGAGCAGCTCGACGTGGGTGAAGCCCATGTCCTCGCAGTAGGCGGTGAGCTCGTCGGCCAGTTCGGCGTACGTGAGCGGGCGGTTGTCCTCCAGCGAGTTCAGCCGCCAGGAGCCGAGGTGGACCTCGTAGATCGACACCGGCTCTGCGAGCGGTTCGGACTTGCCGCGGTCAGCGAGGAACTTGGCGTCCTTCTTTGACCAGTCGTGGCCGGGGACGTGGATGACCGAGGCGGTCTTGGGCGGCACCTCGGTCTCCTGCGCGTAGGGATCGGCCTTGAGCAGGACCTCCCCGTCCTGGGTGAGGATCTCGTACTTGTAGCGCTGGCCGGGGCCGACCTCGGGGAGGAACAACTCCCAGATCCCGCTGGATCCCATCGAGCGCATCGCGTGCAGCCGCCCGTCCCAGGAGTTGAAGTCACCGACGACGCTCACCGCGCGTGCGGCCGGGGCCCACACCGCGAAGGCGGTGCCCTGCGCGCCTTCGTGCTCCCGCACGTGCGCGCCGAGACGGTCATAGAGCTCCTCGTGGCGCCCCTCGCCCATGAGGTGCAGGTCCAGCTCGCCGATGGTGGGGCCAAACGCGTACGGGTCCTGAACGGTGAACTTCCCGCCCGACCCGTAGTCGACCTTGAACTTGTACTTCAGCGGCAGCTCGGCGCCCTCGATCTCCGCCTCGAAGATGCCACCGGGGTGGATCTCGGTCATCGGCACGCCCTTGCCGCGACTGGGCTTGACCGTGACCGACTCGGCTGACGGGCGCAGCGCGCGGATGGTGACGCCGCCCTCGGAGCGGTGCGCGCCGAGGATGGCGTGGGGCTCGGGGTGCTCACGGCGGACGAGAGCGTCGAGATCGTTCTTGGCGATGGTGGTGGTCATGCGGTCTCCAAGAGGCGAGCGATACCCGCCACGGGAATGGGCAACCAATCCGGTCGATTGTCGAGCTCGTACTGCAGCTCGTAGATGGCCTTCTCCAGCTCGAAGATCGCCAGCATGTTGGCGATGGCGGCTTCGCCGCTCGGCAGCAGCGCCGGGTCGATGGCGGCGAAGTAGTTCTCCAGGAAGATGGCGCGCGCCTGCTCCTCGAACCGGCCGGGGGCCGGGATCCCGCGCATGAGCTCGGCGGCGGAGGTGGCGTAGGCCAGCGAGCGCAGCATGCCGGCCACGTCGCGCAGGGGGCTGCGCTTCTGACGGCGCTCGAACAGCGGACGCGCCGGCTCGCCCTCGAAGTCGATGATGACCCAGCCGCGGGCGCCGGCGCGGTGCAGGGTCTGCCCCAGGTGATAGTCGCCGTGGGTGCGGATGGCGCGGCCGCCGACCCCGGTCTGGGCGCGCATGGCGATCTGCTCACGGACGTCCTGGCCGCGGCCGGCGATGGAGGCCACGCGCTCGTCGTCGGGTAGGCGCACGAAGACGCGCTCGATGTCCTCGTCGATGGTGGCGGTGAGCAGCGACATCGACTCGGCGCTCGGCTCCTCGGGGCTGAAGGCGGGGTCCTGGGCATCGGAGGCCAGACAGTTGTGCAGTTCGGCGGTGACCGCTCCGAGGCTGCCCAGCTCGGGCAGGAACGCCGCCGGGTCGCCCGCGATCTGGTCCAGGGCCAGCTCCCACCCCCCGACCGCGTCGGCGAAGAACCGCTGGGCGACGCCCAGCGTCGCCAGAAACGACTTGCCCTCGTACTCGTACCACCCCTGCAGCGGCGCGATGTTGGCGAACTCGCGGCGGGTGAGGAACTGCAGGACCTCGAGCTCGGGGTTGATGCCGGGCTCCAGCCGGCGGAACACCTTGAGCACCGTCTCGTCGCCGAAGACGATCGACGAGTTGGACTGCTCGACGCCCATCGGGCGCACCGGCGCCTCCAGGGGAAGCTGGCCGCTGAGCTCGACGTGCTGGAAGCGGAAGGTGCCGCTCGCACCCTGCAGCGTGCTGCCGGCGTCCATCTGGCGCATCAGCTCGCGGACGAGCTCGGGGTCGGCCACCGCGTCGACGGCGCTCCAATCCTCGGTGGCGCACACCACCGAACGCTCGCCGACCTGGCCGGCGGCCATCAGGACGAAGGGCAGTTGGTAGAGCTCGTGGCTGCCCGAGGCAAAGCGGGCCTGCACGAGGTTGACGATGAGCGGGGGCGCGTCGGCGATCGCGACGCTCTCCTCGATCTGCAGCCCGGTGACGTGACGCGACTTGGAGGCATACCAGCGCTGGCCCTCAAGCCACGCCGCCACCTCGTCGGGGTCCAGGCGGTCGATCTCCGCGGCCGGGTTGGTGACGCGCTCGGTCATCCGATCGCGTCCTCCCCCTCGGCCACGAGCTGGAACCAGAAGAAGCCACGGGGCGCGAGCGTCAGCAGGTAGCTGAGGTCGCCGATCCGGGGAAAGCGGCTGCGGCCGAACAGCTCAACCGGAGAGCGACCCGCGTGGGCCGAGAGGTCCAGCTCCACCGCCTGCGCCGAGCGCGCCAGGTTGTGCACGCACAGCACGGTGTCCTCCTCGAAGCGCCGCAGCACGGCGAAGACGCGTGGGTTGGAGGTCTCGATCGGCTCGTAGGTCCCGAGTCCGAACACCGGGTGCTCCTTGCGCAGGGCGATGAACCGGTGCATCCAGCGCAGCAGCGAGGTCGGGGTGCGCAGCTGCGCCTCGACATTGACGGCCTGAAACCCGTAGACGGGGTCCATCAGCGGTGGGGCGTAGAGCTGCGCGAAGTCGGCGCGGGAAAAGCCGCCGTTGCGGTCGCCGGTCCACTGCATCGGCGTCCGCACGCCGTCACGGTCGCCGAGGAAGATGTTGTCTCCCATCGCGATCTCATCACCGTAGTAGAGAACCGGTGACCCGGGCAGGCTGAACAGGATCGCGGTCATGAGCTGGATCTCGTCGCGGCCGTTGTCGAGCAGCGGCGCGAGGCGCCGGCGGATCCCGAGGTTGATCTTCATCCGCGGGTCCTTGGCGTACTCGGAGTACATGTAGTCGCGCTCCTCGTCGGTGACCATCTCCAGGGTCAGCTCGTCGTGGTTGCGCAGGAACAGTCCCCACTGGCAGTTGTCGGGGATGGCGGGGGTGCGCTCGAGGATCTCGTAGATGGGAGTGGCCTCCTCGCGGCGGACGGCCATGAACATCCGCGGCATCACCGGGAAGTGAAAGCACATCTGACACTCGTCCCCGTCGCCGAAGTACTCCACGACATCGGCCGGCCACTGGTTGGCCTCGGCCAGCAACACCCGATCGGGGTAGTCGGCCTCGATCTCCTTGCGGACCTTCTTGAGGTACGCGTGGGTCTCGGACAGGTTCTCGCAGATGGTGCCCTCGCGCTCGTACAGGTAGGGCACCGCGTCCAGGCGAAAGCCGTCCAGGCCCATGTCCAGCCAGAAGCGCAGCACGCCGCTCATCGCCTCATGGACCTCGGGGTTGTCGTAGTTGAGGTCGGGCTGGTGGGAGAAGAAGCGGTGCCAGTAGTACGCGCCCGCGACCGGGTCATAGGTCCAGTTCGACACCTCGGTGTCGGTGAAGATGATGCGCGCGTCCTGATAGCGCTCGTCGGTGTCAGACCACACGTACCAGTCACGCTTGGGACCGTCGGGGCCGCCGGTGCGGCTCTCCTGGAACCACGGGTGATCTGACGAGGTGTGGTTCATGACCAGGTCGGCGATCACCCGGATGCGCCGCGCGTGGGCGGCGTCGATCAGGTCCTGGACGTCGTCGACGGTGCCGTAGTCGGGGTGCACCCTGGTGAAGTCAGAGATGTCATAGCCGCCGTCGCGCAGGGGTGACTCGTAGAAGGGCAGCAGCCAGATGCAGTCGATCCCCAGCCACTGCAGGTACTCGAGCTTCTCGGTGAGGCCGCGGAAGTCCCCGGAGCCGTCGCCGTTGCCGTCGAAGAAGCCGCGGATGTGGATCTCGTAGAAGACGGCCCGCTTGAACCACAGCGGCTCGGCCTCGAACCATTGGCTCGTCTGGGCATCGCCCGGGGTCGCGGCGGTGCCGTTCGCCGGCGACGTCGCGGCCATCCCCGGCGG
>DATJTQ010000255.1:0-13393 GCA_035503355.1 Solirubrobacteraceae bacterium
GCTCGACGTCGGCGCCGACGATTACCTGGTCAAGCCATTCGCGCTGCGCGAGCTCCAGGCCCGGCTGCGGGCGCTGCTGCGCCGCTCGGGCGACGGCACCGCCGACGGCGAGCCGCTGCGCTACGCCGACCTCGTGCTCGATCCGATCGCCCACGAGGTGCATCGCGGTGACCGGCTGATCGAGCTCTCGCGCACCGAGTTCCTGCTGCTGGAGCTGTTCATGCGCCACCCCCGCCAGGTGCTGACGCGGACCACGATCTTCGAGAACGTCTGGGGCTACGACTTCGGCCCCACCTCCAACGCGCTCGGCGTCTACATGGGGTACCTGCGGCGCAAGACCGAGGCCGGCGGCGAGTCGCGGCTCCTGCACACGGTGCGCGGGATCGGGTACGTGCTGCGCGACTGATCGCCTCATGACCCTGCGCAAGCGCCTCTCCCTGATCGCTGCTGCATCCGTCGGAATCGCCGTCCTCCTCGCCGTCGCGGGCTGCTACATGCTCGTGCGCCATCAGCTGCGCAGCCAGGTGGACAACTCGCTGCGCGCCCAGGCCAACGCGGTGATCAACCAGGGCAGCATCGCGCTGGGCGGCAGCTTCGGCGGCTACGGGGATCTCCCGCCCAACGCCGGCGGCCCCGCCCCCTACGCCCAGATCGTCATCCCCAACGACGGTGTGGCGCAATCCGAGGGCGGCCTCACGCTCCCGGTCAACCAGACCACCAACGCGATCATCGAGTCGGGCAACGGGTCGGCGGCCACGATGGAGGACATCCGCGTCAACGGCAGCCACCTGCGGATGATCACCTTCCACGACACCCTGCGCGACGGGACCCCGGTGGCGATCGAGATCGCCCGGCCGCTCGGCGGCGTCGACAACACGCTGTCGGACCTCCGGCTGGTGCTCGCCCTCCTGCTCGCCGGCGGCGTCGTGCTGGCCGGCGTGCTGGGCCGCATGGCCTCGCGCCGGGTGCTGGCCCCGCTGGCCGAGGTCGCCGATGTCGCCCAGGAGATCGGCGAGACCGACGACCTGACCAAGCGCCTGAAGGTGCACGCCGACGACGAGGTCGGCCTCCTGGCCACCAACTTCAACCAGATGCTCGACCGCCTGGAGGCCTCACGCGCGGCCCTCGACGAGTCGGTGCGCGCGCAGCGCCAGCTCGTCGCCGACGCCTCCCACGAGCTGCGCACGCCGGTGACCAGCCTGCGCACCAACATCGAGGTTCTGCTGGAGGAGGTGCAGCTTGACCCCGACGACCGGCGGCGCCTGCTCGCCGACGTGGTGGAGCAGTCAGAGGAGCTGACCGCGCTGGTGGGTGACCTCATCGAGCTCGCCCGGGGTGATCAGCAGACCCACGAGATGGACGACGTCCGCCTCGACGGCGTCGCCGCGGAGTCGCTGGCACGGGCCCGGCGCAACGCCCCCGGGATCCACTTCGACGCCACCCTGGTGCCCACCCTCATCGATGGCGTCCCCGAGCGGCTGGCCCGCGCGATCAACAACCTGCTCGACAACGCGACGCGCCACTCGCCCGCGGGCGGCACCGTGGAGCTCCAGGTCGGCCCGCGCGGCGTCGAAGTCCGCGATCACGGCAGCGGCGTGGACCCCGAGGACCTCCCCTATGTCTTTGACCGCTTCTTCCGGGGGCGCAACTCCCGCGGGCGCCAGGGCAGCGGCCTGGGTCTCTCGATCGTGCGCCAGGTGGCCGAGCAGCACGGCGGCAGCGCGTCGGTGGTCAACGCCGTCGACGGCGGCGCGATCTTCACGCTGCATCTGCCGGGCGTGCCCGCCGAGGCTGGCGAGCCGGCGCTGCCCCTGCCCGACCTGCCCGTCCCGGGCGAGCCGGTCCACACGCCTTAGGACGCCGGCGGACGCGCGTGCAGCCGCGCCACGCGCGCTTGGCGGGCGATGAGAAAGCGCTTGCGCAACCACCAGAACAGCCCGCCGAAGATCGGCACCACCACCAGCACCAGCAGCGCGCGCTGGCTGGGCTTGAACGCGAGCACGATGCCGACCTCGGCCGCCACCGAGGGGATCGCGGCCAGCAGCGAGGCGTGGGACCGGTAGCCGCTGAAGTGCTCGCGCGCGGTGATCTCGATGACGCCCAGGGCGCACACGATCAGCCCGACGATCAGCGCCGGCCCGCCATGCTGGATGAACCCGATCACCGCCGCGATGAGCCCGAGCAGGATGGCCAGCTCGGAGATCGGCAGGCCGCCGAAGGGGCCCTCGGGCCGCTCGCCCTCCCGGCCCAGCACCCGGCCGCCGCGCCTGACCTCCTGCTTGGTCTGCGCCTGGCGCTCGGCCCGCTCGTCGCGCCGAGTGGAGGCGACCGCGCGCGGAGCGCCGGCCCGGCTGCGCCGCTTACGAGACTTGGTGGACTTCCGCTGAGGCAAGGTCGCTGAGGATAATGTCGGGGATGGTCCGCCGTGTCGCCACGCTGCTCGCCGCCGCGATTCTGGTGGCAGCTCTGGTTCCAGTGTCCGCCCTGGCCGACGGGGATCCGGCCAGCGACGTCCTGCTGGGACAGAACGTCTACTACCCGTACTCGCCGCCGGTCCCGCGCGCGACCCAGGACACCCTGAACGCCGAGACGGCGGCGGCCAAGAAGGCCGGGCTCCCCATCAAGGTGGCCCTCATCGCCACCGCGGTGGACCTCGGCGTCATCCCCGAGCTCTTCGGCCAGCCCGAGAACTACGCCAAGTTCCTCGACAAGGAGATCAGCTTCAACGGGCCCCAGCCGTTGCTCGTGGTCATGCCCGCGGGCTACGGGGTGCAGGGCATGAGCGCCAAGGCCGAGGCCGCCGTCAAGGGCCTGGCCCCCCCCAAGGACAAGGCGAGCGCCGCGCTGGCCCAGGCCGCCATCGTGGCTGTGGCCAAGCTCGCCGCCGCCGACGGCCACCCGATCAAGGGCGTGGCGGGCGTCTCGACCGGCTCCTCGAGCAGCGGCAGCTCCGCGGCCCCGCTGTTGATCGGTTTGATCGTCGCCGCCGTCCTGGTGGCGGCCGCGCTGATCTTCCTGCGCCGTCGGCAGGGCGCGGCCAGCACTGCCGGCTGACCGCGCGCGGTTCCCCGCCAGGGCACCACCCGCTCCGACCTGGATAACGCGGGAAACCTCGGGCGCCCACGCGGGTTTCCCGCGTTCCCCATCCACCACATGGGATTCGCACGAAACCTCACGGCGCGGCCCAGGTTTCCCGCGAAACCCAGGTCCGCCGCGACCCTCAATCCCACCGATGCCGCCCCACCCCTCAATCCCACCGGTGCCGTCCCGCCCGCAGCGCCCGCAGCTCCGCCACCCCCCGCGGTTCCCCCGCCCCCACCGGCGCGTCAGCCGCCACCGCACCCGGCAGGACCTCCACCGCCATCTCCCGCTCGACGACGCCCCCCTCCCCATTCGCCGACACCCGGACCACCCGCGCCCCCGGCCGCGAGCTCACGCACCGGCCCACCGCCGTGCCGCACATCAGCAGCGCCGCGCAGTCATCGACGGCGTATCCGGGCGGCATCGCGCCGGTGGCCACAGCCGTGCGATAGGCGGGGAGCCGCTCGGGCTCCCCATCCAGGTGCACCGACAGGCTGCCCTCCAGCAGCCCCAGCCCCGCCGCCGGCCGCGGCGACCCACCGCTCATCGTGATCCCGCTCTCAAACCAGCACATGGCGCCGGCGCTCAGCCCGGCCAGGACGACCCCGCGCTCCCACGCGGAGCGCATCGTCTCGTCGACCCCGTGCTCGCGCCACACGGCGAGCATGTTGCGCATCGAGCCGCCCCCGACGTAGATGGCGTCCTGGGCCAGCAGGTGGGCGCGCGGGTCGATGCGGTCACGACCCAGGTGAAACAGGGACAGGACGCTGGGCTCACACGGCCAGCCGCTGAACCGCTCGTAAAAGCGGGTGGTCTGGTCACGCCCGTCGCCGCTGGCGGTGGGCAGGAAGCACACCCGGGGGCACGCCACCCCGGTCAGCGTCAGCACCAGCCGGTCCAGCGCCGGGCTGCGGTCCTGCATGGTGAAGCCCCCGCCGCCCATGGCGAGGATGCTGCGGCGGTCGTCGCCGCCGCTGCTCACGCGACGCGGCGCAGCTCAGGAGCGCCGAGATACCTCACGGGTAGATCTTCCTCCCTGGCGCCACCGGCGCCGTCACAGCAGATGAAGCGCGCCCGCGCCTCGGGGCGCGAGGACACCACCTCGGTCAGCTCGGTGTCGACGAAGTGCAGCGCCGCCGCATCGCCGACCCCGTAGCCGGCCGCCATGCCTCCGGCCACCGCGGACATGAAGGCGGAGCGCCGGCCGGGCTCGTCGCTGTAGTGCACCGCGTTTGACCAGGGCAGGAAGCCCAGGCCCTCCACGCGCCGGGCCGGCCCTTCGTGAAAGCCCGAGAGAACGTCGGTGAACCAGCACAACGAGCCGGCCGACCCTCCGCACAGCACCACCCCAGCTCGCCAGGCGTCGTACAGGGCCAGATCGATCCCGTGGGCCTGCCACGTCCCGAGCAGGGAGACGAGGCTGCCTCCGCCCACATAGATCAGGTCCTGGGCCATGAGGTGTGCGTGTGGGTCCCCCACCCCCGTCTCACGGCGAAACAGCGAGATGTGCGACGGCACGCACCGCGACGCCGGAAAGGCGCGATAGAAGCGCACCACGTAGTGGTCGGCGTCGCCGCTGGCCGTCGGCAGGAAGCACACCCGTGGGTGGGCGACGCCGGTGAGCGAGAGGACATGGTCATCGAGCAGCGGGTTGCCCCACTCCATCGAGAACCCGCCTCCGCCGAAGGCGACGATCTGAGGTGGCCGTGCGCTCATGCGCACAAGAGTCGCGGCCACGGCCGCCGCCGTCACTGTCCCCGTGGCCAATTCTGCGCCGCGTGGACCCTCCACGCGGGCGCCGGGTCAGCTGCTCTGCGCCGTCTCCGCCGAGGTGCCGATGTCAGCCACCTCGCGGAAGAGCCCGGTGACGACGAACACCACCTGCTCGGCGATCTCCACGGCGTTGTCGCCAACCCGCTCCAGGCACCGCGCCACCAGGATCATGAACATGCCCCACTCGCGCAGCTCGAGGTCATCCCCGATCTCCACGGCGCGCTTGAAGATAGCCCGGTTCAGCCGGTTGATCTCAGCGTCCTGACGCACGATGTCCTGGGCGAGCTCGACGTTGCGCGTGCGCAGGGAGTCCTTGGCCTCGGAGACCTCGGAGCGGGCCAGCTGGCCCATGCGCTCGATCGCGTCGAGCAGCTCCTTGTCCTTGGGAGCATCATGGCCCGACAGGGGGACGAGCTTGGCGATGTTGACGCACTGGTCGCCCATGCGCTCGATGCAGCGGATGCAATGCAGCAGCGCGGCGACGATGCGCAGGTCGGTGGCCACCGGCGACTGGCGGGCCAGCAGCGAGAGGATGCCCTGGTGGACCTCCAGGTAGCGACCGTCGATCCGGTCGTCGTCGGCCACCACCATCGCGGCCAGCTCGACGTCCTGGTAGCTGACCGACTCCAGCGCCCGGTCCAGCTGCCCGATGACAAGGTCGAGGCCGCCGAGGACCTGGCGCTCCAGCTCCTTGAGGTCCTCGCGAAATTGGTGGCGCGTCTCCTGCATCTTTCAGGGACCCCCTTGGGTCAGCCGAATTTGCCGGTCACATAGCGCTCGGTGCGCTCGTCCGACGGGTTGGTGAAGAGCTTGGTCGTCTCGGCGTGCTCCACGACCTCTCCGTCGAGCATGAACACCGTGGACTTCGCCACCCGCGCGGCCTGCTGCATGTTGTGGGTGACGATCGCGATGGTGTAGCGGTTCTTCAGCTCGTCGATGAGCTCCTCCACCTTCAGCGTGGAGATCGGATCCAGCGCGGATGCGGGCTCGTCCATGAGGATGACCTCGGGCTCGACCGCGACCGCGCGGGCGATGCACAGCCGTTGCTGCTGGCCGCCGGACAGCCCGATCCCCGGCGAGTTGAGCCGGTTCTTGACCTCGCCCCACAACCCCACCGCGCGCAGCGCGCGGTGGACGCGCTCGCGCAGGTTGTCGGTCTTGGTGCCGGTGAGCCGGAGCCCCGCGGCCACGTTGTCGAAGATGCTCATGGTGGGGAACGGGTTGGGCTTCTGGAAGACCATTCCGATCATCCGCCGTACCGCCGTGATGTCGACGTCAGGGCTGTAGACATCGATCTCATCAAGCGTCACGCTTCCCTCCGAGCGTCCGCCCGGGATCTCCTCGTGCATACGGTTGATGCAACGGACCACGGTGGACTTTCCACTGCCCGACGGGCCGATGAGCGCCGTCACCTCGTTGGCGGGAAAGTCGATGCTGACCCCCTTGACCGCGTGGACAGACCCGTAGTACGCGTGGAGGTCCTTGACCTTGATCCCGTGTCCCTGACGACGCTCCCCCATCGCGGAGAGGTCCGGCGCCGCCTCCTGCTCCGACTGCTCAGGAGCGCTCGACATTTTCTCGGGTTCCTTACTCGTCGTTTCCGGTCCGGTCATGTTAGGCGGCTCCTTCGCGAGACGGCTCGCGCGATCAGATTGAGGATGAGAACCAGGGCGACCAGGGTGAGCGCGGCGCCCCAGGCACGAGCCACCACCGCGTCACGAGGACTGGTGATGTCACCGAAGATCTGCATGGGCAGCGAGTTCATGATGCTGTTGAGGTTGCCGGTCAGCCCGAACGCCACCGACACGGTGAACAGCAGCGGTGCGGTCTCGCCCATCCCGCGCGCTATCGACAGCAGCGAGCCGGTGACCAGACCCGAGCGCGCCGTGGGCAGCACGACCTTCCAGATGATGCGCCAGCGCGGGGCCCCCAGGGCCAGGGCGGCCTCCCGGAGAGTCGCGGGGACCAGCAGCAACACGACCTCGGAGGAGCGGATGACGATCGGGAGCATGAGCAGCGCCAGCGCCAGCGAGCCCTTCCAGCCGGCGAACCCGCTCCCTCCGACGTGCGAGATCACGAGGGAGATGTAGATGAAGAGCCCGAAGACGATCGACGGCACCCCGGTCATCACGTCCACGAAGTAACGCACGACGTTGGCGAACCACGCGTCTTTGCCGTACTCGGTGAGCCACAGCGCCACGGCGATCCCGACCGGAATCGCGATGATCGTGGCGAGGGCAACGATCTCCAGGGTGCCGAGGATGGCGCTGCGGATGCCTCCGGGATTGCCGAAGAAGTTGCCGTTCGGATCGGTGGTGAAGAACCCCGAGCGGCCCCATGAGCTCAGGCCCTTGTAGAGCAGGTAGTAGATGATCAAGATCAGCGGTACGAGAGCCAGCCCGGTGGCCGCCATCATCAGGCCGCGCATGATCCTGTCCTTGCGCTTCCGGCCGCCGCTGGTCCGCGGGAGGAGCGTGGAGCCGCTGGTCGCGCTCATGACGCCGCCCCCAGGGCCGCGACGCCGGAGACCGACCCGCCGCCGTCATCTTCGGGCTCGGGCGCCCGTAGGCCCCGCGTGCCGCGGCGGACGAACCACCGGGCAAGGATGTTGACGAGCAGCGTGAGCACGAACAGCACGAGACCGGCGGCGAACAGTGCCGACGCGTGCAGGGGCTGGTTGGCGGCCTCGCCGAACTCGTTGGCGATCACGGCGGCCAGCGTGTACCCCTGGTCAAACAGGTGCTTGCCGATCGTGGGCGCGTTGCCGATCGTCAGCACCACCGCGATGGTCTCGCCGATGGCGCGTCCCAACCCCAGCATCGCGCCGCCCGTGATCCCCGGCCGGGCGTAGGGCAGAACCGTCATTCTGATCATCTCCCAGCGGGTCGCGCCCAGCGCCAGTGCCCCCTCCTTGTTTTCGGGAGGAACGGTGGCCAGCACCTCGCGAGCGATCGCCGAGACGATGGGCAGGATCATGATCGCCAGGATCAGCCCGGCGATGAAGTAGTTGCCGGGGGTGATGCTGTCGCCGCCCCCGCCGATCCACGGGATGAAGGAGAAGGTGTTGGCAAACCATTTCTCCACCGGTTCGAGCTTGGGCCCGAGCACGAAGACTCCCCACAGGCCGTAGACCACCGACGGCACCGCGGCCAGCAGGTCCACGAGCATCCCCAGCGGCGCTCGCGCCCGCCGTGGACAGAGCTCGGTGAGGTACAGGGCCGTGGCGACGGCCACCGGCACCCCGATGAGGAGCGCGATCACCGACGTGATCAGCGTCCCCACGACCAACGGGGCGCCATGGAAGATATTGCGACTGACGTCCCAGTCGTTGCCGAAGATGAAGCTCAGACCGAACGTGTTGAGGGCCTTCGTCGACTCGCCGATGAGGCGGATGAAGAAGTACCCGATGAGCAGCAGGATCAGGACCGCGAGGGTGGTCAACCCCGCCTGGAGCACCTGATCCGGGAGCCGTGACACCGGCGACCGCTCCAATCCGGAGCGGCCGCCGGTCACAGGGGTGGCGCTTGCCGCCATGACGACTCGGTCCCGAGGTCCGTGTCCGCGATCTCTAGGAGATCGGCGAGCCGTTGCAGGTCATCGTGGCCAGCTGCGCGTTGTTCTTGGTCACCAGCGACGACGGCAGCGGCGCGTACGGGAGCTTGGACCCGCCCTCGCCGAGCGTCTGCTGGCCGGCCCCGAACGCGTAGGTCAGGAATGACTTCAGGGCCTTGGCCGTCGAGGAGCTCTCCTTGTCGTCCTTGCACGGATCCTTGTAGGCGACCAGGAACGTCTGGGAGACGATCGGGTAGGCGCCGGACGACGGCGAGTTGATGGTCGAGATGCCCAGGTCAGCCGGGACCTTGATGCCGCTGGCCGCGGCCGAGGTGTTGGCGATCGTCGGCAGGACGTAGCTGCCGCTCGAATTCTTGACGGCGGCGTAGGTGAAGCCGTTCTCCAGCGCGTAGGCCTGCTCCACGTAGCCGACGGCTCCCGAGGTCTGCTTGACCGCGGCCGCCACGCCGGAGTTCTTGGCCGCGCCGGTGCCCACCGGCCACTTGACGTCCTTGCCGGAGCCGATGGAGGACTTCCACGTCGGGCTGACGTCGGACAGGTAGGTGGTGAACCCGTCGGTCGTGCCCGAGGAGTCCGAGCGGTGCACGACCGTGATCGCCGTGCTGGGCAGGCTCATCCCCGGGTTGAGCTTTTTGATCGCCGGGTCGTTCCAGGTCTTGATCTTGCCGCTGAAGATGTCGGCGAGCGTGGGCCCGTCGAGCTTGAGACCGCTCTTGACGCCCGAGAGGTTGTAGGAGACCGTGATGGCGCCGAAGGCCACCGGGAACTGGAGGACCGGCCCCTTCATCGCCTTCTTATCAGCGGCCTGGAGCGACGGATCGGAGCCGGCGAAGTCGACGGTCGCGGTCTGGAGGTCGGCGATGCCCGTCCCGGAGCCGACGCCGTTGTAGTTGACCGTCAGGCCCTTGCTCTTGAGGTTGGATCCCCACTGCTGGTAGATCGGCTGGGCCAGGGTCGAGCCGGCGCCGTTGAGCGTCCCCCCGCTGACCGCCCCGCCGCCGGAAGAGCCACCGCTCGAAGCGGAGGACGTCCCCGTCGATCCGCCAGAGCCACCGGCGCTCGCCGAGCTGCTACTGGAATTGCTTGAGCCGCATGCGGCAATGGCGAGGGCGGCGGCCAGGGAGACCGCCACACCACCGAGACGAGTTGTACGCACTTGTCATCTCCTTGATTTCAGTTCGAGTGGGGCAGAGTCTCGGGGCCGGGGTGGTGATCCGTGTTAATGAGTTGTGAACCCGTGGTTATCACCTGACGACGATCAGCCGCCAGCCGGTAGCCCAGACCGAAGTGGGTATGGATGAATGACCACTCCGGCAACGCCGCCTCGAGCTTGACTCGCAGCTTGCGCACGTAGACGTCGACGGATCGGTCGCGCACTCGCATCTCCCGTCCCCACACCAGACGGAAGAGCTCTTCGCGCGTGACGATCCGATCGGCCCGGCGCGCCAGCTCGGTGAGCAGCCGCAGCTCACGGATGGAGAGCATCAACGCCCGGCCCTCCGCCCGGGCCAGATGCTCGTCCGGGATGATCTGGAGCGGACCCACCTCCAGCACCTCCCGCCGTGCCTGAGCTGCCTGCGTCACACCGTCGGATGCTGCTGGCGCGGCCGTCTTTTCGCGTTATCAGCTCGTGACGAGGGTGTGAATCAGTTGTGAACGCCGCGCACCTGCGCGCACGCTCGCGGGTTGGACCACCGCCGCCCCGACGGGCAGCGCGGGTCAGCCGGCCAGGGCCGAGTCGAGCTCTTCGTGGTCGAGCTCGTCGCCGGCGCGACCCGCCGTCAGCATGTGGTCGAGCTCCTCTTCCACGCTGTTCTCACGCTCGGGGGAGAACCGGTAGCCGACGCCGAAGTGCGTGTGGATGTAGTTCCACGACGGCGACCCGGAGCGCAGCTTCTGGCGCAGCTTGCGCACGAACACGTCAACCGACCGGTCTCCGTGGGCCATGGCGTAGCCCCACACGCGCTCGTAGATCTCCTCGCGCCGCAGGACCCGGTCAGACCCGGTCAGCAGATGGAGGATCTCAAACTCCCGAGCCGTCAGCTCCAGGCTGACCTCGTTGACGTAAGCCTGATAGAGGTCGGGGCGAATGGTGATCTCGCCGAACGTCGCGGCGGCGTCCAGCGCGGGCATCTCGGCGCGCCGGTGGCGGCGCACCGCCGCCTCGATGACGCAGATGAGCTCCTCGGCGTGACAGGGCTTGGTGATCCAGGCGTCGGCGCCGAGGCGCAGGCCGCGGACGCGCTGGGCCACCGAGGACGGACCGGTGCACACCACCACGGCCAGGCCGGGCAGCCGGGCGCAGATCTGCTCCAGGTAGCCCCAGCCGGTGGGGCCGAGGATGGCCAGGTCGAGCACGAGCGCGTTGAGGCGCATCGTGACCAGGGCATCGGGGTTCAGTGGTGCGGACAACGGCCGGTACTCGCATCCCAGGGCGTCCAACCGCTTGGACAGAACCTGCATGAAGCCCGGATCGCGGTCGAGCACGGCCAGGCGGAGGCGGTTTTGGCCGCGCTGCGCGGGGGCGGTGGTCGAATACCCGGACAGCGTCTCGCTGCGCTCAGTCGACATGAGCGCCACTCTAACCCACCCCCCACCCTGGCTGGCCCCGGCACCGTCGCTGGTCACAAGATCTTTACGTGCAAACAGCGGTCAACGGCAGCGGTGCCAGAAAAACTGGTCGCACCTGATTGCAGCGTGTGAAGCGCGGGTGAACATCTCAGCGCCGGCGCTCCGTGTCAAGCCTCCCGGTACGCTCCGGGACGTGCGGCAGTCCCGGTCTTTGCAGGTGAGCGTCGTGCGGGCTGCTCGCCCGCACGCCCGCCCGCACGCGTTGAGGGGGCTGGTCGCGTTGCTGGCCGCCACGGTCGTCGTGGCCGGTTGTGGCTCCTCCTCGTCGTCCAAGACGTCGCCGGCGTCCACCGCCGGCGCCTCGGCCGCCACCGGCACCGGCTCGACCTCGGCCAGCCAGAGCGCCGCGGCCCCGGCCCCCGCCGTCGCCGAGCTGGGTCCCGCCCAGCACCCGAGCGCCGCCCAGTTCCCGTCCTCGAGTGGCAAGAGCCTCAAAGATCTCGGCACTCTGGCCAAGTCCAGCGTCGATCTCGGCGCCGCCACCGGAACCTTCACCCCGGGCACCGATCGCTACGCCTTCGCGCTGACCACCGGCTCGGGGAAGTTCGTCTACGCCCCCACGGCCCTGTACCTCGCCACCAGCCCCGGCGCTCCGGCCAAGGGGCCGTTCCTGGCGCCCGCGGATCCGATGAGCGTGCTGCCCCAATTCCGCAGCAAGCAGAACTCGGGCCCGGGCGGGATTCAGGCCATCTACGCCGCCCGGCTGCCGGTCCCGAAGGCCGGCACTTATTTCGTGCTCTCGCTCACCAAGGGACCCAAGGGCCTCATCGGCGCCACGGGGGAGGTCGCCGCCGCGGCCTCGTCGCAGATCCCCGCCGTCGGCCAGCGCCCGCCCGACATCGCCACCGACACCGCCGCGACCGTCCACGGCGACGAGGCCCTGCTGACCACGCGTCTTCCGCCCGAGCACATGGCCGCCGAGTCCTTTGATCAGGTGCTGGGCAAGAAGCCGATCGCCCTGCTGTTCTCCACGCCCCAGCTCTGCATCTCACGCGTCTGCGGGCCGGTCACCGATGTCGCCGTCCAGCTGCAGCAGAAGTTCGGCAACAGGGTGGACTTCATCCACGAGGAGGTCTACGTGGACAATCAGCCCTCGAAGGGGCTGCGCCCGCAGCTCAAGGCGTTTCACCTGCGCACCGAGCCGTGGCTGTTTGCCATCAACAAGCAGGGCAAGATCGTCGCGCGGCTGGAGGGGGCGTTCGGGACCACGGAGATGACCCAGGCCCTGCAGGCCGCGCTGCGATGAGCCGGACGCGTCCGGGCGGGGCGCTCGCCGCAGCGGCGGTCGCGATGGGGGTGCTGGCAGCGGCGCTGGCCGGCTGCGGGGGGTCGAGCTCGGGGTCGGCGATCACCGCACCCAAGGTCGCTCCCGCCCAGAGCACCCATCTCGCGTCCTTCGCACCCGCCGGGACGATCACTCCCGGCAAGCCGGTCACGATGTCATTCGACATCAAGCTGCCCGACGGCCAGACGCTCACGCAGTACAAGACCGGCCCGGGCCCGCACACCGGCGTGCATCTCATCATCGTGCGCGACGACCTGGGCTACATCATCCATCAGCACCCCCCGATCCCGCCCAGTGGGATGCTGCGCCAGTCCGTCACCTTCCCGGCGCCGGGGCCCTACCACGTGTTGGTGGACGTCTATCCCGCCAAGCCGATCGGCGAGCTGGTCAACTTCCAGCTGTCTCGCACGATCACGGTGGCCGGCGCCTATCACCCGATCAAGCTCCCACCGTTCAAGGCCCACCAGGTGATCGACGGCATCCACTTCGACATGCAGCCCTTCGCCCCGCTGCATGCCATCCAGGCGGAGTTCCTCCACGTCAACGTCACCGACCCACACGGCAAGCCCGTCCACTTCGTGCCGTGGTTCGGCGCGCTGGCCCACGCGATCTTCTTTCAGAAGGGCACGCTCAACTACTTCCACACGCATGTGTGCGCGCCGGATGCGCCCAACTGCGGCAGCCTCGCGGGAGTCCCGGGCTCCAAGGTCTCGGGCAGCTCCGCCGCGCCGGGGAAGATCACGGTCGGCGTGCTCTTACCGGTCTCTGGCACGTGGCGGCTGTTCCTCCAGCTCAAGTACCACGGGCGCGTCATCACCGCCCCGTTCACGCTCGACGTTCATTGAGAAATCCATCGGGGTCCTTAAGTCTTGGCTAAAGCAGTCGTCGATATGCTGATCACGTTGCCCGGCGCCGCGGTCTGGCTGGGCACGAACATGGAGTTGTTGGCGGTCTGTGAGGCGGTCTCCAGCGCCTTGTAGACGATCTTGACCTTGCCCTGGCGAACCTCGTTGGCGATGAGCTGGTTCTCGGCGCCGAGCGCGAAGTCCT
>DATJTQ010000256.1:0-7212 GCA_035503355.1 Solirubrobacteraceae bacterium
GACGGCATGCTCCTCGGCGGCCGCGAGATGCTCATCGTTGTCGCGGACCGCCAGCAGACCGGCGTAGAGCTTGGGGTGCAGCGTCTTGACCCGCCCGTCCATGATCTCGGGAAAGCCGGTGAGCTCGGAGATCGAGCGCACGCGGATGCCGTTCTCCATCAGGGCGCGTGCCGTGCCGCCGGTCGAGATCACCTCGATCCCCAGCTCGGTCAGGCCACGTGCGAACTCGACGATCCCCGTCTTGTCAGAGACCGAGAGCAGCGCGCGCTTGACCTGGAGCTCCTCGGACGCCAGAGCCGGCACGCTCATCGGCTGTGCACTCGCGTCCATCGCCCCAATCTACCGTGAGATGGCCACTCGACGCGGGTTGGTGGGATCCAGGTGCACGGCGCCCTGGGCGATGAGGCGGACCGCGTCGACGAGCAGCTCGTGCTCGATCGGGTGCAGGGCCTCCAGCACGGCGTCGGCGTCGGCGGCTTCGGGCAGCTCGACCGCGCGTTGGAAGATGAGCGGGCCACTGTCGACGCCGCCGTCGACGAAGAACACGCTGACCCCGAACACCTTGGCCCCGTAGTCCAGCGCCTGCTGCACCGCGCCCAGCCCGGGGAAGGCGGGCAGCAGCGATGGATGGACGTTGATCACCCGGTCCGGGAAGGCGGCCAGGAAGGCATCGCTGACCAGCTGCATGTAGCCGGCCAGCACCACCAGCTCCACGTCGCGCTCGCGCAGCCAGGCGACGATCGCGGCGTCCCGCGCGGCGCGGTCGGCAAACCGGGCCCGCTCAAAGACCTCGGTCTCGATCCCGGCGGCCCGGGCGCGATCAAGCGCCGGCGCCTGCGGCTTGTCGGAGGCCACGGCGCGCAGGACCACGCCGTCGCGCCCGTGGGCCCGATCGATCAGAGCCTGGAGGTTGGTCCCGGTGCCCGACGCCAGGACGCCGACGTTCATGCCGCGGCCAGCTTGGGGAAGCGCCCGCCGGTGGAGCGCAGCGTCCCCTCGCGCAGCAGTTCATCGACCCGCTCGAGCACCTCGTCGGAGCGCAGGTGAGCGAAGCTGCCGTACGCGGCCAGGCCGTCATAGGCGTTCTGGACCACCACCTTGGAGCGCCCGCCCCGCAGGATCTCCACCGCGCGGGTCCGCCCCACCGGGGGCTGGGCCGTGACGACGACGCCCATGATCGCGTCGTCGAGATTGCCGGGGCCGGGTGCGCCCGCTCCGGCGGCGCCGGCGCGCGCCATGGCCCGCGGGGCGGGGACGAGATCGGCACAGCACACGTCACAACACGGCACGCCGGCCAGCGGGGCACCCGCGGAGGCATCCCCGAAGTGGTCCAGCAGCGCCTGGCGCCGGCAGCCGTCGCCCTCCACGTAGCCCCACACCGCGCGGTACTGGCTCCAGCGCACCCGCTCGGCCTCGCGCGCGGAGGCCACGCACAGCGCGGCGGCGTGGCGGTCCCAGCCACCGGTGATCTGGCCCACCGCGCGATCGGGTGGCGCCGGGGCAGGCCTGAGCACCCCGGCCCGGGCCAGCACGCCGAGCACCGCGCGCACGGAGTCGTCATCGCCCGAGCCCCGATCTGAGCCGAGCATCCCGGCCAGCTCGGAGACCGGCAGGTCATAGCGCCCGTCGCACCCGGCCCAGGTGAGCTTCTCCCCCACCCGGTCAAACGCCTCCGGGGTCAGGCGCGAGCGCTGGATGAAGAAGACGTGCAGCCCCTTGTCGCGCGACTCGGCGAAGAGCAGACATCGCGCGGGCGCGCCGTCGCGCCCGGCACGCCCCGCCTCCTGGTAGTAGGCCTCCAGGGAGCTGGGCACCGCGGCATGGCAGACGGTGCGCACGTTGGCCTTGTCGATCCCCATGCCGAAGGCGTTGGTGGCGACGATGACCTCGGCGCGGCCGCTCATGAACTGCTCCTGGGCGGTGCCGCGCTGCTCCGGACGCATGCCCGCGTGGTAGGCGACGACGCCGCAGTCCAGCGCACTCGAGAGCATCCCGGCGAGCTTCTCGGTGGCGCCCCGGGTGCCCGCGTAGACGATGGCCGGGCGCGCCGCCGGGTCAGAGAGCGAGGCCACCAGCCGCTGCTCCTTATCGCGGGAGCCGCCGCAGCGGACCACGGCGAAGCTCAGGTTCGGGCGGTCAAAGCCGGTGGTGACGCGCAGCGGCTCGCGCAGCTTCAGGCGACCCGCGATATCGGTGGCCACGCGCGGCGTGGCGGTGGCGGTGAGCGCCATCACCGAACGCGCGCCCACCTCCGCGGCGACGTCGGCGAGGCGGAAGTAGTCGGGACGGAAGTCGTGGCCCCACTCTGAGACGCAGTGCGCCTCGTCCACCACGAACAGGCCGACCTCGATCGACGCCAGCGTCCGCGCGAACGCCGGCGAGGCAAAGCGCTCGGGGGCGACGTAGAGCAGGCGGACCTCGCCGCGGCGCACGCGGGCCATCGCCTCGGCATTGGCGTTGTGGCTGCGCTGGGAGTTGATCATCGTCACCGCGCCGGGGGCGATGCGGTGCACCGCCCAGGCCTGATCACGCATCAGCGCCACCAGCGGGGAGACGACGATGGTCAGGTCTGAGCGCATGAGCGCCGGCAGCTGGTAGCACAGCGACTTGCCCGAGCCGGTGGGCATGACCACCAGGGCATCACGGTGGCTGAGCGCGGCGTCGACCGCCTCGGCCTGGCCGGGGCGAAAGTCGTCAAAGCCGAACCGCCGATGTAGCTCAGCGCGGGGATCCATGGGGCGGCCGACGATACCGCCGGCCCCGGGCGGACCGGCAGGGTGGCGGGCGGATCCCGGGCGGACCGGCGGGGGCGCGGGCCGGACCCGCGAGGCCTCTACACGCGCGCCAGTGGGAGCGCGCGCTCCAGCGCGTACTTGCCGCGCGCGTCCTCGGTCCCGGCCAGCGGATAGTCACCGCTGAAGCAGGCGTCGCAGTGCTCCGCGCGTGAGCCGCCGATGGCCTCGTAGACCCCGCCCAGGGACAGGTAGTGCAGGGAGTCGGCGCCCAGTTCGGCGGCGATCTCCTCCACCGTACGGCCGTGGGCGATCATCTCCTCGCGGGTGGACATGTCGATCCCGTAGTGGCAGGGGTGCTTGATCGGCGGCGCCGAGATGCGCAGGTGGACCTCGGCGGCACCGGCGTCGCGCAGCATCTGCACGATCTGGCGATCGGTGGTGCCACGCACGATCGAGTCGTCGACGACGATCAGCCGCTTGCCCGCCACCACCTCGGGCACGGGGTTGAACTTCATCCGCACGCCCTGGCGGCGCAGCTCCTGGCCGGGCTGGATGAAGGTGCGCGCCACGTAGCGGTTCTTGATGAAGCCGTCATCGGTGGGCAGGCCCGAAGCGCGGGCCAGCCCACGGGCGGCGGCGTTGCCGGAGTCAGGGACCGGGATGACCACGTCGGCTTCGACGGGCGCCTCGCGCCACAGGTTCTCCCCCATCCGCGCGCGGGCGACCTGCAGCACGGTGCCGCCCATGCGGGAGTCAGGGCGGGCGAAGTAGATGTACTCAAAGACGCAGAAGGCGCGGCGCTCGGAGGCCACGACCTGGCGGGCGGACAGCCCGTCGGCGGAGAGCGTGACCGCCTCGCCGGGCAGGACGTCGCGCACGAGGGTGGCCCCGATGAGGTCAAGCGCGCAGGACTCCGAGGCCACGCACCACGCCGGCGGGTCATCCGAATCGGCCGGCGGATCGATGCGGCCGATGCACAGGGGCCGCAGCCCCTGAGGGTCACGGAAGGCGATGACCGCATCCTCGGTCATCACCACGGTGGAGAAGGCGCCGCTCAGCCGCGGCAGGACGTCGCTGAGGGCCTCGCCGATGGTGTCCGCCGGGTGCGTGGCCAGCAGCGCGGCGATGATCTCGGAGTCCGAGGTGGACTGAAACGGCACGTCGCGGCCGCGCAGCTCCGAATGGAGCTCGACCGCGTTGATGAGGTTGCCGTTGTGGGCCAGGGCCAGGGTGCGGCGGTCGTCGCGGACGATCGGCTGGGCGTTCTCCCACTCCGAGGAACCGGTGGTGGAGTAGCGGACGTGGCCGATGGCCATGTCGCCGACCAGCGAGCGCAGCATGTTCTCGTCAAAGACCTGGGAGACAAGCCCCTGGTCACGGATGCCCATGATGTTGCCGCCCCGGGGTGCGGTGGCGATGCCCGCCGACTCCTGGCCGCGGTGCTGAAGCGCGAACAGGGCAAAGTAGGCCAGACGGGCGACGTCATGTCCGGGCGCGTAGATCCCGAAGACGCCGCACTCATCGCGGGGTCCGTCGCGGTGGTCGTTCACGAGAGGAGTCACTCCGGGCCAAGCATGGCGGACAGCTCGGCCGGACAGGGGTGAAGGCTAGCAGTGGCGCGCAGGCGCCCCGGCTACTTCCCCGGAACGTGGTGCGTTTCCCGCGCACGCGCGCGGATCGACTCAGACCGGATCGCGCGGATCAGCCCAGCGGGTGGATGTCCAGGAACCCGTTGCCGGTGATCGTCAGCGTGCAGTTATCGGTGTCGCCGGGGTCCTCGCCGGGCTCTGAGCAGTCCTTGTGCTGGTCGAGCTTGAACGGGATCGTCCTGTTGACGCCCTTGCTGATCAGCTCGACCGTGCTGTAGGCCTTGGCGGTGAACAGGTTCCCCAGACCCGACAAGGTCATGATGTCCTCGGCGGTCACCGGCACCGGCGGGCTGTCGTCGTTGTTGCACGACGGAGGCGTCGCCACCAGGGCCCCGAAGGGCTGGACGATGAAACGCATGTCCTCGTTCTTGCGGGCCTTGGTGAACTGGGCAAACAGGTAGCCCTTGCCCTGGTTGCGCAGCGACCCGGTGCAGGCCTTGCCGCCTGGTCCGTAGGAGATCTTCTGGCAGCCGTCGCCGTATCCATAGCCGCTGTAGGAGAAGTGCGAGCCGTTGACGTTGGAGGACCGGGCCGCGATCGAGCCGTTGTGCTTGCCCGACGGGTTGAAGCCGAACTTGAAGGCGCTGGTCCAGGCGAGCTTGAGCGAGTACTGGTTCGAGAACGGCGCGTGGGCGTCATCGGAGGAGAGCTGGCAGTCACCCCCGTTGCCCTGCTCCCCGCTGTCGGTGCGCTTGATGAACATCAGCCCGGTGAAGGTCATCTCGTACTTGACCGTGCCCGGCGGCAACGCCGCCGAGGCGGTGCGCGCAGGCTGCGCCGATACCGACGCGACCGGCAGCACGATCACCGCCGCCAGCAGCGCCAGAAGAACCCCGGTGAGAAGCCCCCTCCTCATTGCGGCGGGCAATATAACCGCACGCCGGGGCAATGTCCACCCGGCGCGACCCGCGACTCGCAGCCGGGGCGACCGTCTCAGATGAAGCGGGCCAGACCCTGGCTGCGGGCCTCGGTCAGGGCGGCGACCGCCACCTCCAGCACGCCCTCCACCACCAGCGAGGCGCCGCCGACCCGGCCGATGATGGGCAGGCCGCGCAGGGCCTCCTCGGCCCCCGAGACGATGAAGGCCCGCCCGGGCGCCTCGGTGAACGGCTCGATCCCGTCAGGCAATGACACAGCGGCGCCGAGGCCACCGGCGATGCAGCACTCGGCCAGCGCGACGGCGACACCGCCCTCGGCGATGTCGTGCGCGCTGCGCGCCGCCCCGGTGTTGACCATCGCCCGGACCGTCTGGTGGGCGGCGCCCACCGCGTCCTCGTGCAGGACGGGCAGCGGGCCGGCCACCGTCTCGCCGCGTAGCTTGGCCAGCTCTGACCCCGCCAGATCGGCACCGGTGAAGTCCCCGACGAGCGCGATGACGTCGCCCTCGCGCGCGAAGGCGAGCCGCCCGGCGCGCTCGGGGTCGGGCAGCCGGCCCACCATCCCGATCACCGGGGTCGGGAAGATCGGGCCGGTCGGGGCCTCGTTGTAGAGCGAGACGTTGCCACCGACCACCGGCACCCCGAGGGCCAGGCAGGCGCCCCGGATCCCCTCCACCGCCTCCACCAGCTGCCACGCCACGTGGGGCTTCTCGGGATTGCCGAAGTTCAGGCAGTTGGTGAGCCCGAGCGGCTCGGCACCGACGCAGGCCAGGTTGGCGGCGCACTCGAAGACCGCCTCGGCAGCCCCGCGCCGCGGATCGCAGGCCACGCGCCGCCCGTTGCCGTCGATGGCCACGGCGATCGCCTCGCCGGTGGGCAGGGCCAGCACGGCGGCGTCGGCTTCGTCGGGCCGGCGCACCGTGCGCGACTGGACCACCGGGTCGTACTGCTCGAACACCGGCAGGCGCGACGCGATGTTGGCGCAGCCCAGCAGCTCCAGCAACGTGTCAGACGCCGCCGCTGAGGCGGAGAGGACCGGCGCCGCCGGAGCGTAGAGAGGCCCGGTCGGCGCGGCCGGCGCCAGGTCATACAGCGGGCAGTCGTCGACCAGGATCGACACAGGCAGGTCCGCCACCACCTCGTCGCCCGAGCGGATCCGCATCCGCTCCGAGTCGGTCACCTCGCCGATCGGCGTGGCCAGCGTCTCCCACCGCTCGCACACCGCGACGACGGCGTCGAGCTGGTCAGGCTCGACCACGCACAGCATGCGCTCCTGCGATTCCGAGACCATGATCTCGAACGGCTCCATGTCGGCCTCGCGCAGGGGGACGCGCGCGCAGTCGATGTCGAGCCCCACCTCGCCCTTGGCGGCCATCTCCGACGCGGACGAGGTCAGCCCGGCGGCCCCGAGATCCTGCAGGGAGACCAGCAGCTCCTCGTCCAGCAGCTCCAGGCAGCACTCGAGCAGCTTCTTCTCCGCGAACGGGTCACCGATCTGCACCGACGGGCGCTTGGCCTCGTCGCCCTCCCCCAGCTCGGCCGAGGCCAGCACCGAGGCGCCGCCGATCCCGTCGCGGCCGGTCAGCGCGCCGAGGAGGACCAGCACGTTGCCGGGCCCCGCGGCCGCCGAGCGGATGAGCCGCTCATGGGGTGCGAGGCCCAGGCACATCGCGTTGACCAGGCAGTTCTGCTCATAGGAGGACTCGAAGTAGATCTCGCCGCCGACGGTGGGCACGCCGATCGAGTTGCCGTAGTGGCCGATCCCGCCGACGGCGCGGTCCAGCAGGTAGCGCGAGCGCTCGGAGTCGGCCGGCTCGCCGAAGCGCAGCGAGTCGAGCACCGCGATGGGGCGCGCGCCGACGGCGAAGACATCGCGCAGGATCCCGCCGACGCCGGTGGCCGCCCCCTGGAAGGGCTCCACCGCACTCGGATGATTGTGGGACTCGACCT
>DATJTQ010000257.1:0-2875 GCA_035503355.1 Solirubrobacteraceae bacterium
TCGACGTTCTCGCCTCGCTGGTGCGCCTGCTGGCCCTGGCGCTGCCGGTGCTGGGCAGCTGCCTGGTCACCCAGAAGGTCCTACGCACCACCGTGGGCAAGGCGCGCACGTGGAGCGCCGGCCGGCCCGTGCGGCGCGGGGTCGTGCTCGCCGCGGCGGCTGCCATCCTCGCCGGACTGGCCTGGGCCTGGTGGCCGAGCGGCCAGTATCAGCCCGTCCGCGCCGATCAGAACGGGACGATTGGCGGCCTGGCGCAGCTGGTCGCTCAGCCGGTCAACCTCGCCCGGCCCGTCGCCGAGATCAGCCCCACCCGCCTCTCCCCCGGCACCCACCTGGCGATGGCGATGATCCCCGTCGGCGGGGCGACCAAGGCCCACCCGGCGATGTACGTCATCCCCGGCCAGCACGGCAGGCCGCCCGTCGCGATCCTCTCGAGCTCCAGCCCCGACCCCACGCGCGCCAACGGCGGAGCCAATCCCCGGCCTGTCGGTGCCGGCGGGGGCGTGAGCGGCGCCGCGCCGACGACGACGGCCTCCTCCACCACCACGGGGACAACGCCAGCGAGCACCACGCCGCCGGCGCCGAGCTCGCCGACGACGCAGGTGACCGCCTTCCCCTTCCAGCTGCCAGCCAAGCCGGGCCCCAACGACAGCCAGGCGCTGGCGGTCAACACCACCAGCGGCGGCGTCAAATACGACGTCGCGTATTCGCTGGTCACGGTGAGCGGAGGCCAGCCCGTCACCGAGACCAACAGTGCCTACGCGCTGGCCAACTGCCAGAGCTGCACCACGGTGGCAGTCTCCGTCCAAGTGGTGCTGGTGGTCGGCGAGAGCAAGATCATCGCCCCCATCGACGCCGCTGGAGCGCTCAACGGCAACTGCCCCGCCTGCATCACCACCGCAATCGCCGATCAGATCGTGGTCACGCTCAACTCGACCCCGTCGCCCCAGCTGCTCAAGGAGCTCGACGAGGACCTCAAGCAGCTCAACGCCCTGCCGCAGCTCGGAGCCGGCGGGACACCTCAGGCGATCGCCGCCGCCGTCGCCGCCGTGCAACAGCAGATCGAGGACCAGATCAACCAGAGCGGCCAGGCGGCGACGCCGATCGATACCGGCCAGAGCAACTCCTCGGCCTCCCCCACCGGGTCATCCACCACCTCATCGACCGCCACCACCGCCACGCCACCAGGCTCATCGGCGCCCCCGGGCTCCACCACCGCCACCAGCCCCGCGTCGGCCGGGACGTCACCGGCATCCACGACTGCCACCACCACTGCGGCGCCCGCATCGACAACATCCACGACGAGCTCGCAGTCGTCGACCACCACCAGCACCTCGAGCGACACCAGCACGACGGCGCCGGCGACCACCGCCACCACCCCGACCACCGAGACAACCGAGACCACCGCCGCGGCCGGATAGAGGCCCGGCCACCGCTGACGACGGTCAGTCCTCGGGCTCGACCGGCTCGGCCACCCACGCGCTGAACAGCGGCAGGCCGGCCAGCGCACCGGTGGCGTCCCCGGGCTGACCGGCGATCGCCACCGCAGCGAACGGGTGGTCAAAGCGCAGCACGGCGCTGCGCTGCATCGCGCGCTGGCGCGGCCCCAGCGCGGCGGCCACGGCGGTGAGCGTGGTCACCGCCGCCGCTTCGAATCCGTAGCGGCCAAACGACGCCACCGCCGCCTGGACCGCGTCGCAGGCATCGTCGGGCCGCGGGCCGATCAGCGTCCGTAGCGTCTCCACCGCCGGCGCCGTGCCAAACGCCGCGGATCGCATCAGCTCGAGCTTGCCCTCCACGTGCCACGCAGGCAGCGCCGCGGCCGTGATCCGCTCCAGTCGCGCACGCGCCACCGCCGCGCGGACCTCGCCTTCTGAGATCTCCCAGGAGTGGCCGGGCCCCAGCGGCAGGTCATACAACGAGCACCTCTCGCCACCCGACTCCCCGCACACCGTCGCTGCCACCGCATACGCCGCGGCCATCACCGATGCCCGGTCCACCTCGGGCGCGGCCGATACCGAGACCACCGTGAGGTCCTCGCGGGCCACCGCGCAATGCACCGCCACCAGCCCCGCCGCCTCGGTCCGCGCGATCATCGCGCGGCGCGCCGCTCCGTCGTCCCAGAGCAACTTCGAGACCGTGCCCTTCCAGGGACTGGCCGGCCCCCAGTGATCCGCGGCCGGGACCACGTCGAACGGGATCTCCCACTCGACCTTGGTCGCCAGCGCCGAGGCGAGCACGATCCGGGTGGTCTCATCGATGCTGGCCGGGAACGTCCGGATGAGCCCCAGCGTCTCGCGCTCGGCCCAGGCGTCAGCCTGCGCGGCTGTCGGCATGAAGCCCGATTGGACCTGACGGGGCAGGCCGCGCGTCCACGCCGACAGCGCCTCGGTCGCGTCGTCGACAGCGACCCAGAGGGCGATCCCGGCGTGCAGCGCGTGCGGCGGATCGGCCACGAACGCGACCAGCAACCGGCTCGCCTCGTCGGCGGAGCACCCCAGCGCCTCCTCGAGCGCCGCCCGGTCAGAGCCGCGGGCGCCCGAGGCGCACGCAGCCAGGAGCAGCCACACCCCGAGCGCGGATGACACCGATCCCCGCTCCTGCTGGCCAAGGACGGCCGGGGCCACGCGGCGGGCATAGGCGTCCACCAGAGCCCGCAGGCGCGACAGCTCCTGACCACGCTGGACCCGCTCCGCCGCCATACGCGCCATCATGACACCAACCACCCGGCCCTCCCCCCAGGCCCGTGTCCGCCGCGCGACCACTCGACACCGCCGTCGGCCCTGAGCTCGCCGCCCGCCTGCTCAGCGCCACCGAGCTGCTGCAGCGAGATCTCGCGATCGCCGCCGCCGTCGCGGCGGTGCGCGCCACCAGG
>DATJTQ010000258.1:0-31446 GCA_035503355.1 Solirubrobacteraceae bacterium
TCGAGCACGAGGTCGGCGTAGCGCAGCGGCTCGCCGTCGGCGGTGCCGTCGCCCGAGCGGCGCAGCAGCGCCCGCAGCCGGGCCTGGAGCTCGCGCAGCGCGAATGGCTTGACCAGGTAATCGTCGGCGCCGACGTCGAGCCCTTCGACGCGGTCGTCGATGGCGTCGCGCGCGGTGAGCATGAGGACAGGGGTGCGGTCACCGGCCTTGCGCAGGCGGCGGCAGACCTCCAGGCCGTCGAGCTTGGGCATGAGGATGTCCAGGATCACCGCGTCGGTGGTGCCGCCGGCGAGGACGTCGAGAGCCTGTTCGCCATCCTCGGCGAGGGTCACGTCGTGGTTCTCCAGGCGCAGCGCGCGCTCCAGCGCCCGCCGGACGGCAGGCTCGTCGTCGACTACCAGTACGCGCGCCATGGCGGCAATGATCGCGTGACCGCGTAAACGTTGGTGAAGAAGCTCTGCGCGGGTCTCATCAGGGTCTCGGGCCGGCCAGGTCCAGCAGCAACGGCGCGTGATCGGATGGTTTGGTCCCCTTACGGTACTCCCGGTCGATGCCGCAGGCACGCAAACGGTCGGCCAGGCCGGCGGAGACCAGGGCGAGGTCGATGCGCATCCCCAGGCCCTTGTGGAAGCTGCCCGCGCGATAGTCCCACCACGTGTACTGGGCCTCGGTGGGATGCAGGGTGCGGTAGGCGTCCACCAGCCCCTCACCCTCGATCGCGGCCAGTCGCGAACGCTCCTCGGCGGTGACGTGAGTGGCGCCGGCGAAGGCCGCGGCGTCATAGACGTCGGCGTCGGCGGGGGCGATGTTGAAGTCGCCGGCCAGCACCAGCGGGGTCCCGCGGAGCTGCGCCACGCGGCGCTCCGCTGCGTCCAGGAAGGCGAGCTTACGCGGGAACTCGGGACTGTCCAGTGCTCGCCCGTGTGGGACGTAGACACTGACGATGCGGATGCCGCCGACGGTGGTCTCACACCACCGCGCCTCCGAGGGCACCGGGTCGCCGGCCAGCCCGCTGAGGGGATCTGACAGCTCCATGCCCGCGCGCGCGAGGACCGCCACTCCGGCCCAGCGACCGGCGGAGTCGTGCACGGCGCCGTAACCGGCCCCGGCCAGGGCGGCCACCGGGAAGGCGTCGGGAGCGGTCTTGGTCTCCTGGAGGCAGACGACGTCGGGCCGGTGCTCGGCCAGCAGCTGCAGGACGCGGGGCAGCCGGACGCGCAGCGAGTTGACGTTCCAGGTGACGATGCGCATGCGAAGTAAGCCATCATCGGCGCTGAGGCGGATGGGACCCGACAAGCTCCACAGCTACCGCGCCAAGCGCGACTTCAAGGCCAGCCCCGAGCCGGTGGGTGAGACCGCGGGCCAGGACGGCGCGGGGCGCTTCGTCATCCAGGAGCACCACGCCACGCGGCTGCACTGGGACCTGCGCCTGGAGCACGACGGCGTGCTGGCGTCGTGGGCCATCCCCAACGGGATCCCCGCCACGCCCGCCGATAACCGCCTGGCCGTCCACACCGAGGATCATCCCCTCGAGTACCTCGACTTCCATGGCGAGATCCCCCGCGGCGAGTACGGGGCCGGGTCAATGACGATCTGGGATCACGGCACGTTCCAGACCCACCTGTGGGATGACAAGAAGGTCGAGGTCACCTTCCACGGTGAGCGGCTGTCGGGCCGGTACGGGCTGTTCCCGATCGGCCAACGCGGGCGCGACGGTTCTGAGAAGGACTGGATGATCCACCGCATGGATCCGCCGGCCGACCCCGACCGGGAGGCGATGCCCGAACGGATCCTCCCCATGCTGGCCGGCGCCGGGGAGCTTCCCGCGCGCGAGGAGAAGTGGTCCTTCGAGGTCAAGTGGGACGGGGTGCGGGCCATCGCCTACGTCAAGCCGGGGCGGTTGCGGCTGGAGAGCCGCAACCTCAACGAGATCACCGACACCTATCCCGAGGTACGGGGCATCCTGCGCGACGTGGGGATGCGCGAGGCGGTCTTCGACGGCGAGATCGTGGCCTTCGGCGAGGACGGGCGCCCCAGCTTCGAGCGCCTGCAGCGGCGCATCAACGTGGCCTCGGCCGGCGCCGTGCGCCGCCTGTCGGCCAGCACCCCGGTGGTCTACGCCATCTTCGACCTGCTCTACCTCGACGGGCACTCGCTGATGGGGCTGGCCTACGAGGAGCGGCGGGAGCGGCTGGAGGAACTGGAGCTCGGCGGGCCCGCGTGGAGGGTGCCAGCGGCGCATCCCGGACGGGGCGCGGCGCTGTTGCAGGCCACCGAGGCGCAGGGCCTGGAGGGCGTGGTGGCCAAGCGCCTGGACTCCCGCTATGAGCCGGGGCGGCGCACCGGCGCGTGGATCAAGATCAAGCACGTCCACCGCCAGGAGCTCGTGATCTGCGGCTGGCTGCCCGGCGAGGGCCGGCGCGCGGACCGGATCGGCGCGCTGCTCATGGGCTACTGGAGCGACGACGGCCGCCTCGAGTACGCCGGGCGCGTGGGCACCGGCTTCACCGAGCGCACACTGGGCGAGCTGGCCCGCGCGCTGGCGCCGCTGCGTCGCGACGACACGCCGTTTGACGACGCGCCCAAGCTGCCGCGCAACGCGGTGTTCGTCGAGCCCGACCTGGTGGCCGAGGTCGAGTTTCGCGAGTGGACGAGCGAGGGGGTCATGCGCGCGCCGTCGTTCAAGGGGCTGCGCGACGACAAGGCGGCGGTGGAGGTGGTGCGCGAGCGCGCGGGGGGCGTGGATGGTGCGGAGGGCGGGGTGGACGGTGGGGTGGACGGCGGGGACGGTACGGAGGGTGCGGAGCCCGAGGCGCTGTTTGACTCCGTCGAGCGCCTCAAGGAGGGCGCGCTCGCCGTGGAGGTGGACGGGCGTGAGGTCCGCATCTCCAACTGGGACAAGGTGCTGTTCCCGGTGACCGGGTTCACCAAGGGCGATCTGGTGGCCTACTACACGCGGATCGCGCCGGCGGTCGTGCCCCACCTGATCGATCGGCCGCTCACGCTCAAGCGCTACCCCAACGGGGTGCACTCGCCGTACTTCTATGAGAAGCAGTCGCCCTCGCACCGTCCCGAGTGGGTGCAGACGGCCCGGGTGGGTGACGTCAACTACACGCTCTGTCAGGACCGCGCGACGCTGGTGTGGCTGGCCAACCTGGCCGACATCGAGCTGCACACGTCGCTGTCGCTGGCGGCGGCCCCGCAGACGCCGACGATGCTCGTCTTCGACCTCGACCCCGGAGCGCCGGCCGGCATCGTGGAGTGCTGCGAGGTGGCGCTGGTGCTGCGCGGGCTGTTCAAGGCGCTCGGCCTGGAGTCCGTGGCCAAGACCTCGGGATCGAAGGGGATGCAGCTCTACGTGCCGCTCAACCAGCCGGCCGGCAAGGTCACCTACGTCCAGACCAAGCCGTTCGCCCGCCAGGTGGCCGAGGCGCTGGAGCAGCGCCTGCCCGAGCTGGTGGTCTCGCGTATGACCAAGCGGCTGCGCGAGGGCAAGGTCCTGGTGGACTGGAGCCAGAACGATGACCACAAGACCACGGTCACCGTGTACTCGGTGCGGGCCCGGGATCAGCCCACGGTGTCGGCGCCGGTGAGCTGGGAGGAGGTCCAGGCCTGCCTTGACGCACGCGATCCCGAGCTGCTCACCTTCTCCACCGATCAGGTCCTGGAGCGCGTGGCCGCCGACGGGGACCCGTTCGCGATGCTGCTGTCGACGCGGCAGCGGCTCCCTCGGGGTTAGCGGCCGACCACTAGCATTTCCCCCGATGGACCAGATTCAGCTTCGCAACCGACTGCTCGTGGCCACCGGGATGTGGAAGGAGGCGACGGGCGAACCGCTGCCCCGCATGGCCCCCGGTGACCCCGCGGACCAGATCCAGAGCTTCGAGCTGCGGCTCGTCGACCGGCTGTGGGAGTCGGCGACGCCCGAGAACGCCCGGGAGATCGCCGATCGCACCTGGGACCTGGTCCATGACCGCACCGACGATGACCCGGTCAAGAAGCGGGTGGTCGAATGCCACGAGGCGCTGGCGCGGATGACCCGGCTCAATGACTGAGCCCGACGACTTCGAGGTGCCCGTGGACGGCGCACGGCACAGCCGCCACTACACGCTCGAGCAGGCGATGGCGGTGCGCGACTGGGTGGCCGAGCGCGTCGGCTGGGTGCGCGAGGCGCAGGATCGGCTGGCCGCCCTGGGGCCGGAGGCGATCGAGGCCATCGAGGCGCTGGACGTCGACCGGGGCGGCGCCTATCCGGGCCGGGCCGTCGCCGCCCCGCTGGTGGAGATCGGGCGCGCCGTGGGTGAGCTCGACGCGGTGGAGATCGTCCTGCGCGACGTCGAGCGCGGCCTCATCGACTTCCCGGCCATCCGCGACGGCGTCGAGGTGTACCTGTGCTGGCTGGTCGACGACGAGGAGTCGATCGGCTTCTGGCATGCCCCTGAGGCCGGGTTCGCCGGCCGCCGTCCGCTCTAGTCGCCCGAGGGCTGGACCACCGGAGGGACCTCCTCCGGCTGAGCCGCGGCGTTCTGCGGCAGGCCCGCCGCCTCGTAGGCCTCGTCCTGGTCAAGCGTCTCGTGGTCAAGCAGCGCGGCGACGAGCGCGTCGAGGTTGGCGCGGTGGGAGCTGAGGGTGACGGTGGCCTCCTCGTGGGCGGCTTCGACGATGCGGCGCACCTCCTCGTCGACGAGTTGCTGGGTCTGCTCGGAGGTCTCGGAGACCCCGGGCAGGAGCGGGCTCTGGCCGTCGGCGGGCAGCACCGCGATCGGCCCCACGGCGCGGCTCATGCCCCAGCGCCCCACCATCCCGCGGGCGATGCGCGTGAGCTGCTGGATGTCTGACTCAGCGCCCGTGGTCAGATCCCCGAACACCACCTCCTCAGCCACGCGCCCGCCCAGCGCGACCTTGATCTGGGCCAGCAGGTGACGCTCGTCGAAGTTGAAGCGGTCGGCGTCGGGGGCCGAGAAGGTCACGCCCAGAGCCATTCCGCGGGGGATGATCGACACCTTGCGCACCGGATCGGCCCCCGGGGTGAGCATCCCCATGATGGCGTGGCCGGCCTCGTGGTAGGCGGTCCGGCGCCGGTCGTCCTCAGACAGCATCACCTTGCGCGCGGCACCGAGGACGATCCGCTCCAGCGCGTCGGTGATGTCCTGGCGCGCCACCTTGGAGTGGTCGCGCTTGGCGGCCAGGAGCGCCGCCTCGTTGGCGACGTTGGCCAGGTCGGCGCCGACCATTCCGGGCGTCGAGGCGGCGATCGCGCCGAGGTCGACGTCGGTGTCGAGCGGGACTGAGCGGGTGTGGACCTGCAGGATGGCCTCTCGGCCCGCGCGGTCGGGCGGCACCACGACGACGCGCCGGTCAAAGCGACCGGGGCGCAGCAGCGCCTGATCGAGGATCTCCGGCCGGTTGGTGGCGCCGAGCACGATCACGCTCTCGCGCGGGCTGAAGCCGTCCATCTCGGTGAGGATCTGATTGAGCGTCTGCTCGCGCTCGTCGTGACCGCCTGAGAGGTTGGGGCCGCCCGACGAGCGGGAGCGGCCGATGGCGTCGAGCTCGTCGATGAAGATGATCGCCGGGGCGGCCTCCTTGGCCTGGTGAAAGAGATCACGCACGCGCGAGGCTCCCACGCCGACGATCATCTCGACGAACTCGGAGGCCGACATCTGGAAGAAGGGCACGCCCGCTTCGCCGGCGACCGCCCGCGCCAGCAACGTCTTGCCGGTGCCCGGAGGGCCCGAGAGGAGGACGCCACGGGGGATGCGGGCGCCCAGCGCCAGGTACTTGTCGGGGGCTTTGAGGAAGTCGACGATCTCGGTCAGCTCCTCCTTGGCCTCGTCGATGCCCGCTACGTCCTGGAAGGTGATGTGCTGGTCGGAGGCCTCGACGCGGCGGGCCCGCGAGCGGCCGAAGGACATCAGGCCGCCCGCGCCGCCGGCGGCACCGGCTGAGCGGCGCGCGATGAACACGAACAGCGCGACGAGCAGCAGCGTCGGCCCGAAGCCGAAGATGAGGCTCTCGGCCAGCGATGCCCCCTGGTTGGTCGGCTGGGCATTGATCGTCGCTCCCTCGGCGCGCAGCGAGTCAAACAGCGCCTGGTCGTTGGCGAAGGAGGGGATCTGGGTCGAGAAGTTCTTGGACTTGGCAGTGCCCTCGGGGTAGGCGATGGCCGTGTTCAGCGTGCCCGAGATCGAGTTGCCGGTGGAGGAGATCGTCTTGACGTTCTTGGCCTGGACCTGATCGAGGAATTGTGGGCTGTAGGGGATCCGGACCGGCGGGGGCGGCTTGAGCGTCTCCTGGGAGACCCACACGTTGATGGCCAGCAGGAAGACGACGATGCCGGCGGCGATCCACCACCGCGAGCGGTTCGGCGACGGCGGGCGCTGCTGGCCACGGGCGCCGCGCCCGTCGGGTGCGGGGGTCACGCGCCACCCCTGCTGGCCCGGCGCCGGAGGCTGGGCGCGGCCACGCTGCTGGGTGGATCGGCGGGGTGGGGTCTCGGCCATCACCGCAGATTGTGGCAAGGCGAGATAAGGGTCTCGCCAGAGCGCGTGCAGGCCGGCGATGTGACGGACGGGCGCCTCGCGCGTACGCGCGCGTGATCAATAGGCGTCGAGCAGCGAGCGGAACATGTCGGCGCCGTGCACGGCGGCGCCGAGGTGGCTCGCCTGGTCGGCCAGCCACCGGTCCGAGGTCACCACGCGCACGAGGGCCGGGTTGGGCTCGAGGCGCACCCGGCGCACGATCTCGTCGTCGGCGGCGTCCCGGCGGGGCCGGGGCGCGTGGGCGATCTCGATCACGGTCGAGCGGATCGGGGGCGAGGGCTTGCGCTCAAAGACCACCACGACGTCCTCGCCCTCGGCGGCGGCCCAGCGCTCGAGCAGGTCGACGAGCCGCAGCATGGCGGCGTCGCGGTCGCGCCACCAGCCGTCGGGCCGCGTCCCGATCACGTTCATCCCGTCGACGTACCAGCGCATGATCGCGTCCGGTGACCTGATCGCCGCCCGGCCGGGCGGTTCAGCCCTCGTCGGCGCCGGGCCGGCGCCGGGTGCGCTTGCGCTCGGCCTGCCGGCGCTTGGCGTCCAGCCGCTGGGTCACGGAGCTGCGGGTGGGGCGCGTGGGACGGCGGGCGCGCCGGGGCGCGAGTGCTCCGGCGAGGCGGTGGGCCAGCCGCTCGAGGGCGAGCTCGCGGTTGCGCGACTGGCTGCGCTCGTCCTGGGCCACGGCCACCACCCGCGCGCCCAGCCGGGCGATGATCCGCCGCTTCTGCTCCTCGGAGAGGGTCTCGGAGGCGGCGACGTCAAACGACGCCTCGATCCGCGACGCGGTGGTGTTGGCGTGCTGGCCACCGGGGCCCGACGAGCGCGAGGCTCGCAGGGTGATCTCGCGCAGAGGGATGGCGGTGCCGGGGCGCACGGGAAGCGGATCGTCCATGGTGATCAGATGATGACCTGTATCCAGGTGGTAAAGCGGAGTGGCGGACTGGTGTTTAGCCCCGTCCGCGTGCTACCTTGCCCGCCGACAAGGCCGAATCGCATAAAAACCGATCGGCGAATTACGCAGGTGCAGGCCCTGGGGGAAGCAACACCTCCGCGGTAGCAGCACTTCAAGCTACGGAGGGAACTCCCATGCCATCCGGAACGGTCAAGTGGTTCAGCGACGAGAAGGGATTCGGCTTCATCACGCCCGATGAGGGCAGCCGGGACCTGTTCGTCCACCACACCAGCATTCAGGCCGACGGCTATCGATCTCTCGCCGAGGGCGCCAAGGTGTCCTACGAGGAGGAGGCCGGTCCCAAGGGACCCAAGGCCATCAACGTCCAGAAGATCTAGTCACCGGCGCCGGCGCGGCTGCCGTCGCGCCTGGCCGGCATCTCTCACGTCGTCGATGTACCAAACCAGCCTGGGCGGTCCATGGCCGACTGGGTGACGATCTCGTCGCTGGCGACCGCCGGGGGCACGCTCGTGCTGGCGGTCGCCACGTTCAGCTCGGTCAAGTCGGCGAACCGGTCGGCGCGGATCGCCGAGCAGTCGCTGCTGGTGGGGCTGCGCCCCGTGCTCAGCCCGTCCCGGGAGGACGACCCGGTGGAGCGGCTGCGCTACGGCGACGGGCAAGTGGTGCAGGTTCCGGGGCACGGCGGCGCCGCCGAGGTCCACGGCGACGGCATCTACCTGGCGCTCGGGCTGCGCAACGGGGGCAACGGGCTCGCGGTCGTCCACGGCTGGCAGGCGCGCGTGCGGCAGGACCCGGCCAATCCGGGTGCCGGTCGTATCACCGAGGCGCCCAACCTCGACGAGTTTCGCGAGCAGCAGCTGGACATCTTCGTCCCGGCCGGCGAGAGCGGGTTCTGGCAGGGCGCGATCCGCGCTCCCTCGACGCCTGGCCACCACGAGCTCCGCGACGGGCTCCAGAACGGGGGCTCGGCGGAGATCGATCTGCTCTACGGCGACTATCAGGGCGGACAGCGAACGATCGTGCGCTTCGTCGTGGCGCCGTGGCCGAGCGAGGACGAGGCGCCGCCGCTCGAGAACGCGATGCGGGCGATCTCGATCAGGTACTGGACCGTCGACGGGCACGATCCCCGCCAGCGGGCCTAGTCGTCGTCCTCATCGTCGTCTTCGTCATCGTCGTCTGCGTCGTCGTCCTCGTCCTCGTCGGGGTCGTCCCAATCCGGGGTGGCCCCGGGGACGGAGGCGTCGGCACGCTTGTTTCGCCAGTCGTCACGGACATCGGCGATGCGCTCCCCGAGCCGCTGGTTCTCGCCGGCGAGCGCGTCGGCCTGGTCCTCCAGCTCGTCGGCGAGCTTGCCGTACTGCTCTCGTTCGCTCATGGGGGAAAGCTCACCACTCGCGTCAAGCGGCAAACCAAAGGTTGGGCGCCAACGGTTGGCCGCTCAACCTTCGCCGCCCGGGTGGATAAACTCCGTCGTCCGAGAGGAAGGTGTTGACGCAGGTGACGCGCACACGACTGCTGGGGGCACGATGACCAAGGAGGTCGAGGAGCTCGAACGGGTCATCATCCGCTTCGCCGGGGACTCCGGCGACGGGATGCAGCTCACCGGCAGCCGCTTCACCGATGCGACGGCCGTGGTGGGCAACGATCTGGCCACCCTGCCAAGCTTCCCGGCCGAGATCCGCGCGCCGGCGGGCACCACGGCCGGAGTGTCGGCCTTCCAGATTCACTTCGCCTCCCGGGACATCCTCACCCCCGGGGACCACCCCAACGTCCTGGTGGCCATGAACCCGGCGGCGCTGAAGGCCAATCAGGCCGAGCTGCCGCGGGGCGCCACCATTATCGTCAACGAGGACGCCTTCACCAAGCGCAACCTGGAGAAGGCCGGCTACGGGGAGGCCAACCCGCTCGAGGACGGCTCGCTGGGCGAGTACCGCGTCCACCGCCTGCCGATGAGCACGCTGACGACCCGCGCGGTCGAGGGGATGGAGGGCGTCTCCACCCGCGACGCCGGCCGGGCCAAGAACCTGTTCGCGCTGGGCGTGGTGTCGTGGCTCTACGGACGCCCCACCGATGTGACCAAGCGCTGGGTGGAGAAGAAGTTCGCGCGCAATCCCGCCGTGGCCCAGGCCAACCTGGCCGCCTTCAACGCCGGCTGGTCGTTCGGGGAGACGACCGAGCTGCTGGACGTCCAGTACCGCGTCCCCGCCGCCACCGACGTTCCGCCGGGGACGTACCGCAACGTCAACGGCACGACGGCGCTGTCGCTGGGGCTGATCGCGGCCAGCGTCCGTTCCCAGCTTCCGCTCGTCCTGGCCAGCTATCCGATCACGCCGGCCTCCGAGCTGCTGCACGAGCTCTCGCGCCACGCCAACATCGGGGTCTCCACCATCCAGGCCGAGGACGAGATCGCCGCCGCCGGAATGGCTCTCGGCGCCTCCTTCGGGGGACGGCTGGGCGTGACCGCCACCAGCGGCCCGGGCATGGACCTCAAGGCCGAGACGATCGGCCTGGCGGTGATGCTGGAGCTGCCGATGATCATCGTCGACGTCCAGCGCGCCGGGCCGTCAACGGGCATGCCCACCAAGACCGAGCAGTCTGATCTGCTCATGGCTCTGTATGGCCGTCACGGCGAGTCGCCGCTGCCGGTGATCGCGCCGACCACCGCGGGCGACTGCTTTGACGCCGCCTTTGAGGCGGCGCGCATCGCCATCCGGTACCGGACACCGGTGATCCTGCTCTCCGACACCTTCCTGGCCTCCTCCTCGGAGCCGTGGCTGGTGCCCGATGTGGACTCGCTGCCCGAGATCGACCCGGGATTTGAGTCCGCGCGTGGGCAGAACGGCTCCGAGGCGGCCGCCTTTGAGCCCTACAGTCGCGACGACCACCTGGCGCGGCCATGGGCCATCCCGGGCACGCCGGGCCTCCAGCACCGCATCGGCGGGCTGGAGAAGGCCGACGTCACCGGCAACATCTCCTACGACGGCGCCAACCACGAGCGGATGACCGAGCTGCGCGCCGCCAAGGTGGCCGCCATCGCCGAGGAGATCCCGCCGCTGGTGGTGGATTCTGAGCCCGGGGCTGAGCTGCTGGTGCTCGGCTGGGGCTCCACTGAGGGCGCGATCCGCGCCGGCGTGCGCCGCGCCCGCGAGGCCGGGCACAAGGTGGCCACCGCGCAGCTGCGCCATCTCAGCCCGTTGCCCACCAATGTCGGCGACGTGCTGCGCTCGTTCGAGCGCGTCCTCGTCCCCGAGCTCAACTCCGGCCACCTGGCGATGCTGCTGCGCAGCCGCTTTTTGGTCGACGTCGAGTCGTTCACCAAGATCCAGGGGCAGCCGCTGTATGCCTCCGAGATGGAAGAGGAGATCGCGAGCCGCCAATGAGCGCCACTCTGACCAAGGCCGACTTCCAATCAGACCAGGAGACCCGGTGGTGCCCTGGCTGCGGCGACTACGCGGTGCTGTCCGCCGTCCAGCAGTTCATGCCCGAGCTGGGGATCCCGCCCGAGCGGATCGTGTTCATCACCGGGATCGGCTGCGCGGGCCGCTTTGCCTACTACATGAACACGTACGGCATGCACGGCATCCACGGGCGCGCCCCGGCGCTGGCGACCGGCCTGGCGACGTCGCGTGACGACCTCTCGATCTGGGTGGTCTCCGGCGACGGCGACGCTCTGTCGATCGGCGGCAACCACCTCATCCACGCCCTGCGCCGCAACGTGCCGGTCAAGGTCCTGCTCTTCAACAACCAGATCTACGGCCTGACCAAGGGCCAGGCGTCGCCGACGTCGGAGCTGGGCAAGATCACCAAGTCCACGCCGTTCGGCGTCGCCGACCACCCGTTCAACCCAGTGGCGCTGGCGCTGGGGGCCGAGGCGTCGTTCGTCGCCCGGACCATCGACCGTGACCGCCACCACCTCACCGAGGTGCTGCGGGCCGCCGCCACCCACGAGGGGTCGGCGCTGGTGGAGATCTACCAGAACTGCCCGGTGTTCAACGATCACGCGTTCGCGGCGCTCACCGACAAGGAGACCAAGGACGCCAACCAGATCCGTCTCGAGGCCGGCCAGCCGATCCGTTTCGGCGCCGAGCACGAGCGCGGCGTCATCCGCGGGCCCGACGGATGCCTGACCGTCGTCGACGTCGCCGACGTGGAGGAGTCCGAGTTGCTGGTCCACGATCCCGCGCGCGCGGATCCCGGGCAGGCGTTCTCGCTGGCCAAGCTGGCCGAGACCCCGACGGGGCCGACGCCGATCGGCATCTTCCGCGACGTCGACCGCCCCGTCTTCCGCCGTGGCGCCACCGAGCCGGCCACCGAACAGCAGCTCTCGGACCTGCTCTTCGCCGGCGACACGTGGACCGTGGCCTGAGCCGAGCGCAGGGTCTCGACATCGGCCCCACGATCGAGCTGTTGTGGTGGGAGGGGTGCCCGTCCACCGAGCGAGCGGTGACCGACCTGCGCGGCGCCCTGGATGACCTGGGGCTGCCCGGCGAGATCGCGATGCGGGAGATCCGCACCGACGAGGAGGCGCAGGCGGCGGCGTTTGCCGGCTCGCCGACGATCCTCATCGATGGCGTGGAGCTGATGGAGGCGCTCGGCCGCGGCGCGGACGACGAGCCGGCGGGGCTCAACTGCCGGGTCTACGTGCGGCGCGACGGCCGCATGTCACCCACCCCCGACCCCGAGGATCTGCGCGAGGCGCTGAGAGGAGCGAGATCATGAGCGTCGCCATCGGCGAGCACGCACCGGACTTCACCCTGCCCGACACCGACGGGGAGGGGTGGTCACTGGCCGGCGACGGCAGCGAGGCCACCGTCCTCGTCTTCACCTGCAACCACTGCCCCTACGCGCTGGCCTGGCACGACCGCATCCTCGACGCCGCACGCGACTACGCCGAGAGCGACGTGCGCTTCCTCGCCATCAACGCCAACGATGCCGAGCGCTACCCGCGGGACTCCTACGAGGCCATGCAGGGACGGGTCGCGCGCGAGGACTGGCCGATCCCCTACCTGCACGACCCCACCCAGCAGGTCGCGCTGGCCTACGGGGCCAAGACCACCCCCGACGTGTTCCTGATCGACGCCGAGGGGCGGCTGCGCTACCGCGGAGCCCCGGACTCCGACTATGACGATCCCGAGCAGCGCGCGGCGTGGCTGCGCGAGGCGCTGGACGCCGTCCTGGCCGGGCGGGAGCCGGAGCGGCCCGAGACCACCCCGGTCGGGTGCTCGATCAAGTGGAAGCGCTGACAGGCGTTGTGCGAGGCGGCTGAGCGAAGCGCTCAGGCGACGTCGACGTAGCCGCCGTCGGGCTCGAGCGGCAGGCCCGCCTGATCCCAGGCCAGCAGCCCGCCGGCCATGTTGTGGGCGTCGAACCCGGCCTCGGAGAACGCCTGGGTGGCCATCGCCGAGCGCGCCCCGCTGCGACAGTAGAAGACGACGGGCCGGCTCTGATCGATGGTGTGGGCCTCGGCGCTGAGGTTGCTCAGCACGATCAGGCGATCGCCCGCGATCCGGCCGGCCTCGTGCTCATGGACCTCGCGCACGTCGATGAGCTGGATCTCGCCCTCGTCGCGCAGGCGGGAAACCTCCTGCGGCGTGTAGTCGTCGCCCATGTTTCTGCAGATTAGCTTGCGGGGTAGGGGACCCGGCAACGACACCGAATCTCCTCCCCCGAGGAGGGTGCAAAGGATGGTGTGACAGACATCTTGCAGGTCGTGTAGGCTGCCCAGCCGATAAGCACCCAGCCGAATCGTCGAGGCCGAGGCCACGGCGATCGGGGAACCCGCTGGGACCCATCCGGGTCCCTGGGGCGAATCGCCGGATCTCCGGCGTAGCGCATCTCTTTCAGCGCGAGCCCGTCAGCTAACCCCGTAGGCGTCCGAAAGAGAAGGGTTCCTTTTGTTCCAAGTCCGTGTTCGCGCCGTACCCCGTCTTGCGGGGCTTCTGGCGCTCAGTGCCTTCCTACTTCCCACCTCTCCGGCCCACGCCGCCACCAAACAACGGCTCGGCTCCCGGACCCTCCGCCAGGGGATGAGCGGAAGCGACGTGCGGACGCTCCAGTCCGACCTGACCAAGGCGGGCTTCAAGACGCCCGCGGTTGGGATCTTCGGCCCGATGACCGCGGCCAACGTCTCCAAGTTTGAGCGCAAGTACCACCTCGCCGTCAACGGCGTGGCCAACGCCGCCTTCGTGCGCAAGCTGCAGTTGGTGATCACGGGTGCCACCAACGCTGACAGCACGCCCAACAGCGACGGCGCCGGCGGCACCGCGCTGGGCCAGGGTGGCCCCGCCGGCGGCAAGAAGCACGCCAAGCAGGCCGCCACGGCCGATGATCCCACCAGCGTCCTCAGCGACAACCCGGTGCTCGCCCCCGTCACCCAGGACGGCGGCTCGCAGCACCTCGGCGAGCGGACGCTGCGTCAGGGCATGCACGGCCACGACGTGCGGGTGCTCCAGGGCTACCTGACCCTTGCCGGCTTCGCGACCGCGGTCGACGGCGATTTCGGCCCCGGCACCAAGGCCAACGTCGTCAAGTTCGAGCAGGCCAACGGCCTCGATGACAACGGCGTGGTCACCTACGCCCAGTCCCAGGCGCTGCGCCAGGTCGTCGCCAAGGCGATGACGTCCGAGGGGCCCGTCTCCAAGGCCACGCTCAACTCCGACGGCACCGTGACGCCGCCCTCGGGCGCGCCCCAGGCCGTGGTGGAGGCGATCAACGCCGCCAACTCGATCATCGACAAGCCTTACGCCGTCGGCGGTGGCCACGGCAAGTGGAACGACTCGGCCTATGACTGCTCGGGCGCGGTGAGCTTCGCCCTGCACGGCGCCAACCTGCTGTCGGCCCCCGAGGACTCCACCCAGCTCGAGTCCTACGGCAGCGCCGGGCCGGGCAAGTGGATGACGATCTACGCCGACGCCCAGCACACGTTCATCGTGATCGCCGGACTGGCCTTCGACACCGCGCACTACGGCCCGACCACCCCCGGTGGCACCGGCCCGCGCTGGCTGACCCCGGCCAACGTCACCGCCAACCTGCAGGACGGCGGCGACTACGTGATCCGGCACCCGTCGGGCCTGTAATCCCGGCCGGCCGCGCGGCCTGCGCCGCGCGGCTCCGCGGCGGGCGGCCCCGTGCCGCGCGGCTGATTGCCCGGACCATCTAGCATCCACGGGGCACCATGTCCGCCCTGTCTGAGCTGTACACGATCCCGCAGGAGCACCTCGACTTCCGGGACACGATCCGCGAGATCGCGGTGGACAAGATCGCGCCGCGGGCGGCCCAGATCGACGAGGAGGCGGCCTACCCGCACGACCTGCGCAAGCTGCTGTCCGAGCAAGACATCCTCGGCCTTCCGTTCGAGACCGAACACGGCGGTACCGGCACCGGAACGCTGATGCTCAACATGGCGGTCGAGGAGATCGCCAAGGCCTGCGCCTCGACCGCGCTGATCCTGATGATCCAGGAGCTCGGGACGCTCCCGATCAAGCTGTTCGGCTCCGAGGAGCTCAAGGACCGGTTCCTGCCGCGCTGCGCCAGTGGCGAGTGGTCCCCGGCGTTCGCGTTGTCCGAGCCCGAGGCGGGCTCCGATCCCGGCGGGATGATCACCCGCGCCGTCCAGGAGGGCGATGAGTGGGTGATCGACGGGACCAAGAACTGGATCACCAACCTCGGCGTGGCCGACTTCTATGTCGTCTTCGCCGTGACCGATCGCGAGGCCGGCCACTCGCGCGGCATCACCGCCTTCGTGGTGGAGGCCGACCGCCCCGGCTTCAGCGTCGGCAAGCTCGAGCACAAGCTGGGCATCCGCGGCTCACCGACCGGCCAGCCGATCTTCGACGGGGTCCGCGTGCCCGCGGAGAACATCATCGGCGACGTCAACGAGGGCTTCAAGGTGGCCATGGGCACCCTGGATCGCTCCCGCCTGGGCGTGGCCGCGCAGGCGCTGGGCATCGCCCAGGGCGCCACCGACTACGCCGCCGCCTACGCCCGCGAGCGCCGGCAGTTCGGCAAGCCGATCAACGCCTTCCAGGCCATCCAGTTCAAGCTCGCCGACATGGAGACGCAGTGCGCCGCCGCGCGCGAGCTGCTCTACCAGGCCTGCGCCAAGATCGACCGCGGCGACGCGGACATCGGCAAGTACTCGGCCATGGCCAAGCTCTTCTGCTCCGACGTGGCCATGAAGGTCACCGTCGAGGCCGTGCAGGTCCTCGGCGGCTACGGCTACGTCAAGGAGTACCCCGTGGAGCGGATGCTCCGCGACGCGAAGATCACCCAGATCTACGAGGGCACCAACGAGATCCAGCGCCTCGTGATCGCCCGGACGCTGAGGTAGATGGCGGGATGGGGCCGAGCCGTCCGCCAACCCTGCGCCGCATCCTCTTCGCCGCCATCGCGGCGCTGACCATCGGGCTGGGCCTGGTGAGCGTCATCGGCGGCTTCAGCGACTCACCGCCCGTCCGCCTGCTCCAGGGCGTCGCGATCTTCGGCGCCGGCGCGGCCATCATCGGCGGCGTGGTGGTCCTGGCCATGACCCGCATGGCCGATTGGCGCGACCCGGCCTCCGAGGAGGAGTTCGAGGCCATCGTGCAGCGCGCCGAGGAGCTGGCCGCGCTGGGCTACGACGGCACGCCGCCCGATTCGGGCTCCGGCGGTGGCGGTGGCGGGGACGGCTATGGCTCAGACGATGCAGAGGACGAGTACGAGCTCTCCAGCGACGAGGACTTCAAGGCGCTGGTGCGCTCCGCGCTCGACGAGCTCCCGCTCGAGTTTCACCGTGCCCTGGAGCACGTGGCCATCGTGGTCTCCGACGGCGGCCGGGCCCGCGGGGCCTACGGCCTCTACCAGGGCGACACCGTCGCGCGCGACTACTTCCATGACCGGATCGTCATCTTCCGCGACACCCTGATGCGCGATTTCGGCCACGACCCCGAGCTCCTCAAGGCCCAGGTCAGGCGGACCGTACGCCACGAGCTCGCCCACCACCTCGGGTGGGGCGAGAAGGGCGTTCGAGGCCTCGGCCTCTGACGCCGGCCGCCTCTGAATCCGTACCCCCACAAGGAGAGATCAGCCCATGCCCGAAGCAGTGATCGTCGACGCTATTCGCACCCCCATCGGACGTGCGGGCAAGGGGTCCCTGAGGTCGGTGCGAGCGGATGAGCTCGCCGCCCTGCCGATCCGGACGCTGATCGAGCGCAACCCCGACGTGGACTTCGCCCAGACCAACGATGTGCTGATGGGCGCCGCCTCCGGGATCGGGGAGCAGGGCTACAACGTCGGGCGCAACGCGGCGCTGCTGGCCGGCCTTGACCACCACGTCCCCGGCTGCACCGTCAACCGCTTCTGCGCCTCCTCGCTGATGACCATCCGCATGGCGTCGCACGCCATCCGCGCCGGGGAGGGCGATCAGTACATCGCCGCCGGGGTCGAGGCCGTCTCGCGCGCGGGGCTGGGTGCCGGGATGATGGAGGAGACCAAGAACCCCAAGCTCAACGGCTCCGAGGGCTCTCTGTACGACGTCTACATCCCGATGGGCATGACCGCCGAGAACGTCGCCGAGCGCTGCAACGTCACGCGCGAGCAGCAGGACGAGTGGGCGGTGACCTCGCAGAACCGGGCCGTCGACGCGCGTGAGTCCGGTCACTTCGACGTCGAGATCGTCCCCGTCACCGTTCCCGCGCACACCGAGAAGGACGCCGAGGGCAACGAGGTGGAGGTCCCCGAGACGGTCGTCTCGCGCGACGACGGACCTCGGCCGGGCACCACCATGGAGGTCCTGGGCAAGCTCAAGCCGGCGTTCAAACCCGACGGCACGGTGACGGCCGGCAACGCATGTCCCCTGAACGACGGGGCGGCCGCCGTGCTCATCATGTCCGACGAGAAGGCCTCAGCGGCGGGCGTCAAGCCACTGGCCCGCATCATCGCCTCCACCGTCGCCGCCATCCGCCCCGAGATCATGGGCCTGGGCCCGATCCCGGCCATCCAGGCGCTGCTGGAGCAGACCGGCATGTCGATGGACGACATCGACATCGTCGAGATCAACGAGGCCTTCGCCGCCCAGATCGTCCCCTGCCGCGACGAGTTGGGGATCCCCGAGGAGAAGCTCAACCCGTTCGGCGGCGCCATCGCCCTCGGCCACCCATTCGGGATGACCGGCGCGCGGATCATGACCACGCTGATCAACGGCCTGCGCACCGTCAATGGCCGTTACGGCATCGAGTCGATGTGCGTGGCGGGCGGGATGGGGCAGGCGATGCTCATCGAGCTGCTCTAGCCCGAGGTCGCCGGTGTGGCCGTCCGCCGGCGTTTCGGCGGGGCGTCGGCGAACGTCAACGGCGGCTTCGGAAGGCGGGATGAGGGGTCCCGCGGCGATCCGCGGGACCGCCCCGGCGGACGCGCGTGCGCGATTTTTACAGTTATGTTGGAAAGATCGCGCACGTGCCGGGCGCGACCCACCCTCGCGGATTGTCGCGGCCGCCCGAGCCGCCACCCCGCGGTGCGGCGCCCGCCGTGCGCCCCTAGTGCACGGTCAGCCGGCGCGTGGCGCTGCCCGGCGCGTACCCGGACCCGGCCGACGGGTCGAAGTTGACGACGTAGGTGTGCTTCCCGCGCGTGTCGTGCCCCGAGACCGAGAACGAGCCGTTCCTGGCGCGGACGATCTTTGGCCCGTTGGAGATCTGCTGGACGTCGATCCTGGAGGAGAGCTCGCGGTCGAGCACCACGGTTGACCAACCATCGAGGCCCTTCCGGCGCGCCGCGGCCGGCCCGACGGTGCCCGAGATCGTCACCAGGCCGTGGTGCGCGGTGGCCTTGGTGATCTTCACCGTCGAGATCCCCTGTCCGATGAGGACCTGGGCCGAGCTGGCCGGCGTGGTCTGTCCCCGGCGGTCGTGCGCGGTGACGATGCACACGACGGTGAAGCCGATCGCCGACTGGGGGACCTCCAGGCTCTGCCCGGTGGCGATGGTCGAGCCGCCGGAGATCGCCCAGGCATAGGTGAACGAGACGGCGTCCGATGACCACGCGCCCCGGTTGCAGGTGAGCGTCTGTGCGTAGTCGGGCTTGCCGGTGATGGTCGGCGGCTTGCTGGAGACCGGCGCCGCCAGGGCGACGGCGGCAACGATCGCGGTGATCGCGGCGGCGGCCGCCACCGCGGTGTACACGCTCCGTCTCATGGTGGCGCGGGAGCGTATAGCGATCGCGCTGCGGCCGGCGTCAGCGCGGCGGCATCCGCAGCGCGCCGTCCAGCCGGATGACCTCTCCGTTGAGCATCTGGTTGGAGACGATGTGCGCGGCGAGCGCGGCATACTCCGCCGGCTGCCCGAGCCGGGACGGGAACGGCACCGCCTCACCCAGGGCTCGCTGGGTCTCCTCGGAGAGCTCACCCAACAGCGGGGTCTCGAAGGTGCCGGGCGCGATGGTGCACACGCGCACGCCGCCCACCGCGAGATCGCGCGCCGCCGGCAGGGTCATCCCGACGATCCCGCCCTTGGAGGCGGAGTAGGCCACCTGGCCGATCTGCCCGTCGAACGCCGCGATCGACGCGGTGTTGACGCACACGCCCCGCTCGCCGGACTCCAGCGGCTCGTTGCCCAGCATGGCCGCCGCAGCCAGCCGCAGGACGTTGAAGGTCCCGATGAGGTTCACGGCGATGACGCGCTCGAACGGCTCCAGGGCATGGGCTCCACGGCGTCCGGCGATCCGCTCGCCGTGGCCGATGCCCGCGCAGCACACGGAGATCCGCAGCCCCGCGCCGGCCGACGCCGCCTGAGCGACCGCCGCCTCCACGGTCTCCGCCTGGGTGACGTCGGTGTGGGCGAAGGTGGCCCGCTCGCCGAGCTCGGCGGCCAGGGCCGAGCCGCGCTCGGCGTTGACGTCGGCGATGGTCACGTGGGCGCCGGCCGCGTGCAGGTGACGCACCGTCGCCTCGCCGAGGCCCGAGGCGCCACCCGCGACGAGCGCGGCGCTGCCGTCGATCTTCATGGCGCCGAACCCTACTGAGGGCCGGCGGGCCGGGCCATCGTCACCGCGAAGAGGTCCTCCTCGTCGGTGAACCAGCGCTCGAGCTCCAGGCCGGAGGCCTCGAGGTCGGCCTCCACGTGGGCGCGGGTGAACTTGGCGCTGATCTCGGTGCGCAGCTCCTCACCGGCGGCGAACTCGACCTGGAGGTCGAGGTCGGCGATGTAGACGGTCTGGGCCCGGGTGGCCCGCAGCCGCATCTCCACCCACTCGTTGCGCCGGTCATAGAAGGCGATGTGCTGAAAGCTCTCAGGCTGGAAGTCGGCGCCGAGCTCGCGGTTGACCACGTAGAGGATGTTGCGGTTGAACTCGGCGGTGATTCCGGCCGCGTCGTTGTAGGCGGCCTCGATGATGCGCGGGTGCTTGACCAGGTCGGTGCCGAGGAGGAGGCGATCCTCGGGGCCCAGCAATGTGGCGATCTTGGCCAGCACGTTGCGCCGCGTCCCCGGCGGGAAGTTGCCGATCGTCCCGCCCAGGAGCGCGACGAGGCGGTTGCCGCCGACCCGGCCATCGTCGGGGACGTGCTCCAGATGGCGCTCGAAATCGCCGACCACCCCGTGGACCTGCAGGCCCTCGTAATCCTCGATCAGCGTGCGGGCCGCGTCCTCGACGACGCTCTGTGACACGTCCAGCGGGATGTAGCGGCGCAGCGTTCCCGCGTCGCGCATCGCATCGAGCAGGACGCGCGCCTTGTCTGACGCGCCGGCACCGAGCTCCACCAGCTCTCCCGCCTCGGTGGCCGAGACGATCGCGTCCGCGTACTCACGCAGGATGGCCAGCTCGCTCCGCGTGGGGTAGTACTCGGGCTGCTGGGTGATCTGCTCGAACAGCTCGGAGCCGCGCGCGTCGTAGAAATGCTTGGCCGCCAGCTCCTTGAACGGCTTGGTCAGGCCGTCGAGAACGTCGTTGGCCAGCGAACGTTCGTCGTCCTCCGACAGCCACGAGTCGACGTGGACGGTGGGCTGGGACAGGGGCTCCATGTCAGAGGTCCTTTGCGATTCGCAGGCCGGAGAAGATCTGCCGCCGCTGGGGGAAGTCCCAGTTGCGGAACGTCGGGGAGGCGAGCCGAGGCCGGGTGGCCCAGGCCCCGCCGCGCAGCACCTTGTACTGATCTCCGAAGAACACCTCGGAGTACTCGCGGTACGGGAACGGCTCAAAGCCGTCGTAGCCACCGAAGTCGCTCGACGTCCACTCCCCGACGTCGCCGATCATGCCCAGGACCCCGTACGGCGAAACGCCCGCCGGCAACGACCCGGCGGGCACGGTGCCACCCGCGCGCTGGTCAACATTGGCGTGGCGTCCGGGGACCAGCGAATCGTCGCCCCACGGGTACCGGCGGAAGGTCTGCTGCTCCTGGTCCCAGGTCGCCGCCTTCTCCCACTCGACCTCGGTGGGAAGACGGCCGGCGTGCGCTCTGGCGAAGGCGTCGGCCTCGAACCAGGAGATGTGGACGACCGGGCGATCCGGATGGAGTGGCTCGAGTCCTGGCAGGCGCCACTCGGACCGCAGATCGGCCGTCCAGCCCTGTGGTCGGGTGATGTCGTAGTCCTCCTTCCACGACCATCCCTCGTCGGACCACCATTCACGCCGCTCGTATCCACCCCCTTCCACGAACGTCAGGTACGTGGCGTTGGTGATCGGCGTGCGGCCGATCAGGTACCCGCGGACGTCGGTGTGATGACGCGGCCGCTCGTTGTCGTAGGCAAAGCCGTAGTCGGCCCACCCGCCGGCGCCGATACTGCACTCGCCGGCCGGGACCTCGACCATCTCCAGGCCGGTGAAGCCCGTCCGGCCCGTCCCGCCGCCATCGCCGTTGGAGGCGGCGCCGCCGCCGGCGACCCCGCGGCCGGCCAACGAGCCCAGCCCCTCCAGTTGCGCGAGCTGGATCGTCTGGAGCATCGTCTCGTTGTGCTGCTGCTCGTGGCGGACGAGCAGCTCGGCGATGATGCCGTCGCCGACCCCGCGGCTCTCGATGATCTTCAGTGCGCGCTCGCGCACCTGCGCCAGGTACTGGCGGGCCTCGGGCGGGCGCAGGAAGGGCAGGTCGCCGCGGCCGGCCCGTGGCGTCTCGAACGCGTCGTAGACATCGGCCAGGTCATCGCGCAACAGTGGCTCTCCGCCGAAGCGATGGGCGATCCACAGGTCCTCGAAGGCGGCGATGTGCCCGAGGTCCCAGACCAACGGGCTCATCAGGGTGGAGTGGACCTGTTCAAGCTGCTCGTCGGAGAACGGCGCCACCAGCTCGAGCGTGCGCTCGCGGGCCTCCCGCAGTCCATCGATCGCTGTCTGGGCGTCGCCAACCGCCACGGCCACCTGGAAGCCGTCCATCCGTTAATAGTGACAGCCCCAATTCCGACCCAAACGTTAAGCCTCCGCTGCGTCGCCGAGGGTCGCGGCCGGCGCTTGAGATCTGCCCAAACCGGTTAGGCTGCTCCGACGATGAATCTCAAGGAGCTCGACCGCGGTGAGCTGGTGGCCGTCGCGGGAGGAATCCTGTTGGGGGTGTCCCTGTTCCTGAGCTGGTACACGCTGGGCAACAGCAATGCCGAGCTGGGAACCTGTCGCGGCCCCGACAGCCAATGCACCGGGTGGGCCGCCCTCTCCGCGATTCGTTTCGTCTTCCTCATCGCCGCCGTGGCGCCGCTCGTCCTCTCCTGGATCATCGCCCGCGGCCACGCGCTGTCCTGGCCGCGCGGGGAGCTCACCGCCGTCACCGCGCTGGTGGCGCTGATCATGACCCTCTTCGTCGGGGTGATCGATCATCCGGGGACCCCGCCGGACGAGATCAGCGTGTCCATCGGCTGGTGGGTGGCGCTCGCTGCCTGCCTGCTCATCCTCACCGGCTCGGTCTGGCGCTCCAAGGAGAGCGGGGCCGGCCGCAAGCCCCCAGGAGTCCTATGAACACGCCGCCCAGCCAGAAGCCCGATCGCAACCTCGCGCTGGAGTTGGTGCGCGTCACCGAGGCGGCGGCGCTCGCCGCCGCGCGGATGGTCGGGCGTGGCGACAAGGAAGGCGCCGACCAGGCGGCGGTGGACGCGATGCGCCTCGTCCTGGACACGATCTCCATGGACGGTGTGGTCGTGATCGGGGAGGGCGAGAAGGACGAGGCTCCGATGCTCTACAACGGCGAGCAGATCGGGGATGGGACCCCGCCCAAGGTCGACATCGCCGTCGACCCCCTGGAGGGCACCCGTCTCGCCGCACTGGGGATGCCCAGCGCGCTCGCGGTCATCGCCCTCTCCGAGCGCGGATCGATGTTCGATCCCGGCCCGTGCGTGTACATGGAGAAGATCGCGGGCGGCCCTGACATCGCCGACCTGCTTGACCTCGACCGGCCTCTGGCCGAGACCCTGGCGCTCGTCGCCGAGCGCCGCCATCGCGACATCCGCGACGTCATGGTGGTCATGCTCGATCGCGAGCGCCACCACGACGCGATGGCGCAGGTCCGCGACGCGGGCGCGCGGGTGCGGCTGATCACCGACGGCGACGTCTCCGCCTCCCTGCTGGCGGTGAGCGAGAACTCGCCGGTGGATCTGCTGTGGGGGATCGGCGGCACGCCCGAGGGCGTGATCTCGGCGGCGGCGATCAAGTGCATCGGCGGCCAGCTCCTGGGGCGCCTGTGGCCGCGCGGCGACGACGAGCGCACCGCCGCGGTCGACGCGGGCTATGACCTCGACAAGGTGCTGACCTGCGATGACCTGGTCCAGGGGGAGAACGCGTTCTTCTCGGCGACCGGCGTCACCGATGGCGACGTGCTGCAGGGCGTTCGCTACCAGGGCGAGCGCGGCGCGACGACCGAGTCACTGGTCATGCGCTCGCGGTCGGGCACGGTCCGCCGGATCCGCGCCACCCATGACCGCACCAAGATGCGGGCGATGGGCATCACCAGCTACGGCTGAGCCGGAGCGCGCTCGCGGGAGCGCTCGGCGGCGGCATCCCAGTCGCCCGTCTCAGGCTGATCGGCGAACTGGCCGACTTTGGAGCGAGCCAGGTCCAGCTTGGCCAGCGATCGCAGAAAGGCGTGCGTGACCAGGACGTGGACCGCGGACTGCGTCATCTCGTAGACGGGCTCGGAGAAGCCGACGGCGATCGACGGGTAGAAGTTGGCGACCTCGACCTCGATGAGCAGGTCCTCCTGCGCCGGGGCTGACCCGGTGGCGTCTCGCGGCGTCTCGCGGCGCACGTCGAGGGCGAGAAAGCCGCCCTTGCCCCGACCGGCGCGGGCCACCAGAAGGCCGTCGCGGATGGGCCAGCGCACCGCGCCGTGGTCATCCTCGATGGTGTACTCGGGGATACCGAAGCGCAGCAGGGTGAGCGGACGGCCGAGCAGGACGACCGACCGGCTGTCGCTGCTGTACTTGATCTTGATGATGCCGAGCGTCACGCGTGTGAGGAACCGCCAGTAGGTGCGCGCCAGGTTCTCGAGGTTGGCCGGGGTCCAGATGCGCTCGAGGTCGGCGGCGCTCATCGTCAGCACCGCCGACTGCACCGAGCGCACCGCGCCGTCGCGCTGGATGACCGTGGACTTGCGCGGCGAGACGATCACCGATTGCGCCGGGAGCCGGCGGCGGCGATGTCGCCGGCGGATCGCGGCGACCGCCGACAGGACGAAGGCCACCAGGGCCAGGGGTGCGATCACGGCGCAGATTGTGCCCGTTTTGGGCACACCGCACGCTGCGTGCGGGCTAAGAGGCAGTTATGAATCGGCACCGCTCAGCTGGCGAGGGCGTGCAGGGTGACGGCGCAGCCGCTGGCCAGCTCCCCCTCGCCCATCGGGATCACGGCCAGGGCATCGGCGCCGAGCAGCGAGGTGAGGATGTGCGATCCCTGAGCGCGGTTGAGGTCGGCGCGCACCACGCCGTCGACCTCGGTGAGCCGCACGCGGACCATCTGGTCGCGCTTGGGATTACGGGCCACGTCCTCGCCCAGGACGGCCGTGGCCCAGGGCGGCTCGGGGCTCGGAGCGCCCTGCAGGGCGGCGAGGGCGGGGGACACGAACAGGCTGAAGGTCACCACCGCCGACACCGGGTTGCCGGGCAGGCCGAACACGAGCGGCCGGCCCTCGGACGGCACGCCGAACCACGTCGGCTTGCCGGGCTGCAGCGCCACGCTCCAGAACACCTCCTCGACGCCCAGGAGGTCCAGGGCGGGCTTCACATGATCATGGGGACCGACCGACACGCCGCCGGTGATGATGACCACGTCTGAGCTCGCCAGCGCGTCGCCGATGCCCCGGGTGGTGGCGTCGCGGTCATCGGGCAGCCGGCTGGCCGGGTCGACGACGGCGCCGGCGCGCTGAGCCAGACCGGTCAGCATCGGCGCGTTGGAGTTATGGATCTCGCCGGGGCCCAGCGGCTCGCCCGGGGCGCGCAGCTCGTCGCCCGTGCAGAGCACCGCCACCCGCGGCCGGCGAGTCGCGGTGACCGAGCCCACGCCGGCGGCCGTGGCCGCGCCAAGGGCCACCGGGCCCAGGAACGTTCCCGCGCCGAGCACGACGGTGTCGGCACGCATGTCCTCCCCGGCACCGCGGATGTGCTCACCGGGGGGCGAGGCGGTGTTGGTGTGGATCGCATCGCTGCCGTTGAGCGCGACGTTCTCCTGAGGGATGACGGCGGTGGCCCCGGGGGGGATGGCGGCGCCGGTCGAGATCCGGATCGCCTCGCCGTCGGTGAGGCGGTGGCTCGATGGAGTGCCCGCGCGCGACTCGCCGACGATCTGCAGCGTGCGCCCGGCCTCGCCCGCCACGACCGCGTAGCCGTCCATCGCCGAGCACGGGAAGGGCGGCACGTCGCCGGCGGCCCGCACCTCCTCGGCCAGGACGCGGCCAAGGGCGTCGTCGATGGCGACCTCCTCGGCGCTGAGGGCCTGGGTGGCCTCCAGCACGAGCTCACGGGCGCGGGTTATGGAAATGAGCGATCGGGGCATCAGGACGGGTGGTAAGGGCTCACTCTGGATCGGATTTCCAGCATATTGCGGTGAAGGCGGATGGAGTCGACTGGGGCGCGTGATAGAAGACGGCTCATGCCGCCCATGCCCCCACGGCGGCGGCGGGCACGGCCGGTTGCCGACGCTCCGATAGATGCGCTGCTTCCGCGGTCAGAGGATTTGGCCAAGGGGTGGTTACTCGCGTTGCTGGAGCAGGCGCCGCTCGACGACGCCCCCGCTATTTTGGCCACCGACCTCACCCGCGACGGGCCTCGCGTGTGCGATGCCGTGCTGCGCGCGATCGCCGACGACACCGATCTGCGCCGGCTCGAGCCCGGCGGGGTCCTGACGCCTCTCGTTGCGCGGGTGGGCGAACTGGCCGGCGCCGCGGCCCCCGCGGCGGTCTCGCGCGCCGTCGACGCGCTGGTGGGGGTCGTATGGAGCGCCGTGCGCGATGAGCTGCGCGGGGCCGACGCCGATCTCGTGGCCGAGCTGACCGAGCGCCTGAACTTGATCGGCGAGCTGGTGCGCTCCGCGGCGCTGGAACGTGCGGCGCTCCCCGTGGGGGGGCCGGCGCCCCCGCCGCCGCTGGCGCCGGTGCCTGCCGAGCCTCCGCCGCCGGTGGCGAGTGCCCGCGCGCAGGCGCCGCCGCCTCCCGCGCCGCCTGCGCCAGCTGCCGCCGCGCCCCCGCCGGTGCCGGCCCCGCCCCCGCCGGCACCGGCCGCGCCCCCGCCAGCGCCGGCCCCGCCGGCGGCCCCGCCCGCGCAGGAGCGCGCCTGGCCCGGTCTCTCGGACCCGCCCCCGCCGGACCCGTCGCACGCCCTGTGGGTCGGTGCGCTGAACGACGAGATCCTCCGTTGTGCCGGGGCGCCCCTGTCGCTGCTGCTGGCCGAGCTCGAGGACTCCGAGCGCGTGAGCGCCGTGGAGCCCGAGGCGCAGGCGCGCGCGGTCTTCACTCGGTTTGCCGGCGCCGTGCGCAGCGCGGTGCGCCGTCAGGACATCCTGGTCTGCGAGACCGATGCGCGCGCATGGATCATCGCCCGCGACACCGCCCGCGGCGGCGCCTACGCCCTGGGTGAGCGGATCACGGCGGCCGTCCGTTCATCGGCGCAGTGGCACGGCGCGCCCCTGCTGGCCACCGTTGGCGTTGCCGTCTTCGGCGAGGACGGGCGCACCAGCGGTGAGCTGATCGAGGCCGCCGAGGAGGCGCGCTTCGCCGCGGCGGCCAGCGGTGCCGACGTCGTGGGAACCGACGTCGTGGGGACCGACGAGCCCTGACTCAGCGGTTGGGCAGGGAGACCGCGGCGATCTGCGCGGTGCCCTTGATCCCGAGTGCCTTGCCGGTCGCTTCGGTGAGATCCCAGTCGGCGCCGTTGGCATAGGGCCCGCGGTCGATCACCGGGACCACCAGGGTCCGGCCCCGGTAGTACACGGCCACCGACTCGCCGCAGCGCAGCGTGCGGTTGGCGAGCCCGATGGTCGCGCGGCCGAGCCGCTGGCCGCACGCGGTCTTCTTGCCGTAGAAGCCGGGTCCGTACTCCGTCGCGCGCGACGGCCGGTACACGGTGGTGGTCAGCGACGGGGTCATCGACGCGCCCTCGGCCTGTGAGGAGCTGGGGGAGACCACCGCTCGCATGGCGAACTGACCGATGTGGTTGGTCTGCCACACGGCGGAGAAGGTCCCGTCGGGACCGATCGTGGCCGAGACGGTGTTGGCCCAGGCCCAGTTGGTCTGATGGCCTGAGCGCTGGATCTGGATCGTCTGCCCGGCCAGCTGGGTGGGCGCGGTGCCCGAGAAGCTGAGGCCCTTGCGCAGGATCCCCGAGGCGTTGGTCTGCAGCGTGATGCCGTCGCCGCTGGCGCTGACCATCACGTTGCCGCTCTGCACCGACGGGGACGGGCCCGTGGTGGTGCCGGTGGTGGTCGTGCCGGTGCTCGTCACCGGCGAGCCGCCGGGGGCCAGGCCGACGCCGCCGCCCGACGACGCCAGCGCGGCGGCGGGGACGGCCAGCGCTGCGGCAAGCAGCGCGGTTACGGCACGGGCATGTCGTCGAGGACGGTTCACGATGAAATTTGGGTACTGCCAGGTGCCTACGAGGTGAGCTGACGGGCTCGCGCCTGACGGCGCTACGGGCCTTAGCGGGACCGATTCGCCCCAGCGGGTCGATGACGACCCGCAGGTGGTTCCCCCGTCGACCTCTCCCGGAGAAGAGGTCGTTCGGCTGGTGGCGCGGCAGTATACGCAACCGACGCGGACGGAGTTATGTCCGCCCCGTAACCGCTGGTCTACGGGCGGGGCAGGCGCGATGCGGCGCGGCGCAGAGCGCGAGCGCTGGCGTGCAGGCCGATCTCGGCCAGTTCGGCCGCGGCCTGAACTGCGGTCTCCAGCACGCCGTGGGACGGCTCGCGGCCCGTGGGCTCGCGGCCCGGTGAGCCGGGGCGGGGCGGGGCGGCGCCGGGAACCGGGCGCTTGGACCTTGCCGGGGCGGGCTTGGGCTTTGCCGCGGCGGGCTTGGGTTTCGCCGGGGCGGGCGTGGGCTTGGGCTTCGTGGCGCGCTTGGGCTTCGCGGTCCCGGTCCCGGTCCCGGTCGCGGTCGCGGCCGGCTTGGCGCCGGCGGCCGTCGCCCGCTTCGGTGCCGCGGCCTTGACGACCTCGGGCTCGGCCGCGCTCTGGCTGTCCACGGGCGGCGCGCCGGCCGGCGGGGCGGCCCGCTTGTCGCTGCGTCGGTGGGGACGGGTCCGGGGGAGGGAGCCGATGACTCCGGGCTTGGGCTCAGTGCTCATGTCGCACCATCATGGCGCACAGACAGAAAAACCCGGAACGCCAAAAATTTCGTTCTATCTTTGAAACGACGCGGACGGTCCGAGGTATAGAACTGCAAGGAAGACGCCAGGGCGGCGATGCGCCCCCTCATCGGCTCTTCAGCTGGGCCTGCGCAGGCCTGCCGCGGATTGACTTCACAAAATATAGTGACTATAGTCGGACCGTATGTTTGAGTAGCGGTCGTACGCTCTGAGAGGGGCGTTCCCGCGGTTTTCTTTCTACTGCGACGCCACCGCTGGCGTGTCGTCGCCAACGACGGAAACGGAATCAGATGTCTGTAGCGGATCTGCAGGAACTGGAAGAGATCAAGGGCCTGGTCAACCGCGGCCAGCAGCTTGGGGTCCTGACCTACTCGGAGATCGCGACGGCGATCTCGGAGCTGGACCTCGACGAGGCTGACGTCGAGGAGCTGCACGGCTTCCTCGAGCGCACGGAGATCGAGCTCGTTGAGGAAGTGGACCCGGCGCTGGCCGCCACCGAGGTCGAGCGCGCGCCCGACAAGCGCGGCCGGCGCAAGGCGAAGACGGCGCTGGATCTCAAGCCGGACATGACGACCGACTCGCTGCAGCTGTTCCTCAAGGACATCGGCAAGGTCCGTCTGCTCACCGCCCAGGAGGAGGTCGACCTGGCCAAGCGGATCGAGCGCGGCGACCTCGATGCCAAGCAGAAGATGGTGGAGTCCAACCTCCGCCTGGTCGTGTCCATCGCCAAGAACTACCGCAACCAGGGGCTGCCGTTCCTGGACCTCATCCAGGAGGGCACGCTCGGCCTGGTCCGCGCCGCGGAGAAGTTCGACTACCGCAAGGGCTTCAAGTTCTCCACCTACGCCACGTGGTGGATTCGCCAGGCGATCGCCCGCGCGCTCGCCGACAAGGCGCGCACCATCCGGATCCCGGTGCACGTGGTGGAGAAGCTCAACAAGATCGGGCGCGCGGAGCGCAAGCTGGTCACGGAGCTGGGCCGCGAGCCCACCGCCGAGGAGATCGCCGAGGTCACGGGCATCGAGCCCGAGGAGGTCGAGTCGATCAAGCGCTCCGCTCAGGCCCCCGTCTCGCTGGAGAAGCCGGTCGGTGACGAGGAGGAGTCCGAGTTCGGGCAGTTCATCGCCGACGAGCGCGCCGAGTCCCCGTACGAGCGGGCCGCCGAGATTCTCACCAAGGAGGCGCTCCGCGAGGCGCTGGAGAACCTCAGCTACCGCGAGCGCCGCGTGCTCGAGCTCCGCTACGGGCTCGGCGGCGAGCACCCCCGGACGCTTGACGAGGTCGGGCGGACGTTCAACGTGACCCGCGAGCGCATTCGCCAGATCGAGAACCAGTCGCTTAAGAAGTTGCAGTCGCTCGCGGAGGCTCAGAAGCTCCGCGACGTCGCCTGATCCCGCACTCACAGACGGCCGCCGCCGGGTGCGGCGGCCGCCGCGACGACAACCTTCTGCCGCTCGGCGTTCATCTGCGCAACGATCTTGCGTGGACGTCACGCCGATGACGTTGTAGGTTGCCCAGACCGGTCTTCCAGGGGCCGGACGACTGACTGGGAGGGAGTCGAATGAGCGTGCGCTTGAAGCTGTCGGCCGCCGTCGTGGCCGTGTCTCTGTTCGCGTTGGTGCCGGTGCTGTCGGCGTCTGCGTCGTCGCGTTCTCACGCGTCAGGGCCGGCGCAGAGCGTCATCGTGGTGTTCAAGAACCAGGATCACGCCCAACCCGCCACGCGTTCGGCCCTCGCCGGGCGCCGCCGCACGCTCGCCTCCGTTCAGGCACCGGTGCTGCAGCAGCTGTCCTCGGGCAATGCGCGCGACGTGCACAGCTACACCACGCTTGACGCGGTGTCGGCGACCGTGTCGCCGTCGCAGCTGTCGACCCTGAAGTCCGATCCGTCGGTGGCGGAGGTCGTGCCCAACGGGCTCGTCCATCTCGCCCCCACCTCGACCGGCGCCACCAGCAGCGCCTCCAGCTCGGGCTCGGGCACCACGCCGCTGCCGGGCGCCTGCGCGCCCAACGGCAAGGTGCAGCTCGAGCCCGAGGCGCTGAAGACGATGAGCGTCGACTCCGACGCTCCGGGCGCCAAGACCGCCCGGTCGCTGGGCATCACCGGTAGCGGGGTCTCCGTCGGCTTCATCGCCGACGCGATCGATCCCAACAACAAGGATTTCATCCGGCCCAACGGCCAGCACGTGGTGACGTTGAAGGACTTCAGTGGCTTCGGCACCGCGGCGCCCACCAGCGGCGCGGAGGGGTTCGGGGATGCGTCGGCGATCGCCGCGCAGGGCCGCGAGGTCTACGACGTCAGCAACTTCAGCGCGCTGCCGCTCAACCGACCCTGCAACATCCGGGTCGAGGGCGTTGCTCCGGGCGCCAGCCTGTTCGGTCTCGTCGCCTTCGGCGCCTCCAACGTGGCGCCGGACTCCTCGATCCTCGAGGCCATCGACTACGCGATCACGACCGCCCACGTCAACGTCCTCAACGAGTCGTTCGGGATCAACAACTATCCCGACGACGGCGGCTCCATGGACCTGATCGCCCAGGCCAACGACGCGGCGGTGGCGGCCGGGATCACGGTCGTCGAGGCCACCGGCGACGCCGGCGTGACCAACACCACCGGCGAGGCGGCCACCGACCCCAACGTGATCTCAGCGGGCGCCTCGACCGACAACCAGAACTACATCCAGGACGGCTTCGGCGGGACGCGCTTCCCCGAGGTCAAGAGCTGGAGCAACGATGAGATCAGCTCACTGAGCTCAAGCGGCTTTGACCAGCACGGACGCACCATCGACGTCGTCGCGCCGGGCGAGTCCGACTGGGCGCTGTGCTCCACGGACCAGAACGAGTTCGGCGGGTGCGGCAGCCTGACCGGGGCCCCGTTCCCGGTGCAGTCGTTCGGCGGCACCAGCCAGGCCTCCCCGATGACCGCGGGCGTCGCCGCCCTGGTCATCCAGGCCTACGAGAAGACCCACCGCGGGACCGCGCCCACGCCGGTGCAGGTCAAGCAGCTGATCGTCTCCAACACAGACGACATCGGGGCCCCGGCCGACCAGCAGGGCTCTGGGCGCGTCGATGCCTACAAGGCCGTGATCGCGGCTGAGAACGACAACCAGCCCGCCGGCGGCGGCGCCACCTCGGCCCGCAACATCGGGGTGGTGACGACGAGCCCGACGCAGCTCAACGCAATCGATCAGCCCGGCACCGCCGAGAACCTGACCGATACCGTCACCAACGAGAGCGGCTCGCCGCAGCACCTGAC
>DATJTQ010000259.1:0-3566 GCA_035503355.1 Solirubrobacteraceae bacterium
GGGACCTTGATCGCGAGCGGCAGCGCGGCTCGCAGGCGAGGGTGGCTGGTTTCGCGCATGGCGTCCTTTCGTGCGTGGTCGGTCATCTGTGGCCGGCCGCGACCGGCGCCTCTCCCGCCCGCCGTCTGGTGCGCCCCTTTCGGGCGAGCGCACCGAGATTCGGCAGGCAGCCTAAGCAGCGGTTAAACGAACGGCCTCGTATGAGGGACCTCTCATCCCCGAGGCTGTGCGCGGTGCCGGCCTAACGCGCCGCTAACCGCGTGCGCGACTCGCGCCAACGCCCAGGATCAGCTGACCAACACCGGCACGTACGCGAAGCGGTCCACGTCGACGAGTCCGCCGTCGGTCAGGCGCAGCTCGGGGATCACCGACAGGGCGATGAACGACAGTTGCATGAACGGCTCGGCGACGGTGGTGCCGAGCCGGTGCGCGGCGGCACGGTTGAGCACCTCGATCTGCTCGGCGACCTGGGCCGCCGGCCCGTCGCTCATCAGCCCGGCGAGGGGAAGGGGGACCTCGGCCAGGACCGTGCCGTCGAGCACCGCCACCTGCCCGCCGCCGATCTCGGCCAGCCGGGCGACGGCCGAGTGCATGTCCTCGCCCGAGCGCCCGACGACCACCAGGTTGTGCGCATCGTGGGCGACCGTCGAGGCGATGGCGCCGCGGGCCAGGCCAAAGCCGGTCACGTAGCCGCGCCCCACGCGGCCGGTCCCGTGGTGGCGCTCGACCACGGCGGCGTGGGCCAGGTCGGCGTCGGGCTCGACCTCGAGCTCGGTGCGCCGCGTGGTGAGGCTGTGGCTCTCGACGCCGATCGCCCGCACGTGGGTGCCGAGGGCCACAGGGAGCACCAGCGCGTCGGCATCGGGCAGCGTCCCGACGTTGACGGTGTCGCGCAGCAGCTCGGGGACGGGCGCCGCCGGAACCGCGCCGGCCACCAGTGCCCCACCGGTGACCACCGCCCGCCCGCGCTGCCAGACGCGTTCAGGGCGCCAGGTGTCGAGCGCCGAGAAGGCCAGCACGTCGGCCTGATGGCCGGGACCGAGGCTGCCCAGCGCGTCAAAGCCGTGGTAGCGCGCCGGGTTGGTGCTGGCCAGGATGATCGCGTCGATCTCCGAGATCCCGCTGGCCACCGCCAGGCGCGCGCAGTCGTTGACGTGGCCAAGCCGGCGCAGCGTGTCGGGCTCGCGGTCGTCGGTGCAGAACGCCGCCAGGTCGGTGCCGTGGGCGACGATCGAGGGCGCCAGCTCCACCAGGTTCTGGCTGGCTGACCCCTGGCGCAGGAACACCCACATGCCCTTGCGCCGCTTCTCGTCGGCCTCGGCCAACAGCGTGCTCTCGTGGTCTGACTCGACGCCCGCGGCCAGGTAGGCGTCGAGCATCGCCCCTGAGACGCCCGGGATGTGGCCGTCGACGCGCAGACCGGAGGCCACGGCGACGCGGGCCAGCATCTCCTCGTCGCCGGCGATGACGCCGGGGAAGTTCATGACCTCGGCCACGCCCCGCGCGCCGTGGCGAGAGATCAGCTCCGCGATGTCGGAGGCGTCGAGCGTGGCGCCGGAGGACTCGAACGGCGAGGCCGGCACGCAGCTGGACGCGTAGACCGCGAAGGTGAACGGCAGCGGGGCGGCCGCCTCCATCAGGGCCAGAATGCCCGGGACGCCCAGCACGTTGGCAAGCTCGTGGGGGTCGGCGGCGACCGCGGTGGTACCGGTGGGCAGAACCGTGGCGACGAACTCGTCGATCCACAGCTTGGTCGACTCCAGGTGCATGTGGGCGTCGACGAACCCCGAGGTCAGGGCCGCGCCGTCGACGTCGATCACCTCCCTGGCCTCGCGCTCGCCCCAGCCGGCGATCACACCGTCGGCCAGCGCCAGCGAGGTGTCCACCCACTCCCGGGTGGCGTCGGCGAACACCCGCCCGCCGGTGATCAGCGTGTCCGCGGGCTCATCGCCGCGCGCCACGGCGATCGCGCGGGGGGTGGCCTGGGGTCGCGCCATCGGCGAACTGTCCCACAAACGGCGTACTGTGCTGGCGGTGCCCGCCGCCACGCCGCTCCGGCCTGCCCGCCGGCTGACGACCGTGCTGTGCGCGGCGGTGTGTCTCGCGGTCATCGGCGCCACCCTGGCCGCGCGGCCGGCCGACGCCTATGTCTACAACGTGGGGGTCACCGCCAGCCCCCACGGCCGGCCCGTTCCCTCCAACTTCGTCGGCATCGCGCTGGAGTTCAGCGAGATCCCCGAGCTGGCCGGCGCCACCCCGCAGTCGGTCAACCCGATCTTCGCGGCGCTGCTCAAGAGCCTGAGCCCGGCGGGCCGGCCCGAAGTCCGCATCGGGGGCCAGAGCACCGACCGCGCATGGTGGCCGGTCCGCGGGATGGCCAGGCCGCTCGGGGTCACCTACGACCTCTCGACACGGTGGACGGCCGCCGCCCACGCCATCGCCCAGGTCACCGGCGCCAAGTACCTGCTGGGCATCAACCTGGAAGCCAATCGCACCCGCGTCAGCCAGGTGGAGGCCGATCATCTGGTGGCGGGGATCGGCGCCGCGAACATCAGCGCGCTGGAGATCGGCAACGAGCCTGACCTCTACACGGGCATCCCGTGGTACCGCCGCCAGGGCGGTCACGTCTTCCCCTGGTACAGCCAGAGCGGCGCGCCGGTCTACTCGCGGTCACCGGACTACGGCCCCGAGAACTACGTGCAGGAGGTCACGCGCACGCTGAAGGTGGTGCCCCGGCTGCCGATCGCCGGGCCCGAGACCGGATCGGCCCCGTGGGCCAACGCCTTCGACGGGCTTCTGTCAGCGCACTCGCAGGTGCGAGTGCTCACCTCGCACGCCTATGGCCTCAACAACTGCGTGAGCAATCCGCTGCTGCCCAGCTACCCGTCGGTCGCGCACCTCGTCACTCTCAAAGCGTCGCGCGGCGAGGTGAGCGGGATCGGTCCCTACGTGGCCGCGGCGCACCGCAACGGGGCGGCCTACCGGATCGACGAGATGGGGTCGGTGACCTGCAACGGGCGCTTCGGGGTCTCGAACACCCTGGCCTCCGCCCTGTGGGTGCTGGACGCGCTGTTCACGATGGCCGACGACGGGGTCGACGGCGTCAACCTCCACACCTTCCCGAACTCCGCCAACGGCCTGTTTGACTTCTCGACCGCGCACGGACACCCGCGCGCCACCGTGCGCCCCCTCTACTACGGGGCGCTGATGTTCGCGCAGGCCGCGCCGGCCGGATCCCGGCTGCTGCGCGTCGTCTCGCGCAGCGGCGGCCCGCTGCGGGTGTGGGCAACGAGCGCGCCGGATCACCACATTCGGGTGCTGCTGGTCAACGACAGCCTCACGAGCTCCGCGCTCGCCGTGGTGCGCACGCCGGTGGCGCCGGGACCGGCCGACGTGGAGCGGCTGCGTGCGTCCAGCGCGTCGGCCACCTCCGGGGTGACCCTGGGCGGCCGGACGTTCGGCGCGGCCACCACCACCGGGGTCCTGGCCGCGCCCGTGGCCCAGACCGTCGCGCCGCACAGCGGCGCCTACTCGGTGACGCTGCCCGCCGGGAGCGCCGGCCTGCT
>DATJTQ010000260.1:0-19077 GCA_035503355.1 Solirubrobacteraceae bacterium
GCGAGGCGGTGGCGGCCGGCGTCGCCGGAGCGGTGCTGGCCGGCGGGGGCGCGGCGGCGAGGGCCGTCGCCTGGGCCGGGATGGTGGAAGCCGAGGTGCTGGAAGTCGAGGTGGTGGGAGCCGGCGCGGCCGACGGGGCCGTCGCGGTCGCGGTGGCCGGGGTCGAGGCCGTTGCGGCTCCGGCCAGGCCGCTCGTCGCGGGCGTGATCGCGGCCGGGCTCGGCCGTGCGGGAGCGTGGGGCGCCAGGCCGGTGGGCAGGGTGCCGGTGGTGGTGGCTGCCGAGGTCGCGGTGCTGGTGGCCGCGGCCGCGGTGCCGGCGCCGGCGCCGGCGACGGAGCCGGCCGGCCCGGCGGAATACTGAGTGAGCGCGGCACGGACCGCGTCCGCCTCGCCCGGCGTGGCCGTCGCGGCCCCGGCCACTCCGGCCGCGGTCGAACCCGCCGGAGCTGCGGGAGTCAGCGGGGCCTGGCCACCACGCGCCGGCGTGTCCGAGCCCGGAGCCACGCTCCCCTTGCCGCCAGGCGACGTGGCGGACTGCGCGGCGGGCAGGGCGGCGGTGAGCGCCGAGACGATCAGTGAGGTGGGGTCAGTGCTGGTGCCGGCAGCGGAGCCCTGGGCGGACGTGCCGTCGGGGTTGCCCGCGCGCGAGCCGCGATCGGACGCGTCGGCGTCCGCTCCGTTTCGCTTTCCTCCCTTCGTGGAGGTCTGCTTGCTCTGGCCTTCCGCAAGTGCGGTCCGGGCCACCTGGTTTGACAGGACGCTGGCGAAGGCGTCTGTCGGCGGAGCGCCGCCTGTCGGCGGGCTCGTCGCGTCGGCTCCGGGCGGGGCGCCGGTGGCCTGCGCGGCGCCGGGCGGGCCGCTGGCTGCCGGAGCGAGGCTCGCGGCCGGCGCGCCTGCGCCACCGGAAGCGGCGGACGCCTCAGGGGCGACGACGGGCATCATCGACGCCGATCCGATGCCGGGGCTCATGCGGCCCTCCGGCGAAATCCGTTGAGCGCGATCTCGTCGAGGTTTGCGGCCTCGATGCGCTCCTGCTCGCGCAGGAACTCGACGCGGCGGTTCTCCTTCAGGCGCTCCAGGGCCTGGCGCTCGCGCGCAGCCTCGGTGAGCTCCCCGCGGCGCTCCTCGAGCACCTGATCGCGGCGGTGCAGATCCTCCTGGCTGGCCTGGTGGGCGCGCTCGGAGCGCTCCAGGTAGGCCTGGCGGGCCATCAGGTCGCCGGCGCTGATCGGAGCGGTGCCGGCGCTCGCCTGTGCATCACGGGCCTCGACGACGCGCTGGGCGGCGTCCTCCATCTCCTGCTCGGAGCGGAGGCGGTCCATCATGGCGCCGGCGAAGGCTTCTTTGGCTTCGTCCTCGGCACGCTCGCGCAATGCGCGCACGCGTTCGAGGCGGAATCGGAACGAGGGACCGGCCATAGTCAGTTATTCGGCCGATACGGGCGAGACTTCAATCCCGTTTGGACGGTTATCCGAGCCCACATCGCGCATCGAGGAGCGGCTACGCGCTGAGCGCCAGCGAGGGGATCGCGGTGGGGGCGCCACCGGGCGCGCCCACGGGGACCTGCGGGGTGGGGATGGCCGGCGGCGGAGCCACCACCACATCGGCCACCGGGGTGAGGTCGCCGGTGCCGGGCAGCTGTGCGGCCAGGGCCAGCAGGGCCTCGTCGGCCTGCTGAGCGGTCGTGACATCGGCGATCGTCTGGCGCAGGAAGCCGTCCATCGCCGGGCGCAGCGCGATCGCGGCGTCCAACACCGGATCTGTGCCGGGCTGGTAGGCGCCGATCGAGATGAGGTCCTCCTTCTCGCGGTAGGCCGCCAGGGCCGAGCGCAGCCGGGTCCCGGCCTCGCGGATCTCGGGCCCGACGATCTCGCCGACCAGGCGGCTGACGGACTGCAGCACGTCGATGGCCGGGTAGTGGCCGGAGTGCGCGAGCGAGCGGGTGAGGACGATGTGGCCGTCGAGGATGGAGCGGACCGCGTCGGCGATCGGCTCGTTCATGTCGTCTCCGTCGACGAGCACCGTGTAGAGGCCGGTGATCGAGCCGTTGGGGCTGGTCCCGGCGCGCTCCAGCAGGCGCGGCAGCATCGCGAACACGCTGGGCGTGTAGCCGCGCGTGGCCGGCGGCTCGCCGATGGCCAAGCCGACCTCGCGCTGAGCCATGGCAAAGCGCGTGACCGAGTCCATCATCAGCATCACGTTCTTGCCCTGGTCACGGAAGTGCTCCGCGATCGCGGTGGCGGTGAAGGCGGCCTGGATGCGGACCAGTGCCGGCTGGTCGGAGGTGGCGACGACGACCACCGAATGAGCGAGGGCGTCGCCGAGGTCGCGCTCGATGAACTCGCGCACCTCTCGGCCTCGCTCGCCGACGAGGGCGATGACGTTGACGTCGGCGGTCGTCGAGCGGGCGATCATGCCCAGCAGGCTGGACTTACCCACGCCGGAGCCGGCGAAGATGCCCAGGCGCTGGCCCAGTCCGCACGGCACCAGGGTGTCGAGCGCGCGCACGCCCAGGCCGACGCGCTCGGAGATCCGGGGGCGGGTCAGGGCGTCGGGCGGCGAGGCGTTGGCCGAGCGGGCCCGCGTGCCGTCCAGGTCGCCGAACTCGTCCAGCGGCTGGCCCAGTCCGTCGATCACGCGCCCGAGCAGGCCGTCGCCCACCGACACCTTGAACGGCTCACCGGTCGGGTGCACCGACGTGCCCGGGCCGATTCCGGTCAGCTCGCCGAGCGGCATCAGCAGGGTCCGCCCGCCGCGGAAGCCCACGACCTCCGTGGGGATGAGATCCCGCCCACCCTCACGACCGTCACCAACCAGGCAGATCTCACCCATTTCCACCTGGAGGCCGGTCGCCTCGATGATCAGACCGATCAGATCGCGCACGCGGCCGCGCCGGCGTGCCAAATCCTCGTCCTGCATGACTCGCGCCACCCGGCCCAGGGCCGGACGGGCGAAGGTGTCAGACCTCATCCTCGGAGCCTCCGCTCCGCGGGCCCAGCTCAGCGGCAACCACCTCGCGGGCGCGGGACAGCTGCGCTTCGATGGAGGCGTCGATCTCGCCCTCGTCGGTACGGGCCAGCACGCCACCGCGTCCCACGCGTCGGTCGGACTGCACGTTGAGGTGCTCGATCCCGCCCAGCTCGGACTGCAACCGGGCCACCGACTCCGACATCAGCTCCAGATCCGCCGGGTTGACGACGAGCGTCACGTGCTGGCGATCGCGGATGCGGCGCAGCGCGACGGACGCGATATCGACGATCCGCTCGGGCTCCACGGCGATCGCGCCGGCCACGATCTGCTCGGCGATGCGCAGGGCCAGGGCCACGGCGTCGTGCTCGAGCTCGGAGACGACCTGCTCGCGCACCGCGTCCAGGGCCTGGGCGGCACCGGCCACGGCGTGCAGCGCGGGCTCGAGCTCGGCGCGGGCGGCGGCCATGCCGGCGGCGCGCCCCTCGGCCTCGCCGGCGGCGCGAGCCTGCTGGCGGATCTGCTCGGCATCGGCATGAGCGGCCGACAGCACGTCGGCCACATCGTGCACGGAGCCGGCCGGGGCCTCCAGCTGGCGGAAGGTGTAGGCCGCGATGGTCGCGGCCGCCGTCTCAGAAGACAACGTCTTCGTCCGATCGCGACAGCACGACGGCGCCGGCTTCCTCGAGCTTGCGCACGATGGCCACGATGCGGCCCTGCGCCTCCTCGATGTCGCGCTTGCGCTGCGGCGGCTGGAACTGCATCTCCTCCACGAGCATCTGCGCCCCGCGCTCGGACATGTTGTGCAGGATCCGGTCCTTGACGTCGTCGGCGACGCCGCGCAGGGCCAGGGCGAGGTCCTTCTGGTCGGCCTCGCGCAGGATGAGCTGGATCGAGCGATCGTCGAGCTTGGTGATGTCCTCGAAGATGAAGAGCAGTCGCCGGACCTCGGCGCCGAGGCTCTCGTCGGTCTCGGTGAGCTTGTCCAGCACGTTGCGCTCGGTGGAGCGGTCCGCGTTGTTGAGGATGTCGGCCAGCGACTTGACGCCGCCGGCGGCCGAGTACTCCTGCTGGACCACGTTGGCCAGCTTGGCCTTCATGACCGCTTCGACCTGCTTGACCACGTCGGGGCTCGTCTCCGACATGCGGGCGATCCGCAAGGCGATCTCGGGCTGCTCGTTCTCGGGCAGGTTGGAGAGGACCTGGGCGGCCAGCGTGGTGTGCAGGTTGGCGATGACCAGCGCCGTGGTCTGCGGCGACTCGTTGCGCAGGAAGGTGACCACCTGCTCGGGCGGTGTCTTGCGCAGAAACTCGAAGGGGCGCTTCTCGATGACGCTCGACAGACGTCCGATGATCTCGTTGGCGCGGTCCGTGCCCAGTGCCCGCTCCAGCACCTCGCGAGCGTAGTCCACGCCGCCGGCGTTGAGCGAGTCGTAGGCCTGGACGGTGGCCGCCAGCTCGGAGAGGACGCCGTCGGCGAGGCCCGGCTCCAGGAACTGGAGCTTGGCCATCTCGAGCGACAGCGACTCGATCTCGTCGTCCTTGAGGCGCGAGAACACCTGCGCGGCGCGCTCGGTGCCAATCGACACGAGCAGCACCGCCGCCTTCTGGCGACCCTTGATCTTGGCGAGGGCCGCGACGGCGGCCGCGCTGGCCGCGCCGGATGCGGCGACCGCCGCGCCCTGCGGCTGGAAGACTTCGACGGCGCCCACGGCCTAGTCCTCCTCAGTCATCCACGCCCGGACCTGCTGGGCCACGCGCTCGGGGTCGCGCTCCACCAGGTCCTCGACCTGGCGGCGGGCGACGTTCACCGGTGACTGCAGCGACATCACCTCGGTGGGGCCGCCGTTGACCATGGTGGCGCCGCCGTTCTGGCCGGCCTCCAGGGAGGCGAGGGTGCGGGGGGTCTCGAGCTCGCGCAGCCAGGTGGGCTGGCCCGCGAAGGCCTCGCGCTCGCGGCGGCGCAGCATGCGCCCGGCGAAGATCAGGAAGAACAGGGAGCCCAGGCCGGCGGCGCCGTACTTGGCGTATTTCATCATCGAGGCGGGGCCCGCGGCGGGCGGCGTGGCCTTGGGGGCGGCGGCGAAGGCCAGCTGGCCCACCGACAGGGTGTCGCCGCGCTTGGCGTTCAGGCCCACCGCGTTGGACACGGCCTGCTTGATGGCGGGCAGCGAGGCGGCCGGGACCGACTTGTCCACCAGCACCGAGACGCTCTGGTTGAGCACGTTGCCCGGGGCGACCACCGTGTGGGTCACCGTCTTGTTGACGCCGTAGGTGGTGTTGGTGGTCTTGTTGGCGTAATTGGAGTTGCCGCTGCCTGAGCCGCTGGTGGAGGTCAGGTTGCCGATGTTGCCGGCGGTTCCGGAGACGCCGCCGGCGGAGGCGTTGCCGCCCTTGAGCGTCTCGTTCGACGTCGACTGGGTCAGCGGCGTGCCCTTCTTGGCGTAGGTCAGCGCGTCCTGGGTGGACTGGTTGGCGTTGACGTTGGCGTTGACCACGACCTGGGCCTTGCCGGCGCCCAGGGTCTGGGCCAGCATGGCGTTGACCTGGCTGGTCATCGACGCGTCGTACTTCTGGTCGGCCTGCTGCTGGGTGGTGGCGCCGCTGCCGTCGCCATCAGAGGTCGGCCACAACAGGGAGCCATCGGCCCCGGTGACCGTCACCTTGTTGATCGAGAGGCTCGGCACGCTGGAGGCGACCAGCTGCGCGATGCCGCGCACGGAGCTGGAGGGGAGGTCTGAGCCGCCCAGCAGCACCGAGGCGGTGGCGGGCTGGGTGGTGTCGGAGAAGAGCTGATCCTGGCTGTTGGGGATGACCAGGTTGACGGTGGCCGAGCTGACGCCGTCGATCGTCTCGATCGTCTGGGCCAGCTGGCCCTCCAGGGCACGCTCGTAGGTCAGCTGCTGCTGGAAGTTGCTCTGCCCCAGCTGCTGCTTGTCGAGCAGCGAGAAGCCCGGCTGCTGGTTGGTGAGCAGGCCCGCGGTGGCCAGGGCGACGCGCGCCTGTGCGGTCTGGCTGGAGTTCACCGCGATCGCCGTGCCGCTGTTCTGCAGCTGATAGCTGATGCCCGCCGAGGCGAGGGTGCTGGTGATCTTGCCCGTCTGGGCGGGGTCGATGCCCGCCTCCAGCGTCGAGTAGCTGGGCTTGGACGCCACCGACATCACGATCATCAGGAAGGCGACACCCAGCACGAGGGAACCGCCGAGCATCACCCAGCCCTTGGGGGACATCTTCTTGGCCATCTCTGCAAAATTGGGCATGGGTTAGACCTGGGTTTGGAAGATCGTGGTTTCAGCGGAGACGAGCTTGTCGCGGATCTGGGCCGCCAGATCCATCGACAGCGACGCGTTTTCGACGGCGGTCACGGCTTGAGTGGGGTCCGACAGCGTGCCCGTGGCCAGTCCCTGCGATGCCTGGGTGGCGTTGGCCTGGGTCGTCTCCAGCGAGTTGAGCGCACTGCTCAGCGCGCCGCTGAAGCTGCCCGCGCCGGCCTGGCCGGCGCTGTTCTGGCCCGCACCGATCCCGCCGACGGAGCCGACGCTCCACTCGCTCGGGTTCAGCTGGCCAAGTGCACCTGAGATCGCCGGAATCACTTGAGGATGTCCAGCGTCTTGGAGTACATGGTCTTGGCCGTGCTCATCGCGGTGACGTCGGCCTGGTAAGAGTCGGACTCGGAGATGAGGTCGGTCATCTCGGTCACGGAGTTGACGTTCGGCATCTTCACGTAGCCCTGGGCGTTTGCGCCCGGGTGGCCCGGGTCATAGACGAGCTGGTCGGGCGTCGGGTCGTTGACGATGCCCGCCACCTCGACGCCGCCCGGCGTGGCGCCGGACTGGCCCATGGCGCCGGCGAGCTCGTTGCCGAAGCTGTTGCCCACCTGCTGGAGGACGACCTCCTGGCGGCGGTACGGCTGGCCGTTGGCGCCCTGGGTGGTCTCGGCGTTGGCGAGGTTCTCGGACGTGACGTCCATCCGCGTCCGCTCGGCGGTGAGACCCGAAGCCGCCAGGTCGATAGCGTCGAACATGCTCATGAGCCGGGTGAGCCCATCGCGGTCTTGAGGATCTCCTCGCGCTGCGCGGCAACGGCGGTGAGGTCCTCGTAGAGAAGGCCGTTCTCGGCCAGGTCGGCGGAGTCCTGCTCGCCGCTGACGCCGTTACCGTCGGCGCTGACCGAGCCGGACTCGGTGACCGGGCTGAAGTTGACGGAGTTCGGGGACTGACCGCTCTTGAGAGCGTTCTCCAGAGTGCTCTGGAAGTTGACGTCCTCGCGCTGGTAGCCGGGGGTGTCGGCGTTGGCCAGGTTGTTGGTCAGCAGCGTCTGGCGCAGCATGGAGCCGCGCATGGCTGCCTCGAGGGAAAGCTGTGTGGTGTCAAGGAGGGACATAGGTTCAGGTCGCTTTGCACTGGCCCTCCTTGGGCTCTCCATGACCACTCCGTGCGGTCATTTCTAATGTCGGCGTCTGGCGAAAAGTCTTTAGACCCCGTCTGTTAGGAAAAACCCCAAAAACCGTCGCATCATTGGGGGTGGCTGAGCAAACGAGCGCTCCGCGCTCGTCGGTCCGGTTGCTCCGGCGTGACGGAGCGGGGCGCCGCGGCGCCGTCGGTCACGTCGGGCCGGTCAGGCGGTGGCGGCGATCAGAGACGCCCGGCGTCGTGCCGGGGCGTAGCCGTCGGCGGTGCGCTGGGCCTGGCGGACGCGGCCGAGCTCCAGCAGGAGGACCTCGCGCACCCGCAGCAGCTCGATCTCGACGCGCTTCTGCAGCTGACGGCAGCGCTCGAGGGTGGCCCGGGCCGCCTCGGGAGGCGTGGCCGGCATCGTGCGCTGCAGCTCGGCCCGCACCTCCTTGAGCATCTGCAGCTCGTCGAAGCTGCGCTCGGAGACGAGCTGGAGCTCGCGCTCGATGAGCGCGGCCAGCGCCTCGTAGGGCTCCAGCGACTCAGCGCTCATCGACCGGCTGGTCGGCGATGGCCGCCCAGGACTCGCGCAGCTTGCCGAGCATGTCGTCGATCTCGAGGACCTTGGACGGGTCCTGGTCCAGGCGGGCCTGGCGCAGGTGCGAGAGCGAGAAGGTGTAGATGGACTGCAGGCGGACGGGCAGCTCGCCCTGGTCCATGTCCAGCGTGCTGCGCAGATGGCGGATGATGTCCTCGGCGCGCGTGAGCTTGTTGTGGGCGGTGGCGATGTCGTGGTCGCCCATGGCCACCGCGGCCTGATGCAGAAAGCGGCGGGCGCCGTCGTAGAGCATCACGACCAGCTGGCCGGGGGAGGCGGTGAGGACCGCGCTGGCCCGATAGGAGGCGTTGGCGTTGGGGGAGTAGGCGGCGTATGTGCTCATTTGTGTTGTCTCACACCAGGTCGAGTTGCGTGGGTACTCCGTGAGGGGTCCGGAGCCGCACGTGACGCCGGTGCCAGAAGCGATCCATTCGCTCACCCTTGTGATCGGCCGCGACGGCCGAAAATTAAGTCGATCAGGCGCCCGGCAGGGACGCGATCTGGCTGGTCAGCCAGCTGCTCTCGGATTGGTTGGACGAGAGCGAGGCCTCCAGCTGCGCGAACTCCTGCACCAGGGCGTTCTGCTTGTCGGTCAGGGCCGACTGCATCGACGAGATCTGGTTGCCCAGGCTCGAGATCTGGGAGTTGTCGCCGGCGATGCGCGAGGCGATCGTCCCGCCTGAGTCCGAGGCGCCGTCGACGAGGTTGACGAAGCTCGAGGACCAGCTGCCGAGGATCGACTTCACGCCGCTGGCGTTGGACGACAACATGTTGGTCAGCGCGGTGCTGTCCAGCGTCAGGTCGCCCGACAGCGCCGACTGCGACACAGCGCCGCTGCCGGTGGTGGCGCCCGTGGTGACGCCGATGTCGTCCATCGTCGCCGCGCCCGCGGGGAGTCCCGCGCCTCCCTGATACATCATCGAGCGCATCGACGTGAGCAGATCCTGCAGCTCCGGGTCGCCGTACAGGGTGCCCTGCGTCGGGTCCGAGCTCGACGGCTGCTGCGACAGCTGGGTCTGGATGTCGGAGACCACCTTGTTGTACTGCGTGACGAAGGTGTTGATCGCGTTGGCGATGTTCGTCGAGTTCGGTGCCGGGGCGCCGACGTTGACGGTGATGGGGCCGCTGGTGGTGGTGACGCCGGTGAGGGTCAGCGTCACGCCGCCGATCGCGTTGGTCACCGAGTTGGAGGCCGAGCTCCCGTTGACCCCGTCGACGCTGAACTCCGCGTCCTGGCCGGCCTTGGAGGACTGCAGCGAGAGGGCCCCGCCGCTGTCTGAGACCGAGACGCTCGAGCTCGCGCCGGTGGCGCGCGAGGAGAAGACGACGGTGCCCGAGTTGGTGGCGGCGGCGTAGACGCTGCCGTTGGTGTCGGAGTTGATCGAGTCGACGAAGTTCTGGATCGATTCGCCCGCCGTGATCGTGTACGAGCTGCCGTTGACCGTGATGTTGTCGTCGGAGGTGGGGCTGGTGTAGCCGTAGGTGGCCTGGGCCGAGTTGGCCAGCTGGCTGACCGACACCTGGTAGCCGCCCACGCCCGCGCCGGTGGCGCTGGTGGCGGTCACGCGCGTCGGGTCGGACGAGGTCACCGACTGCGTGGTCTCAAACAACGTCGGATCGCCCACCTCCAGCGCGTCGGACGACAGCGTCTGCAGCTCGTTCTGGATGCTGGTGAGCTGATTGTTCATCGCCGTCAGGCCGCTCTGCTGGTTCTGCAGGTTGGTCACCGGCTGCTGGTAGATCGACATCTCCTCCGTGATGATCTGGTCGGTGTCCAGGCCGGAGGCGAGGCCGGTGACCTGCTGCGTGCTGGAGCCCGACAGCGAGGTCAGGGTCAGGCCGGAGCTGGAACTGGAGGAGGAGGACGAGACGGAGCTGGTGGACATGAGGGATCCTTTGTCAGTGCGTCAGCGGGGCGCGCCGCCGGCGGCAAGTTCCAGCACCGCCCGCGGCGACAGGCGCCGCACCGGGGTGCCCAAGGCATCGGTCAGCTCGACGGCGAGCCGGCCGGTGGCCTCGTTGAGGTCGAAGTGGACGTGCCGGCCGGACGCCTCCAGGTGCTCGTAGGCCTCGTGGGCACGGGCGATCGCCTCCAGCACCTCCGCGGGCGGGGAGGCAGGAATGTCGTCCGAGCGGACGGGCGCGCTGCGCGAGAAACGTGAGAACCGGGAAGTCATGCGGCTCGGGATAATCGAGCGCACACCCTGGCAACTTGCGCGTCATGGCCGGATGTCCAGTCGCGGTGTCTAGACCCCGACCGGCGCCGGGAGGGCGCGCAGCAGGGCCCGCGCCTGCGTCGATGCCGGGTCCAGCTCGAGGGCGGCGTTGACGAAGTTGGCGGCGTCGTCGGTCATCCCCTGCGCCAGCGTGACCTGGGCCAGGCCCACCATCGAGCGGACGTCGGGGGCCTCGCCGGCGGCGGCCAGCCACTGTTGAGCCGCGCGGTCCATCAGGCCCGCCTTCAGGTACATCTGGGCCAGCAGCTCCTGCTGTTCGCGGCGGGCCAGCTGCGAGCGCTCGAGCACCGGCAGCAGCGCCACGAACCGTTCGCCGTCGGCGCCCTGCAGCAGCGTCTCGAGGATCACGCCCAGCAGCGGGGCTCCGGCGACGGACACCGGCGGGGTGTCGGCGGTGCCCTCGGCGGTCGCCGCCCACGTCTCGAACACCGTGCCCTCGGCGCGCGAGAGCCCGGCGCGGCGAGCACGGTCCAGCGCGGCGTGCACCGTCTCGGTCTCGGCGCGGCCGATGACGCTGCACAGCTCGATGCGCGCAGCGAGGCCGGCGTAGGGATCGTCGGACGGCACGGCGGCGGCCAGCTCGGCCGCGTCGTCCCAGGCACCCCGAGCCAGCCGCGCCTCGGCGAGGCTGGTCCGGGCGCGCGCGTTGGCGGGGGCGGCGTCGAGAGCGAGGCGGAACTGCGTCTCGGCCTCATCGCTCGCGCCGGCCTTCTGCAGGACGGTGGCCACGGTCAGGCGTACGGCGGCGGGCAGCGTGTCGAGCCGGTCAAGCTCGGCCACCGCATCGGCGGGAGCGACGCCGTCGCGCAGCAGCGCCGACGCGTAGGGGCCGGCCACGGCGGGGAAGTCGGGGTGGTGGGCCACGCACCACTGCAGGGCCTCGCGGGCCTCGGCGGGCTCGTCGAGTGAGAGGTGCAGCTCGGCGAGCGACAGGCGGGCCAGGAAGGTGCCGCTGCCGACCACCGGGCCGTACCGCGCCGGGGCGTCACCCATGGCGATGGCCTCGCCGAAGAGCGTCTTGGCGGCATCGGCGTCGCCCCGGGCCTGGGCGATGCGCGCCTGGGCGAGGACGAGGTCGGTGAACTGGGGGAACAGCGCCAGGCCCTCGTCGGCGACGGCGCCGGCCTCGGTCAGCTTGCCGGCCACGCGCAGGACCATGACCAGGCGCGAGTAGAGCGAGGGCACGTATTCGGCGCGGGTGAGGTTGCCCTCGGCCGCGACGAGTGACCGGGCGCTCTGGAGCTCGGCGATGGCGGCGTTGAAGTCGCCGACGACGATGTACTCGGAGCCGAGGTTGAAGTGCAGGAACGGCGTGTTGGGCGACTCGGCGGCCTGCTTGCGCAGCAGCTCGATGTTGCGGCCCGACTTCTCCTTGGCGTCGCGCACCGAGCCGAGGTAGCCGTAGTGGGTGATGCGCAGCGAGGTCTGCTCCACGCGGCCCGGGACGTAGGTGGGCAGGGTGTGGGCGATCTGCTCGTGCAGGCGGTCCTTGAAGCGGTACTCGGGCCGGTTGCGGAAGACGCGCAGTGCGTTGTTGACCAGCGCGCCGCCATCCTCCAGCTCGCCGGTGTAGCTGGTCTCGACCAGGTAGAAGGCCTCGCGCCAGGTGCGGCCGGTGAGCGCGCGCAGCTGCTCGACGTCGTCGGCCACGAGCACCTCGTCGGCGTCGAGGTACATGACCCAGTCGCCGGTGGCGGCTTCGAAGGAGACGTTGCGGGCCTCGGAGAAGGACCCGGTCCAGGGGAACTCGATGACCTTGGCCCCAAAGGACTTGGCGATCTCGACGGTGGCGTCGGTGGAGCCGGTGTCGACCACGATGATCTCATCCACCGCGCCGGCCACGGCGGCCAGGCAGCGCGGGAGCATCTGCTCCTCGTCGCGGACGATCATGCAGAGGCTGAGGGTCAGGCCGCTGGCGGGCTTGGCGCGGGTGGCGACGCTGGTGGCGCGGCGGGCCAGGCCCGGGACGGCAGCGTGCAGCGGGCGGGTGCGGCGCCCGGCGCGCTTGCGGCGGCCCACCTCCTCGAGGTTGGCCTCGACGTTGGGCAGGCTCGCGTCCAGGCGGCGAGCGGCGCGGAACAGCGTCTGCGCGGCATCCAGGCTCCACAGCTCATAGAGGGCCACGCCGGCCAGGTTGAGGATGGTCGGCTCGCTCGGGTTCTCGTCCAGCATGTCCAGCGCGGCGGTGGCGATGGCGACGTACACGCGCGTGGCCAGGCTCTCGGATGCCTGCGCGGTGGCGCCCATGCCGGCGTCGATGAGGGTCAGCTCGGCGTGAAAGCGGCGGTGGGGGTCGGTCAGCTCGCGGGCGCTGGCAAACAGCGCGCTGTAGGCGGCGACGTCGCCGAGGCCGAGGGCCGCGCGCGCCTGCTGGGCGAGGCTTTCGGAGGTGACGGCGGGGGTGGCGGTGGTGGCCGCCGGGGCGGAGGACTGCAGAGTTTTGCCAGTGAGGCGAAGAGCCATGGAGAGATCCTTACCGAGGGAGCACTCTCATCATCGGCCGTGCCCGCGCCGGACTTAAGTCCAGCTACGCAGGGGAACTCTCAAGGTCCGGGCGGGCGCGCCGCTCCGGCGTCGAGCTTGTAGGCCCACGCCAGCGTCTCGGCCACCGCCCTGAACAGCGCCTCTGGGACGTGGGCACCGAGATTGAGTGCCGACAGCGCCTCCACCAGCTCGGGGTCCTCGCGCACGGGAACCCCCGCCTCGCGCGCGGCCGCGATGATGCGCTCGGCCAGCAGGCCCGCGCCCGTCGCGGTCACCGTGGGCGCGACGTCCCCGGGCGTGTAGTGCAGCGCGGTGGCGCGCCGGCGCGGTTGATCGCCCTCAGGCATAGAGGTCCAGGGGTTCGCGGCGCGGGGTGACGGTGACCGACACCGCGCGGCCGGGCGCCACCCGGGCCAGCGCCTGGCGCAGGCTGTCCGCCGCGGCCTGGGCGAGGTCGTGGGCCCGGCCGCCCGGGAGGGTGACCTGGAGGGCCAGCGCCCCGGCGTCCATCTGAAAGCGCAGGTCCATGGAGCCGAGCGCCGGAGCGTCGTAGCGCAGCATGATGTTCTGGCGCTCGCCGGGCGGGCGCCCCGCTCCGCCGGCGTCGCGCTCGGTGACCTGGAGCTGGCCGCCGCCGGGCAGCGGGATGGCCGGTTGGGCGGCCAGGGACGGGTCGGGGGCCTGGGCGTGGGCCGGCGCCTGCTGGGCCTGCGCGGCCTGACCCTGCTCGGCCGGCGCTCCCTGGCTCTGTTCGGCCTGCTGTTCCTCGTGGGGATCGGTGATGGCCAGCAGCACCCGTTCGGCGTTGACGTCGCGGACCACCAGGCGCAGATCGTCGCCGGCCTGGACGTTGTCGGGCAGCTCCGCGTCCAGGAGCATGCCGGCGATGCTCAGCGACCCCTTCTGCCCCGCCGGAGCCTGCACCACACGGGCCATCACCGCGCGTCCGGGCACGATCTTGATGTCGGGGCCGACGAGCACGCGCAGTGCCTGCAGGTTGATGGCCAGAGGTCCGGGCATGGGCCTAAAGAAGTGTGCATCACCTGTCGATCATCTCCGTACGATGGATCCCGGTCTCTACATTGCCGCGTCCGGAATGCTCGCTGAGCAGGTGCGGCAAAACCAGCTCTCCAACGACCTCGCCAACGCCTCGACCCCGGGCTACAAGCCCGACCAGGCCGAGCAGCAGAGCTTCGGCTCCCTCCTGCTCCAGAACACGGCCACCGGTCAGTCGGTCGGCACCATCAACACGGGCGTGCGCATCGACAAGGTCGTCACCGACACCTCGCCCACCACGCTCAACCAGACCGGCCAGCCGCTGGACTTCGGCATCGCCGGCACCGGCTACTTCGCGGTGCGCACGTCCTCGGGCGTCAGCTACACCCGCGACGGCCAGTTCGCGTCCAACAGCCAGAGCCAGCTCGTCGATCAGCAGGGCAACCTCGTGCTCGGCCAGAACGGCCAGCCGATCACGGTGAGCGCCAAGGGCACGGTGCCCGGCTCCGCGCTCGGTGTCTTCAACGTCCCCAACGTCACCAAGCAGGGCGACAACTACTTCACGGGTGCCTCCACCGGCAAGGCGTCGGGCGTCGTGCACTCGGGCGAGCTCGAGAACTCGGGCGTCGACGCCGTCCAGACCATGACCGACATGATCGCCTCGCTGCGCGCCTATCAGGCCGGCCAGAGCGCGCTTCAGTCCATCGACCAGACAATGCAGGAAGACGCGACGAGCGTCGGCTCAATCCAAGGGTGATCTGAATGTTGCAGGGTTTGTACGCCGCGGCTTCCGGGATGGAGGCGACCCAGAACCAGTTCAACGCCATCTCCAACGACATGGCCAACATCGACACGACCGGCTACCAGGCGACCGAGGTCGGGTTCCAGGATCTGCTCTACAGCGGCGGCGGCAACTCCAGCGGCAGCCCGTCGATCTCCACCGGAACCGGCTCCTCCTCCCAGATCGTGGGCCGCGACCAATCTCAGGGCGCCATCCAGAGCACCGGCCGCTCGCTCGACGTCGCCATCAACGGCCCCGGCTATCTGCAGGTGCGCCGCGACGACGGCTCCATCGGCCTCACCCGCGACGGCGCGCTGCAGGCCAACGCGCAGGGTGAGATCACCAACTCCACCGGCAACCCGCTCGTCCCGCCGCTCAAGGTCCCCAAGGGCGACGACGTCGACAACCTCAAGATCGAGACCAACGGGCAGGTCATCTCCGGCTCCAAGACGATCGGCAAGATCGACCTCGTCAACGTCCCGGCGCCCAACCAGCTCCAGCCCGACGGCTCCAGCATGTTCAGCGTCACCTCCGGCAGCGGCGCGACCCGCCCGGCGTCCGGCTCCACGATTCAGCAGGGCGCGCTCGAGGGCTCCAACGTCGACGTCGCCGCGGACATGACCGAGATGATCACCGCGCAGCGCAGCTACCAGATGGCCAGCCAGGCGATCCAGTACCAGGACCAGATGATGCAGATCGCCAACGGGATCAAGAAGTAGTCATGAGCGTCTCCGCCATCGCCGCCGGCGCCTCTCTGCCGACGACCAGCGCCTCGATGCCGGCGGGCAACCTGCCGCTGATCGACCCGGCCAACGAGCCGGCGTCCGTGCGCAACGGCGACCAGAAGGCCAAGAACGCCTACCAGACGGGCCTGGCCTTCGAGAACGTCCTCGTCAACGAGCTGGCCCAGCAGCTGGCCGCGACGGTGCCGGGCCTCGACGGGTCCGGCGGCTCCGACGACGGCCTGGGCGGCACCAGCGACGACGGCCTCGGCGGCACCAGCGACGACTCCTCTGACAGCTCGGGCGGCCTCGGCGCCTACTCCTCGCTCATGCCCCAGACCCTGGCCTCGAGCATCATGTCCGCCGGCGGCACCGGGATCGCCATGCAGATCGCCCAGTCCATCGATCCCGCGCTGGGAGCGCCCACCACCAAATGAGCCTCACCGTTCCCGCCGAGCAGTTCGACACGGCCCTCACCACGGACGTCATCGCCCACCTCGAGGCCCAGCTGGTCTCGGCTCGCCGCCTGCTGCAGGTGGTGCTGGAGCAGGGCGTGGCCATCCGTGCCCGGCAGGTCTCGCAGGTCGTCAACCTCACCGGCCTGCTCCAGGCCGAGATGCAGCGCCGCGCGCTCATCGAGCGCGACCGCGCGCGCCTGCTGGACCGTGCCGCCGCCCACCTCGGCGTGGCCCCCACCGCCGTGTCGATGAGCCTGCTTGACGCCGTCATGGACCCGGGCCGCGCCCCGCTGGCCCACGCCCGCAGCGCCGAGCTGCGCGGGATCCTCGAGGAGGTCCAGCGCGAGCACCACGTCAACCGCGCGCTGATGAACCAGGAGCTGTCCTTCCTGGACCACCTGCTGCGCCTGGCCGACGCCGACCGTCACCTCGGCTACGACTCCGCCGCGGGCCACAACCGCGTGACCGCGCCGCGGCTGTCCAGCCGTCACCGCGTCCTGGATCTCGAGGTCTAGCGCCGTGACCATCCCCTCCTTCACCGGTCTGCAGACCGCGCTCAGCGGCCTCGAGGCGGCCCAGGCCGCCATCACCACCACCGGCGAGAACATCGCCAACGCCAACACCGCCGGCTACACGCGCCAGACGGTGCAGACGGCGGCGACCGCCCCCCTGACCATCGCCGGCCCCAACGGCGGCACGCAGGTCGGCACCGGCGTGTCGATCACCGACATCAGCCGGATCCGCAACCAGTTCCTGGACGTCCAGTACCGCGCCCAGAACAGCGCCACCTCCAACGCCAACTCCAACGCCACCGAGCTCGGCCAGGTGCAGACGGCCGTGGCCGGTGACTCCACCAACGACGGCCTGCAGAGCGTCATGTCGGCGTTCTGGAGCTCCTGGACCGCGCTGGGCCAGACCGACAACGCCGCGTCGCGTCAGGGCGTCATCGACGCCGGCCAGACGCTGGCCACCACCTTCAACACCGTCGCCCAGCAGATGCAGACGGTGCAGAGCCAGGCCGCCCAGCAGTACTCCACGCTCACCGGCACCAACGGCCAGGTGGCGCAGGACGCTCAGCAGATCGCCACCCTCAACCAGCAGATCGCACAGGCCACGCAGGCGGGGATCTCGCCCAACACGCTGCTCGATCAGCGCGACAACGCCCTGGATGATCTCTCCAGCCTCGCCAACATCTCGGTCAGCACCGGCTCTGACGGCGCGGTGACGGTCAACTTCGGCGACGCGTCGAGCCCGCTGGTGAGCGGCACCACCGTCACCTGGCCCCAGACCCTCACCTCGGCCGCCGGCGGCCAGCTCGGCTCGCTGCTGAACATCTCCTCCAGCACCGGTCCCGTGGGCCAGTACCTCTCCTCGCTGGACGGCGTCGCCAACCAGGTGATCAGCTCGGTCAACTCCCTGCAGCCCTCCAGCCCCTTCTTCACCGGGACCTCGGCCTCGACGATCGCGGTGTCGGCCAACACCTCCACCGTGCAGAGCTCGAGCTCCAGCACCTCGGGGACGGATCTGGCGCAGTCCATCGCTGCGCTCTCCGGGGGGTCGGCGGACCAGTCCTACGCCGCCTTCGTGGCTCAGATCGGGAACGGCGTCGCCGCGGCCCAGACCACGCAGGCCACCCAGCAGTCGGTGCTCACCGCCGTCTCCAACCAGCGCCAGAGCGTCTCGGGCGTCTCGCTGGACGAGGAGATGACCAACCTCATCCAGTACCAGCAGGCCTACCAGGCCTCGGCGCGCGTGATGAACACCATCGACGACGCGCTCAACACTCTCATCAACACCGTCGGCGGAGGGATCTAGGCCATGATCTCCGGGCGCATCACCACACAGATGACGACGGCGTCGGTGCTGTCGAGCATCAACAACGTCCAGGATCAGCTGGCCACCACCCAGCAGCAGCTCTCCACGGGCCTGAGCATCAACCAGCCGTCGGACAACCCCTCGGGAGCGAGCCTGGCCATTCAGCTCAAGAACGATCTGGCCGGCCTGAGCAACTACAACTCCAACATCACCGACGGCACCGCCTGGGCCTCGGCCGCCGACACGTCGCTGTCGAACGTCATGAGCATGCTCCAGCGCGCGCAGGAGCTGACGGTGCAGGCCTCCAACGGCGACGAGTCCGCCACCGATCTCTCCTCCACCGCCGACGAGATCGACCAGCTCGCCGACGCCATCAAGCAGGAGGCCAACACCCAGTACAACGGCCAGTACATCTTCAGTGGCACCGCCAGCGGCACGCAGCCCTACTCGAGCTCCACCGGCGACGTGTTCCAGGGCAACACCTCGGCGGTGACGCGCCAGATCGGCCCCGGCTCCACGCTGCAGGTCAACGTCGACCTCTCCAGCGTGCTCGGCAGCGGCACCAGCGCCAACGACAACAAGCTGCTGGACACCCTGCGCACCATCTCGTCCGACATGCGCAGCGGGAACACCGCCGCCATCTCCGACCTGTCCACCACGCAGCTCACCAACCTGCAGAACAGCCTCAACAGCCTCACGCAGGTCCAGGCCAACGTCGGCGCCACCCAGAACCGCCTGACCCTGGCCACCGACCGCATCACCGGTCTCCAGAACAGCGACACGCAGTCGCTCTCCAACGACGAGGACGTCAACATGGCCCAGGCCATGACCACCTACTCCAACCAGCAGGCGGCCTTCACCGCCGCGTTGAAGGCCGGTGCCAATATCGTCCAGTCCTCGTTGATGGACTTCCTGAGCAACTAGGAACCCCTCGACGCCCGTCGCCTGCCCCACAAGTAGGCTTACGGGGCAGCCCCCTGCACGTCAACCCAGGTAGAGGAGCCGCCCGCTGTGGCACTCGCGATTGAGAGCACGCGCTTCGGACACGTCGAGATCGACCCGGACACGGTCATCGAATTCCCCGACGGCCTCATCGGCCTCGGCGGGTCACGCTTCGCGCTGCTGACGAGCGACCCCGACAGCCCGTTCTTGTGGTTGCATTGCATCGATGACCCGAGCCTGTCGCTGCCCGTGACCGATCCCCACCGGTTCTTCTCCAACTACCAGGTGGAGCTCAACGACGAGGACGCCGAGCGTCTCGGCCTCGACGACGCCACCCCGGTGGACGTCTACGTCACCATCGTGGCCAGCGCCGAGCTGTCGGAGTTCACCGCCAACCAGAAGGCCCCGATCCTCATCTGGGGCGGCCAGGGTCACCAGATCATCAACCAGGCCGCCGACACCCACCTGCGCGCACCCCTCTTCGCCGAGGTCATGGGCGCCGGCGCCGACGCCGACGGGAACGCCTCCTAATGCTCAACATCACTCGCCGACGTGGCGAGCGGGTCGTCCTGGGCGACGACGTCTTCATCTCCGTCCTGGAGGTCTCCGGCCAGACCGTCCGCCTCGGCATCGATGCCCCACGCTCGGTCCGCGTCTACCGCGAGGAGATCTGGCTCGAGGT
>DATJTQ010000261.1:0-2821 GCA_035503355.1 Solirubrobacteraceae bacterium
CCCATCTCCATCTCGTCGTCGCCGAGCTCGAACAGCGGGGAGCCCTTGGCCGGCGGCGTGCACGAGGTGAGCGCCATACCCATCGTGCGGGTGACCGAGTTGACCCGTTCACCGAGCTTGACCAGCTCGTCGAGCTCAGCGCCCTTCTCCGCGGCGGCCCCAACGGCCTTGATGACGAAGAAGTTGCCGGCCACGCCGCGGCGGCCCACGGTGTAGGTGGAGTCCTTCACCGCCACGTCGTCGTCGACGATGATGGTGGCGATCTTGATGTCCTCGGCCTCGGCCAGCTCGCGGCCCATGTCGAAGGCCATGCGGTCGCCCGTGTAGTTGTTGATGATGTGCAGCACGCCCTTGGGGCTGGCCATCAGCTTGGTCGTCTCATACACGTAGTCCGACGGCGGCGCGGCGAACACGTCGCCCGGACAGGCGGCGTCGAGCATGCCCTTGCCCACCACCATCACGTGCGCGGGCTCGTGGCCGGAGCCGGAGCCCTGCACGATCGACACCTTGTTCTCGTTGGGGGCGTCGGCCCGCATGATGAGGTTGTACTCGGGTACGTACTTGAGCTTGCCGGGGTTGGCGAGCTGGATCCCCTTGAGCATCTCGGGGACGAACTGCTGCGGGTCGTTGACGAACTTCTTCACCGTCGCTCCTCTCTCGAATGACCTGCCCGGTATCCACGCGAGGACCACTGCCCCGCGCGCCCTTCCCCTCGCTTCCGTGACCTCAAGGTTCAGGCCAGTTCCAGCTCGGCCTCCTGCCACGCCTTGCTCACGGCTTCGAACATCACCGCCACGCCCACCGCTCCGGCGTCGACCGAGTCGCGGCTGCGCTCACCGGTGTAGGAGGCGCGGCCGCGCTGGGCCAGCATCCCCTTGGTCGCCTCGGCGCTCTGGCGCGCCTGGACCGCGGCCTTCTCCAGCGCCTGGCCGGCGCCGCCGGGCAGCTCGGCCTCCAGCACGTCGACCGCCGGCACCAGCGCGTCGAGCAGCGTCTTGTCGCCCAGGTCGGTGTTGCCGCGCTGCTTGATCCCCTCGATGGCGGCGCGGAAGGCGGCGATGACCTCCTCGCCCGACGGCGCAGGCTTGTCGTTCAAAGCGCCGCCGGCGCGCAGGAACGCCGTGCCCCAGATCGGCCCCGAGGTCCCGCCGATCCGCTTGGTCAGCGTGATTGCGGTCTTCTTGAGCAGCCCCGAGACGTCGGAGTACTCCATCGCGTCCCAGTCGGAGATCACGATCTCAAAGCCGCGCGCCAGCGAATAGCCGAAGTCCCCGTCGCCCACCACCGCGTCGAGCTCGCAGAAGTACGTCTCGTTGTCGACGGCGGTCTGGGCGATCGTTCGCACGACGAGCTCACCCCGGCTCAGTGCCGTGTCGCTCATACAGCCTCCTTGTCCAGTATGGGTTGGGTCCGGCAAGCATCGAGGTCGGCCAGCGTGACGAGCTCACCGGGTGCCACCCCGACGCGATCGGCCACCACGACCGCCGGCTCGCCTGGGTCCCCGAGGCTGGTGACCACCAGCACCGCCTCGCTCATGTCCTCCTCGGCGGTGTAGCTGGAGAGGGTGACCACGCACCGCAGCCCCGCGCGGGCTGCGGCCAGCAGGCCGTTGCGCGAGTCCTCGACCACGATCGCGTCACCACGGGCAATCCCCAGCTTCACGATGGCCAGGTCATAGATGGCGGGGTCGGGCTTCTTGGCGGGCACGATGTCGCCGGCAAACACGGCAAAGCGCGACGCGTGCTGGGCGCCGACGGCGTGTTCCAGCACGGCACGGACCGACTCCTCGGCCGAGGTGGAGGCCACCGCCAGGGTCCACCGGGCGTCGATCGCCTCGCTCACCACCCGGGCGATGCCGGGACGAGCCGGCAGCGCGCCCGCCCGGACCATCTCCTTGTAGCGCGCGGTCTTGCGCTTGTGCCAGTCGGCAAGGAGCTCCTTCTGACCCTCGGGGTCGGCCGGCAGCCCGTGGGCGGCCACGAATTCCGGCGTCAGCAGCGCGGCCATCCGCTCCTTGCCGCCGCCGATCTTCAGCTTCTCCGCGTACTCCTCCACCGACCAGCACACCGGCAGGCCCACCTCGGCGAAGGTCTCGTTGAAGGCGCGCCGGTGGCCGTCGCGCTCGGTGTCGGCCAGGACCCCGTCGCAGTCGAAGATGAGCGCCGGCATGACGGGGCGACTACGCCCTCAGCCCGCCGACGCCGACAGGGCGCCGGCACGCCCGGCCGAGCCGAACATGCCGATGTGGTGCTTGGCCATCTCCACCACCGCGGTGCGCACGTGCTTGAGCATCGCCGGCGGGTCGTGCTTGCCGGGGTTGGCGTCGAGGTAGTCGCGGTGCGCGTCGACGAAGGCGATCTTCAGCGCAGTGGAGATGTTGACCTTGGCGCAGCCGCGGGCGATGAGGTCGGAGAACTGCTCGGCGCTCAGCCCGGTGCCGCCGTGCAGCACCATGGGGATCGGCTGCAGCTCGACGATCTCGGTCACCCGCTCGGGGTGCAGCTCGGGGGAGGCCTTGTAGAGGCCGTGCGCGGTGCCGATCGCCGGCGCGAACGAGTACACGCCGGTGGCCTCGATGAACTGCGCCGAGACCTCGACGGGGTGCACGGCGCCGGCTTCGTCGGAGCCGACGCCGTCCTCGACGCCGAGCACGCTCTCGATCTCGCCCTCGACGTGGGCGCCGTGGCGCTCCGCCTCGGCCACCACCTCGATCGTCTGGCGCGTGTTCTCGGCCACGTCGAGCTCGGAGGCGTCAAACAGCACCGAGTTCCACCCGGTCTGCAGACAGGTGGTGATCCACTCACGGTCCGGGCAGTGATCC
>DATJTQ010000262.1:0-8376 GCA_035503355.1 Solirubrobacteraceae bacterium
ATGGTTGGTGCGCCGGTAGGGCCGGCGCGAGCGCAGGCCGCCGCCCTTGCCCGCGGCCGGCGACAGCGCCGCCACGGCGCGGATCTGTCCGGCCAGCGCCGCCAGGCGGCGATCCATGTGCACCGCCGGCGAGGCGGGGTCGGCATCGCCGTACGCGTCGACGACCGCGTCGAGCTCGGCACTGCGGTCCAGGAGCCGGCGGAAGGCGCCTTCGTCGCCTGAGATGGCCAGCGCGGCCGTGTCCAGAGCCGAGGCGGCGTGCGACAGGGCAGTGCGCCCGGGACCGTCAGGGGCGCTGGCCACGCGGTCGCCGGCGGCGCTCAGCTGGCGCAACAGAGTGTGGATGGCCATGATCTGCACCCGCATCCGGTAGGCCTCGTTGACCAGGCTGCGCAGCGTGGTGACGGCGGCGTCGCCGAACAGGGTGGGGGAGGCGAGGCTGGCCTCGGCCGCGTCGATGGCCTCGGCGGCGGGCAGGGTGGACACCGCATCGGACGCGGCGGCCAGGGAGGCGAGGGCGCGGTAGGCGGCCGCGGTGGCGGCGCGCTGCTGGCGTAAGGGCAGCGGCCAGCGCACGATGCTGAGAAACACCACCTGGGCCAGGCCGCCCGCCAACACGAGCGTGGCCAGTCCCAGCGCCTGGTCGGCCGGCTGGGCGAACCGCCCGAACACCACCAGGGCGATGATCGACTGGGTCCCGATGACGCCGCCCCGGTTGCCCACCGCGACCAGCAGGCCCGCGATCAGTCCCCAGAAACACAGCACCACCACGTGCACCCAGGTCACCGACCCGGTGACCGAGCCGACGAAGGTCGACAGCGCCATGCCGGCGGCATCGGTGGCCATCAGCGCCAGGGGCGGCCGGCCCCCGGAGACCCGCCAGGCGATCCCGACCAGCATCGCGCCCGCGCCCATGGTGACTCCCCACACCGGCTTGCCGATGGCGATCCCGATCGTGAGGACGAGGACCACGGGAGCCGCCGCGAGCAGGCCGGCGTCAAAGGACACGAGCTTGCGGTCAAACCGCGCCGCCTCACGCACCGCCCGGCTCACCGCCACCGGGGTGCCCAGCGGGCGCTTGCTGTGCGGGGGAGAGGCGGTGGACATCTCGGTGCTAGCCGGTCCCGCGTCGCACGATGTTGTGCAGCTCCTCGCCCGCGCACCAGCGCACCAGCTGCCGGCCGGCCAGCTCTGCGGCGCGTGCGTTGGCGGCGGCGGAGTCGCCCGCGATGTGCGCCGTGATCGACAGCACGCCGGGGGCGCTCCACAGCGGATGATCGTCGGGCAGCGGCTCGGGATCGGTGACGTCGAGCACGGCGCACAAGCGGCCGGTGCTCACCTCGGCAACGAGCGCGTCGGTATCCACCACCGCTCCGCGGGCAGCGTTGATGAGCACCGCGCCGTCGTGCATGGCGGCGAGTTCACGGGCGCCGATCAGCCCGCGGGTGGCGTCGGTCAGCGGCGTGAGCACCACCACGGCGTCGGCGCCGGGCAGGAGCGCGGGCAGCTCGTCGATGCCGTGCAGGCCATCCCGCGCCCGCGAGGCGACGCCGATCACCTCGGTCCCGAACGGGGCCAGGTACCGCGCGACGCAGTGGCCGATTGACCCCATCCCCACGATCATCACCGTCCAGCCGCCGAGCTCGACGACCTCGCGCTTGGTCCAGGTGTGGACGGGCGCGGATTCCAGCAGCCGCGTGCAGACGCCCAGCAGCGCGCCGACGACCCATTCGGCCACCGGGGCGTCGCGCGTGCCACGGGCGTTGCACAGCGTCGCCTGGGACGGGACGTAGGGCTCCACCCAGTCGGTCCCGGCCGACAGGACCTGCACCGCGGCCACGCGGGTGAGGGCCGGCATGCGCTCCAGCAGCTCCGGGTACACCGAGCCCGGGACGAGGAAGTCGACGGTCTCGAGGTCCGCGCTCTCATCGGCCAACACCACCTCGACGCCTTCGGGCGCGAGCGCGCGGACGGCCTCGAAGGCGGGCGGGATCACGGCGGCGCGGACGGGCCGCGGGGAGTCAGAGGATCCGGGCACGGGGCCAAGTGTGCCCGAGATCAGCGACCCTTAACGGCGTGGCCTCCACGCGTAACGGATTGATCACCGCCGTCATCTTCGACCTCGGCGGCGTCCTGCTGGACTGGAATCCCCGCTACCTGTACCGCAAGATGTTCGAAGACGAGCAGGCCATGGAGCACTTCCTCCGCGACGTCTGCACGATGGACTGGCACGAGGCCAACGACCGCGGGGTGCCCTTCGAGGTCACCTGCGCTCAGCTGGCGGCAGAGCACCCCGAGCATGCCGAGCAGATCTGGGCGTGGGGGACGCGCACCGAGGAGATGGTGGGCGGATCGATCGAGGGGACGGTGCAGATCCTGCGCGAACTGATCGCGGCCGGGTCGGTGCGCGTCTTCGCGCTCACCAACATGGAGGCGCACACCTATCCGGTGAGGCTCGAGCGCTACGACTTCATGGGCTGGTTCGAGGGCACGGTGGTGTCCTCGCAGGAGGGGGTGGTCAAGCCGGACCGCCGGATCTTCGAGCTCCTGCTGGAGCGCTACGGCCTGGACGCGGCCTCGACGCTCATGATCGATGACAGCGAGCGCAACATCGCCGCGGCCCGGGCGCTGGGCATGCCGGCGGTCCTCTTCAGGTCGCCCGAGGCGCTGCGCTCAGAGCTCGAGGCGGCGGGGGTGCTCGCCCCAGAGGGCGGGGCTACCGCGTCCGGATGAGCCCGGCGCCCTCGACGGGCACCAGCCCGGGGGCGCCGCAGTTGGGGCAGGTCGTCTCCGCGCCGGCGGCGGCGCTGGCGTTGGTGTGCGCGCCGCAGCCGCGGCACTCGCAGCGCACGAGACGGGCCGCGGAGAGCTCTGACTCAGGGTCGATGAACGGCGCCGGCTCGATGTGATGAGCGGCGGCGGACTTGGAGAGCTGATGAAGGGCGGCAACGCGCATGTCGACTGACCTATCGGAGGCACCGTGCGCGGGCTTGCGCTTGGCGCCCGTTTGCGGACGAACGTCGGCTGGCGTTGTATTCAGCGCCGAGGCCAGTCGGCCTGCGCGAGTTGTGCGAGGACCACCGCGAGCGACTGGGTCCCCTTCTGTCCGAGTCCCTGCGCGCGGACCCCGACGTAGAGCTGCTCGGCGAGGGCGGCGCCCGGCAGCACGACGTTCATCCGCCGCGCCTCGGCGAGGGCGATGCCCAGGTCCTTGATGAAGTGATCGACCTTGAAGCCGGGTTCGAGGTCGCCCTTGAGGATGCGCGGCGCATAGTTCGACAGCGACCAGGACCCCGCCGCGCCACCGGAGATCGTCTCCAGCGTCTTGTCGAGGTTCAGCCCGGCGCGGTAGCCATAGACCAGCGCCTCGCACACGCCGATCATCCCGGCGGCGATGGCCAGCTGGTTGACCATCTTGGTGTGCTGGCCCGCTCCGGCGTCCCCCTGGAGCTCGATCGTCTTGCCCAGAGGCTCGAACACGGGCCGGGCGCGCTGGAAGGTCTCCTTATCGCCGCCGACCATGATCACCAGCGTCCCGTTGCGGGCCCCGACGTCGCCGCCTGACACCGGGGCGTCCAGAGCGCCGATGCCCTTGGCCGCGGCGGCCTCGTGGATCTCGATCGCCAGCGACGGCTCGCTGGTGGTCATGTCGATGAGCAGCGCGCCCTCGCGCATCGATGCCAGCACGCGACCCTCGCCGAGGATCACGTCGCGCACGTCGTCGGGGGTGCCGAGCATGGTGACCACGACATCGACCCCGCCGGCGACCTCGGCGGGGGAGTCACGCCACTGCGCCCCGGCCTCGAGCAGCGACTCGGCGCGACGGCGGGTGCGGTTGTAGACCGTCACGTCGTGGCCGCGGTCCAGCAGATGGCCGGCCATCGGGCCGCCCATCACGCCGGTGCCGATCCAGCCGATTTTCAGGGCGTTGGCCATGGCGGCCATCGTATTTGGTTCGTCGGGCGCGACCGCCCGGTGGCGTGGTCTATGTGGCGGTGGCCGTCTCCAGCGAGCGTCCGGTGGCGCGGATCCCCAGCAGGATCAGCGCCGCGGTGACCACGCCGCAGGCCGCCATCACGATGAACGCGCCCGAGAAGCCCCAGGCCGTGTTGGCGCCGAGCACGATCAACGGTGCCAGCGCCCCGCCGATGTGGCCCAGGCCGTCGGTCATGGCCACACCGGTGGCGCGCGCCGCGGTGGGGAAGTGCTCGGCCGTGTAGGTGTAGAGCAACGGGACGAGCAGCCCGACGGTGGCCGAGGCGATGAAGCCGAAGACGATGATGATCGTCGGCGAGACCGCCAGCCCGATGACCAGCAGCGAGAGCGCCCAGGTCAGCGCGAAGAACGAGGCGGTGTACTTGCGCTCCATGCGGTCGCTGAAATGGGTGGTGGCGTAGGCGCCGACCAGGAAGCCGATCCCCGACACGATGAGGTACGTCGTGCTGTCGGCAAGGCTGTAGCCCTTGTCGGTGAGCAGCGTCGGCGCCAGGGTGAGCCACCCGTAGTTGGAGATGTAGTACACGAACCAGATCCCGACGAAGAGCAGGAGCCGGCCCAGCATCGGCGGGCGCACCAGGGCGCGGGCGGGGAACGCTTCGGCGGGGGCCTCGTCGGGGACCGGCTCGGGCTCGGGGAGCTCATCGCCGTCGATGTTCTCCAGCGCGGTCTCCTCGGCCTCTGAGACCACCTCGGCGGCCTCCTCGGTGCGTCCCTGGCTGACCAGCCAGCGGGGCGAGCTGGGCATGCCGCGGCGCATGAAGAGGATCGTCACGCCGCCGATGGCGCCGATGCCGAAGAGGATCCGCCAGCCGGCGGCGTAGTTGGGCACGAGGAAGCGGGCGATGAAGGGCACGACGGCAAAGCCGGCGTAGGCGCAGGTGGTGGCCCAGCTCGTGTAGCGCCCGCGCAGCGGCGCGGGCGACAGCTCGCCGATGTAGGTGGTGACGGCGGCGATCTCGGCGCCGATGCCCAGCCCTGAGATGAACCGGAAGATGACCAGCTCGGGGACGTTGGTGGCAAAGGCGGCCAGCAGGGTGCCGACCGAGAACACGCTCACCGACACCGCCAGGCTCAACCGGCGTCCCCACTTGTCGGCGATCTGGCTGTCACCCAGCGCGCCGATGATGTAACCGATCAGGCTGCTGGTCACCGACAGTGACACGGCGCCCTTGGAGGCGTGGAACTGCGTCGCGATCACCGGCAGCGCGAACGAGATCGTGACGATGTCAAAGAAGGCGAAGAAGTAACCCGCGCCCACCACCCACAACAGGCGCTTCTCATAGGGCCAGACCGGGATGCGGTCCAGGCGCGCAAGGGGACCCGGCCGGCGGCGCGCGCGCGTCGTCGGCCCGTGAGTTGATACGGGCATGACTCTCTCCTCCTAGCCGTCTACTGCTAGATACGCGTACCCGCGGTGTGAGTGGCTAACCGTGAATTGCGGTCAGCTGCGGGTGCGGCCGGTCCGGATCATGTCCAGCGCCTGGGTGACGCGACGCGCCCGGGTCTCCTCGCGTTTGGCCTCGTCGATCCACCGTGCGAACTCCTTGCGATGGGTGAAGGCCAGTCCCTCGAAGGTCGCCTTGGCCTCCGGATCCGCGTCCAGGGCCTCGGCCAGGGCCGGCGGGATCTCCACGCTGCGCGGCTCGCGGTCGAGCTTGAGCTCGAGGGTGACGGTGTCGCCGGCCTCCGCTCCGGCGCCGGCGCGCACCTCCTTGTTGAGACCGACCATGAACTCGCCACCCATCCGCGCCACGCTCGTGCGCCACGTGTAGCCGTTGACGGTGGCGACCACCGGGAAGCGCTTGGCGCCCTCGCCGACGGTGGCGACCTGATCGTCGTTAAGGATGAACGCGGCGGCCGGGCCCTTGGCCACGAGCTCCCCGGTGAGGCTGATCTCTCCCACGCCGCCATACTCCCACACGTGGGCGCCGCCGTGACCATCCTGCTCGTCTCCGGTTCCAGCCGCGACGGCTCGACCAACGCCGCGGTCCTGCGCACGGCGGCCGCGGTGGCGGGCGGGGAGGTCGACACGGTGACGTACCGGGGCATTGGTGCTCTGCCCCTGTTCAACCCCGACGACGACCGGGAGGGCGTGCCGGTCGATCCTCGGGTGGCCGAGATGCGCCGCGACGTTGGGGCGTCTGACGCGGTGCTGTTCTGCACGCCGGAGTACGCCGGCGCGCTGCCCGCCGCCCTGAAGAACCTGCTGGAGTGGACCATCGGTGATGCCGGCACCTACCAGAAGCCCGTGGCCTGGATCAATGCCGCGGGTGCCGCCGCGCCCACCGGAGCCGCCGACGCGCACGCCTCCCTGCGCAAGGTCCTCGGCTATGCCGGGGCCGACGTCGTCGAGGACGCCTGCGGACGGATTCCTGTCGAGCGCGCGCAGGTGGGGGAGGACGGGCTGATCACCGACGCGGCGATCCGTGACCAGATCGCCGCGGTTGTGGGTGCTCTGGCCGGGCACGCGGTCGCCGCCGCCGCCGACGTCTGAGGGTCGGCCCGCTACCCGGCGGCGCGTAGGAGCCCGCGAGCTGTGACGAGGGACACCAGCAGGTCGCGGTAGCCGTGCTGGTCAAAGAGGACGGTGACCTGATCGCCGTCGTAGCGCTGCACGGTGCCGGCGCCCCACCGGTCGCTGGCGACGCGGGCTCCCACCGGGAACGGCCGGTCGTCCGGTGTGGCGGCTCGGTGCCGGCGGTCGTTGTCGCACGCGCCGCAGGGGCCGGGGTAGTCCTGTCCGAAGTAGGAGAGCAGGAAGGAGCGCCGGCACCCGGTGTGCTCCGCGTAGCGGCGCATCATCTCCAGCCGTGAGCGCTCGACTTCGCGCTCGCGCTCGCTCACCTCGTGGGAGGCGGCGAGGGCCCCGGCGACATCGATCGCCCCGGTCCAGCGCACTCCGCCGTCGGGTGTCCAGGCGGCCGCCCCGACATCGACGAGGCGTGTCATCGCCAGCGTGGTCGAGCGCGCCCCGAGCCGGCCGGTGCCGGTGATGGCCAGCCCGGCCGCCACCTCGGCGAGGACGGGCTCAGAGATCCCGCGGGCGGTCAGGTGCCGGGCCGCGCCGACGTCCTGGGGCCGGTAGAGCAGCCGCGCCTCGGCGGGGTCGCCATCGCGCCCCGCGCGGCCCAGCTCCTGGTAGTAGGCGTCGAGTGACGGGGGCGCGTCAGCGTGCAGGACCCAGCGCACGTCCGCCTTGTCCACGCCCATCCCGAAGGCGACCGTCGCCACGACGATCCGGGCTGAGCCCTCCAGGAAGGTCGTCATCGCCCCGCGCCGGGCGGCCGGGCTCAGACCCGCGTGATACAGCTCCACGCGTTGGCCCGCCGCGGTCAGCGTGTCGCGGGCGGCCTCGGCGCCGGCGTGGGTGGCCGCGTAGACGATGCCGGCGCCGGCGAGCTCGTCGGCCGCCTGCGCGATCAAGCGCTGCTTGTCCTCGGGCGACCGCGCGTGCTGGACGGACAGTTGGATGCCGGGCCGGTCAAAGTCGCCGATCACCACCTCCGGATCGCGCAGCTTGAGCCGCCGGCAGATCTCGTCGCGAACGGGAGGCGCCGCCGTGGCGGTGAGGGCGATCCGCACCGCCGCGCCGAGATCGTCGGCCTGCGCGCCGAGCCGCAGGTAGTCGGGCCGGAAGTCGCGTCCCCACTCGCTGACGAGATGCGCCTCGTCGACGACGAACAGTCCCGGCCTCGCCCGCCGCAGCGCCGCGCGGGTCTGCTCATTTGACAGCTGCTCGGGCGAGACGAAGATGAACTCCTCGGGCCCGCACGCCTCCACCAGCGCCGCCGTCCGGGCCGTCGCCGACTGCGACGAGTTGAGCACCGTCGCCGGCAGCCCGGCCGCCCGCAGGTGGGCGAGCTGATCGTCCTGCAGCGCGATGAGCGGTGAGACGACCACCGTCGGCCCGCCGCGCAGCAGTCCGGCCAGCTGGTAGATCGCCGACTTGCCGCCCCCGGTCGGCAGGACCGCCAGGACGTCACGGCCCGCGGCGGCGGCGGCGACCGCTTGCTCCTGACCGGCTCGCAAGGCATCGAACCCGAGCCGCTCACGGGCCAGATCGGCGATCGACCGGCTGTGGGCGCCCGGCATCGGCGGACAGCTTAGTCCTTGGCGCCGGCCGGCCATCGCGCTTGAGAGCACCCGAGGCGGGCTCCGCGAGCGATGGCCCCCGAGCCTTTCCCGCGCTCCTACAATCGAACCAGCGCCCCCATGGTCTAGCGGTTAGGACGCCTGCCTTTCACGCAGGAGATCGCGGGTTCGAGTCCCGCTGGGGGTATGCGCAGTTCCTGACGCTTCGCCGTTCGCGAGGCTGACGCGGCGTCGGCGCTGGAGGCAGAGTGAGCGCCACGCCACGAGTACCGCGCCTCGCCACGC
>DATJTQ010000263.1:0-2476 GCA_035503355.1 Solirubrobacteraceae bacterium
TTGTCTTCGCGCAGCCGCGCGATCGCGGGCAGCGCCCCCGCGAGCTCCGGGGCGATGGTCATGATGCGCAGCGCGCCAGCGGCGGCGTCGAGCAGCCGGTCAAGGATCTCGGCGTGGGGGGTGAGCATATGGGCCGGGTCCTGGGCCCCGGCGCGCTCCGGTGAGAGGAACGGGCCCTCCAGGTGGGCGCCCAGCACGGCGGGCGTGCCGCCGCGCCCGGTGAGCTCGGCGGCCCAGGCCAGCTGCTCGCACAGCTGGTCCACGGGGGCGGTCATCAGCGAGACGAGGGTCGCGGTGGTGCCGTGGCGGTGGTGGAAGGCCACGGCTTGCGCCATCGCCTCCGGCGAGTCGGTGACGTCATGGCCGCCCCCGCCGTGCATGTGCAGATCGACGAACCCCGGCAGCAGCCACGCGCCCTGAAGATCGCGGACCGGTGCGTCGGTGACGGGCCGGGTGCCGGTCACCGCGACGATGGCGCCGCCCGCGACGTGAACCCAGGCATCCGGGCGGACCCCCTCGGGCGTCACCACGCGTCCGCCGGCGAGGAGCCGCGTCGAGGTGTCGGTCACCACCGGATCGAATTCTGGCGCGTCACATCGGGCATGATCTCGTCAGTGTTGGTCATCTTCGATTGCGACGGCGTGCTGGTGGACAGCGAGGGGATCTCGAACGAGGTGCTGGCGAGCGAGCTGAGTGCGCTCGGCCTGCCCATCTCCGGCGAGGAGGCGCACGACGCCTACCGCGGGATGTTTCTCACCGAGATCGTCGCCGACGCCGAGCGGCGCCTGGGTGCGGCGCTGCCGGCGGATTTTCTCGAGCGGTTTGAGCGCATGCGCGAGGACGCGTTCCGGGCGCGCCTGGCCCCGGTGCCGGGCGCCGCGGAGGCGGTGCGGGCGGTGGTGGCGCTGGGGTACGAGGTCTGCGTGGCCTCCCAGGGACGCCTGTCCAAGACCGAGCTGACCCTCAGCCTGACGGGGCTGCGCGACCTGTTCGGCCCCGACGCGGTGTTCTCGGCCCACAGCGTGGGGCGCGGCAAGCCCGCCCCTGACCTCTTTCTCTTTGCGGCGGCCACGATGGGCGCCGAGCCCGATCAGTGCACCGTCGTCGAGGACACGATGATCGGCGTGCAGGCCGCCCTGGCCGCCGACATGCGGGCGATCGCCTACGTCCCCGGCGACGACGATGGCGACGCGTTTCGAGCCGCCGGCGTCGAGACGGTGGGGAGGCTCGAGGCGGTCGCCGGCGTCCTGGCGGGTGAGCGGCGGTGATGCTTGGGCACGTGCTCGACGAGCGCCGCGCCCTGCGCCTGCTCGACGAGTCCGACACCGACGAGCTCTACGCGGTGATCGAGGCGAACCGCGCCCACCTCGCTCGCTGGATGCCGTGGGCGCAGGGGCAGACCCTCGAGGGGACGCGCGACTTCATCCGCAGAAGCCTGCGACAGCTCGCTGACAACCAGGGATTTCAGGCGGCGATGATCGAGGACGGCGCGATCGTCGGCGAACTCGGCTACCACCGCCTGGACTGGGAGAACCTCGACACGAGCCTCGGGTACTGGATCGCCGAGAGCGCACAGGGGCGCGGTACCGTCACCCTTGCGGTGAGCGCGCTGGTGGACCACGCCTTCGATCACTATCAGCTCAACCGCCTCGAGATCCGTGCCGCCACCGAGAACGCCCGCAGTCGCGCGATCCCCGAGCGGCTGGGCTTCACCCTGGAAGGCGTGCGCCGCCAGGCCGAGCGCCTCGGAGATCACTACGTCGACCACGCCGTCTACGCGATGCTCGCGGGGGAGTGGGCGCGGCTCAGGGACGGTCAGCCGGCCCGTTGACGGGCTCCCCGCCGCGCGCCGTGACCTGGGGCCGGTTGTGTCCGCTCAGCCCAGGACGGGCACGTCGGCGGTGAGGATCTCGTGCCCCTCGGGGGTGATGTGCACGTTGTCCTCGATGCGGATACCGCCGAAGTCCAGCAGGCGGTCCACGCGGTCCCAGTCCACCGCGTCGCGGTAGCGGGCGCGGCGCTCGGGGTCGTTGAGCATCGCGGGGACGAAGTAGATCCCCGGCTCGACGGTGACGACGAAGCCCGGCTCCAGCGGCAGGTTGATACGGAGGTTCTTGATCGGCGACGGGGTGTCGCGGCGCGAGCGCAGCGGCCCGGCGGCGTCGCGGACGCCCAGGCCGACCATGTGCCCGATGCCGTGCGGGAAGAACAGCCACACCGCGCCGGACTCGATCAGCGCGCTGGGCTCCCCGCGCAGCACTCCGAAGGCGACCAGCCCCTCGGCGATCACCTGCGCCGCCGTCATGTGCACGTCCACCCACTCGGTGCCGGGCCGGCAGCGCGCGATCGATGCCTGCTCCGCCGCGTGGACCACCGCATGCAGCTCGGCCTGCTCGGGGCTCAGCGTCCCGCCGACCGGATAGGTGCGCGTGATGTCACAGGCGTACTGGCGGTAGTCGGCGCCGGCATCGATCAG
>DATJTQ010000264.1:0-5657 GCA_035503355.1 Solirubrobacteraceae bacterium
CCTCCAAGGTCCGCCGCGTAGGTGAAGTCGTTGATCTCGAGGTCGTGGCGCCGCTCGGCGTCGGGGCCGCGCTCGCCCGTGCCGGCCGCGCCGTCGCCGGTGTCGACCGGCGGGTCGCCGTAGGTGGCTGGCTCGGGCCGGCGGACGAGGGAGTCGCCGTCGGGCCAGCGTCCCAGGATCTTGGCCCGCAGAAGGTCCTGGGCGGCGACGTCGTCGCCCGCCTGCGCCGCCAGCCACCGGTTGAACGCGTCGACGTGCTGTTCGAGCTTGCGCCACACCATGAAGGTGCCGTTGACCAGATACGGATCGCGGCCCCCGGGCACCACCCCGTCCTCATCCTCGTAGCCGAGCACGAACTCCCCGGGCTCGACATTGCGCCACTCCTCGCCGGTGAGCCGCAGACGGCGCCGCTGCACCCCCTCGCCGCGCCGCGAGCGGCGGTCCTCGGACATGCCCTGGATCGCCGGCTGGGAGAAGCCGTCGCGAAAGCCGAAGTGCTCCCGGCCGCTGGTGAGCATGTCCGCGCGCTGATCGTGAACGACGGTGATTCCCGCGGCGCCCAGCTCACCGACCAGCGCGCCGGCCGCCGCGTCGCGGACCTCGGCGGTGAGGCCCAGCACGGTGACCAGCAGGTGGATCTCCTCCCGCAGCGCGGGGTCCCAGCCGTCGGGGTCGTTGGCGCCGAGGTCGCCGAGGTGCGAGCGGGCCCTCGCTCGCATCCCTTCACAGAAGTCGGGATAGCGCGTGAACGGGGCCTCGTCGACCTCGAGGCGGCGCAGGCCTGGATGGGTGAAGGCGACGTTGAGGCGCGTCTGCGGCAGCTGGCCCCAGTCGCGCTCGGTGGCGATACGGTCCTCGTCGGCGAGGCGCCGCAGCAGGGAGCGCGCCCGGCCTGGGTCCTCGATGCGGGTGAGCAGGTAGGCGGCGTGGAGGTGGCGCGTGTGGCCGCGCAGGATGTTTCCCTGGATGTCGCGGTGGGCGATCATCGCCGCGACATCAGCGCCTGGACCGCCGGGAGCTGGCGGAAGTCGTGGGCCAGCCCGGTCGGGTCCAGCGCTCCGGCGCGGGCCATCAGCGCCCCGAGCTGGGCGCGCAGCGACAGGGCCTGGTTGACCTGCGCCACCGTGACGCCGTCGGTGACGGCACTGACCATGTACTGCGTCGGACGCCAGTTGGCCGAGTCGCACAGGTACTGCTCGAGCGCGCCGCAGCTCAGCGCCTCGCCGGTGTCGGAGAGGTGACAGTGACTCCAGATCGCCACTGCCTGTGGAGTGGCGGCCAGGGCCCGGAGGTACGCCACTGTGTCACCGTCAAAGGCGCTGCTGAAGAACAGGTACGGGCGGTCACGCTCCAGTCTGATGACGACGAAGCGGGCGAAGTGCGTGGGAGGTAACGCGCCACTGAACGGTGAGGGTGGCGTGGTCGCCTGTCCGGCCGCGGTCGGCGCCGCGTCGCGGGGTAGGCCGGCCAGCAACCGTTCGAGGTCCGCCTCCCGGCCGTCGGTGACGCGGGTGATGATGGCGACCTGGCCCACGGCTACACCAGCCGGTGCACGGCCAGCACCAGCTCGCGCCAGCGGCGATCGTATTCCGTGGCCGAGATCGCCTGCATATCGGCGACGAACCGCTCCACTTGGGGCTCGAGCTCGAGCGCCTGGGCGATCACCTGGGTGGAGGCCCCAGCGTCATAGTCGGTCCAGAAGTGACCGACGCCGGCGTCGATGACGTCGACCCATGCGTCCAGGCCGGTGGTGGGCAGCGCACCGGGGAACTTCGTGGTGGCGCCCCAGATGCCACGCCACTGCATCGGCATGATGCGCCCGAAGTCCGGAATGTACGTCTGGTCAGAGCCACTCCAGTTGGTCTCGAAGAGCAGGAACGTGGGACGGCGCGCGTCGGGCCACAGCGTCCACCGCGCCAGGGCGATGACCTTCATCTGCAGCAGCGGGCGGATGAGGACGTTCGACGCGCGGCCGAACGCGAAGATGCCCAGCAGCCGCCACCGCTGACATCGCTTGAGCTCGGTCACGGCAGTGACCGCTCCCCACCGGCGATAGGTCACCTTGTCCCGCGCGACAGGTGCCACATCACGTCGCTTGCCCACTGGGACAAGCCTATGGCCGCGGGACGGCTGAATGCAAGCGGGCAGGACCCATGTCCGGGGCGCGAGCGAATAGAGTTGCCCCGAGGGCACCTGACCGTGGCGGCGACGCACAGAGGGCACTACGACGCCGTTGTCATCGGCTCCGGGTTCGGAGGCGCCGTGGCCGCCTATCACCTGGTGGCTGAGCGCGATCTCAAGGTCCTGCTGCTCGAGCGCGGCCTGCCCTACCCCCCGGGCTCGTTTGCCCGCACGCCGCGTGAGATGAGCCGGAACTTCTGGGACCCCAGCGCGGGCCTGCACGGGCTGTTTGAGATGTGGTCGTTCTCCCACGTCCGGGCGCTCGTCTCCAGCGGCCTGGGCGGAGGGTCGCTCATCTACGCCAACGTGCTGCTGCCCAAGCCGCCCGACAGCTTCGCCGCCGACCCCTCCAACGACGGCGTCGCCTGGCCGGTCACCGCGGCCGACCTGGCCGCCGAGTACGCCGGCGTGGCCCGTGTGCTGGAGCCCACCCCACTGCCCGACGAGTACTTCGAGCCGCCTCGCGAGCGCGGGGGCGTCACCAAGACCCAGCGGTTCTTCGCCGCGGCCCGGGCCGGCGGGTTGGAGCCGGCGCGGGCGCCGATCGCGGTGACCTTCCGCGCGCCGGGCGCTGGTGGGGCAGGGGTCGCCGCGGCAGCGGGCGGCGCGGCAGCGGGCGGTGCGGCGGCGGGCGGCGGGGCGGCGCGCGCGGAACCCGGCGTGCCGTTCGGGGCGGCCAATCTCCACGGACGCCCGAGGCACACCTGCACCCTGGTGGGCGAGTGCGACCTCGGCTGCAACGAGGGCGCCAAGAACACCCTGGACTACACCTACCTCACCGACTTTTTGGCCACGGGTGGCGACCGCGCGCAGATCTTCACCTGCTGTGAGGCGACCGGCATCGAGCCCGCCGACGGGGGCGGGTACCAGGTCCATTTCGTCGAGCACCGTGCCGCGCGAGCGCAGGTGCTCGGCCGCCGTCAGCCCGAGGACGGCGCCGCCGAACTCCTGGACCCGGCGACCGATGAGGCCTCGGACGCGTGGACACGCACCGTCACCGCGTCGGTGGTGGTGGTGGCGGGCGGGACGTTCGGGTCCACCCGGCTGCTGCTGGCCAGCCGGCCGCGACTGCCCCGGCTGAGCGCTCAGCTCGGCCGACGCTTCTCCACCAACGGCGACCTGCTCACCGTGGCCCGCGGGTGCCGCGCCCCCGACGGCTCCGCGGACGACCTCGATCCGACCTACGGTCCCGTGATCACGGCCTACGCCGAGCACGCCACCAACGGGCGCCGGCTGTGGATGCAGGACGCGGGCGGCCCCGGCGTTTCGGCATGGGCGTGGCAGGCCGGGGAGATGCCGCGCGACCTGTGGTCAGCCCGCGAGCTCCTCCCGGGGCTGATCCGCGGACGGCGCGGCGGGCGGATCAGTGCCCTGATGGCCCGCGCCCTGGGCTCCGCCGAGTCGTCGGCCTCGATGCTGCCGATGCTGACCATGGGCGAGGACGTGAGCGGCGGGCGGATGCGGCTGGAGGGCGACGGCCTGGCCCTGGACTGGGACCCGCGCGGGGCCTCGCGCTCGTACTTCCGGTCGGCACTGGGCCTGGCCGAGCTGCTGGCCAAGGGTCTCGGCGGGCGGCTCGGACCGCCGCTCGCCGCCCGCCTGGCTCCGGGCCTCACCGCCCATCCGCTGGGCGGCTGCCCCATGGGGACCGACGCGCGCAACGGGGTCGTCGACTCCCACGGGGAGGTCTTCGGCTACCCGGGTCTGTTCGTCGCCGACGGCTCGATCATGCCGGGGCCGGTCGGCCCCAACCCCAGCTTCACCATCGCCGCCATGGCGAGCCGTATCGGCCAGGCGGCGCGGGAGCGGGCCTCATGAGATGGCCTCGCACGCGGCGGCCGGCGCCCGCCGGCGCGCCGACAGCCGGGGTGACCTGGCGGGAGACCTTCCGTGGCTGGCTGGCCTTTGGCGACGCCGACTTCAACCAGACGATGCTGCCCGAGCACGGCGAGCCGGTCACCGCCGGGGTCACCGTGGTCATCGACGACCTTGACCGCTTCCTGGCGGCGCAGGCGGACGGCGGCATCCGCGACCCCGACGCGATGCCCGCCCAGGTCACCGCCGGGTACGTCCGCGCCGACGCCTTCGGCGGCGATCTGCGCGTCCGCTCGGGGAGCTTCCGCGCCTTTGTCCCCACCGTCCAGACCGAGCCGCGCGACGCGCTGCACCTGCGCATGCGCTACGAGCTCGAGCTCGACGGGCCCGGGGGGCGGGGCTACGTCCTGGACGGGTTCAAGCTCGTCGAGAACGACCCGGGCTATGACTCGTGGTCAGACACGACGACGCTCTTCATCCGCATCACCGAGGGCGGCGAGCCGGTGGCGACCGGCGTGCTCCAGATCAGCCCGGCGGCGTTCATGCGCCAGCTCACCACCTTCCGTGGGACCGGCTCGAGCCGCGCCGCGCGCCTCGGTGCCCTGATGCGCTACCAGCGCTACTTCCTCACCAGCCTGGCGCGCACCTATGGCGGGGCCCCGGTGAGCGGCTCGCGGCCGAGCTTCCCCGACGATCGCCCGCCGCCGCTGTGGAAGCCGCCGCCGGAGCCGGCGTTCGAACCGCTGCCCGGCACGCCGCTGGCCCGGGCCGTCGTGCCCTTCCGCGTGCCGGACCTCGCCTTCCCCCTCAACCTGCACCGCCTGCGCCGCCTGGATGATCGCGGCAGGCCGGTCCCCCCCACCCTGGGCCCCGTGCTGCTGGTGCCGGGCTCGGGGGTGCGCGCGGAGATGTACTACGGACAGCCGGTGGGCCCTTCGTGCGCCGAGTACCTGCTGGGACTCGGCTACGACGTGTGGGTGGAGACGTGGCGCGCCTCGATCGACCTGCCTCCCAACGACTACACGCTCGACCACGCGGCGATGCACGATCACCCCGCCGCGGTGGACAAGATCCTCAGCGTCTGCGACGCCGAGAGCCCCGGCCGGTCTGAGCCGCTCAAGGCCGTCGTCCACTGCCAGGGATCGATCAGCTTCATGATGGCCGTGGTGGCGGGTTGGATCGATCCGCGCGTCACGCACATCGTCTCCAGCGCGGTCTCGCTGTTCATCGACGTCACCGAGAGCACGTGGCTCAAGCAGCGCCTCGCCATGCCCATGGTCAACCGGATGTTCGATGGGCTCGACGCCCAGTGGGGCATCCGCTCCACCACGCCCAAGGCGGGCTGCTTCGCCGCGCTGGCCAAGAGGATGGAGCGACCGTGCGGCAACCCCACCTGCCAGGTGGCCAACTACATGTACGGCTCGGGCTGGGATGTCCTGTTCCGCCACGTCGATGACGACGGCAACCCCTGGGTCCTGGACGCCGTGCACGAGTGGACGGGGCGCGAGGTGGGTTACACCCCGCTGAGCCTCATCGCCCAGGTGGCCGAGTCAAGCCGGCACGGCTACATCGTCCCGTCCCCGACACCGCCGCCGGGGACCCCGCCCGCCTACCTGGCCAGTCCGCCGCAGACCGAGGCGCAGATCACCTTCATCGCCGGC
>DATJTQ010000265.1:0-13862 GCA_035503355.1 Solirubrobacteraceae bacterium
TTCACGTCGACGACGCCCAGGATCACCGAGGTGTCGTCGGGGAGCTTGGTGTCGTTGAACACGCGCCACTCGTGCTCATGGCGGGGGTTGCCGCCCTCGACGTAGATGGTGCCGGCATCGACCCTGAGCACGTCGTGGATGATCTCGGAGAGGGGAACGTCCTTGTGGTGAGGGCCACCGTAGTTGCCCCAGCAGACGTGCAGCCGCACCTGCTCGCGAGGGATCCCCTCCAGGGCGGCGTTGAGTGCCTCGACGGCGAGCGGAAGGTGGGTGTGCCAGTCGCCGACGCTTGAGCCCACCGAGCGGCAGTGTGCCGCCATGGCCATGTCGGGCGAGTCGATCTGAAGCATGAACCCGGCGTCGGCGATCGCCTTGTACTCGTAGGAGAGCGCGTCGGCGAGAGCGGCCAGGTAGGTCTCGTGCGAGCCGTAGTGCTGGTCTGGGTAGTTGAAGGCGATCTGCCCGGGGCTGATCGCCCCCATGAACGCGGAGGTCGGATCGGCGTCGCCGATGGCGTTCTTGAGCCGGGCGATGTCCTTGTGCACGGCGTCCTGGTCGGTGAGCTCCACCGGGCCGACGCAGTTGGAGAACACCAGGTGGGCCATCGACGGGGTGTTGAACAGGCGCATGGCCAGGTCCGGGAAATCGGCGACGTCGTCGGCCTGGAACTCGGCGCGGCCATCGAACCCGGAAAACCGCTCGTTGATGTAGGTGCTGAAGCCGGTCTTGCTCATCTCGCCGTCGCTGACCACGTCGAGGCCGACGGCCTGCTGCTTGGTCACCACGTCGGCGACAGCGGCATTGACCCGCTCCTCGAGCGCCTGGGGGTCGACGTCCTTGCCCTCCAGCTGACCCCAGATCATGTCCACGACATCGTCGGGGCGCGGGAGGCTGCCCGCATGCGTGGTACGGATCGCTTCGCCTGCCATCTCTCTCCACCTCCGGGTTGGCGTCACGCAGCGAGGCGCTGCGCCCACGGGGCGTTCTACACCAAACGCGTGGGCGAGTGGGATGGTCGGCGCGGCCCGCTCATATATGCACGGTTGTTCATGCAATAATGTGTGCATGGGACATGGCCTCGAACCCGACCTGGCCCTCGTTACCGCCGAGACCGCGCGGTCGGTGGCGGAGACGATGCACGCCCTGGCGGCGCCGAGCCGGGTCCGGATCCTCAGTCGCCTGGCCTGCGGCCCCTGCTCGGTGGGCGAGCTCGCGCGCCACACCGTCATGGAGCAGTCGGCGGTGTCCCAGCAACTCCGGGTGCTGCGCCATCTCGGGCTCGTCGTGGGCGAGCGCGACGGTCGTCAGGTGATCTACGCGCTGCACGACGAGCACATCCGCGCGCTGTTGGAGGAGGCGGTGTCCCACACCGAGCACCTCCGTCTCGGGCTGGCGGCCAGCCCCGCCGCGGACGCGCTGCCGGCATGACCTCCACCACCCCCGCGCTCTTCGCCGCGGCGGCCGGTGTCGGGTTCGGGCACGCCGTGCTGCCCGATCACTGGGTGCCGCTGGCCGTCCTCGGTCGCGCGCGCCGCTACCCGCTGTCGAAGGTCGCGCGCCTGTCCGGCCTGGCCGGGGTGGCCCACGTGGTGCTCTCGATCGTGCTCGGAGCGGTGATCATCGCCGTCGGCCTGCAGTTTCGCTCGACGATCTCCGGCGCGCAGGACGCGATCATCGGCGGCCTGCTCATCGCCACCGGCGTGGGCTTCGGCTTTCTGCAGGCCACCGGCCGCGGCCACCAGCATGACCACGATCACGGCCACTCTCACGGCCACGGCCATCACCATGACCACGACGCCGAGCATTACCACCACCACCACGCGGACATCGACTCCCGCCACGGGGCCGGACGGCTGGCCGCGATCATGGTGCCGTTCGGGGCGGCCGCGTCGCCCGATCTCACCATCCTGCCGGTCTTCCTGGCGGCGACCACGGTCGGGGCGGCCACTGCCGTCGGCTCGGTGGTCATCTTCGGCGCGGTGACCATCGGGACGATCGTCGGCCTCACCCTCGGCGCCGCCAAGGGCGGCTACCAGGTCAAGGGCGAATGGCTTGACCAGTGGGGCAACGCTGTCACCGCGATCGTCCTGATCGTGATCGGCGCGCTGGTCCTCAGCGGCGTGATCTAGGCTTAGGCGAAGCGGGCGGGGGTCCGGGCATGGACGATCGCCGCCTCAAGCTCGGCGGCCAGGGTGGGGAGGAGCCCGCCGTCGCCCATCCACCGTTCGAGCCGGCGCGTCACCGCGTGGCGCGACCGCTCGTCGCCCCGCAGCAGGTCAGACAGACCGAGGCTGCGCCACGTGGTACGCCGTGCGCATCGGTGGCGCACCGACTCGTAGCGGTCGCCCAGAGCACGGGTCCATGCCTCCTCGCTCTCGGCCAGCTCGCGGCACAGAAGCTCGGCGAATCGGGGCGCGGCGACGGCGCGCAGGCCGGCCTGGAAGCGCACCGGGTCCATCCGCAGCGCCGGCGAGCAGGCGCAGGCGAACACCATTCGCGCAGCGTCGCGCTCAGTGGGGGACCAGGAGGGCGCCGTCGAGCGCAGGCCCAGCGCCTGCCAGACGACGACGGTGCCCGCGCAGACCACGCGCTCGGCTTGGGCCGCAGCGGCGGAGAGCAGCTCGCCGAACTCCGGCAGCGTGTCGGCGAGGCGGCGCAGCTGCTCGAGCTCGGGGCGACCGTCGACCGTGCTCACCATGGCGCCGATCATGGCGCCCGCGGCGGGAAAGGCGCCCGAGAGCTCCCCGGGGGCGGCGCTGACGCGGTAGCGCGCCAGGGCGGCACGCAGCGCCAGGAGGTGGGGGACGGCCTCCGGCGGCAGCGCGGCGCTTGGCGCTGTCGCGAGCTGCGCGGCGGGCGTCAGGTGCCGGTCACCCGCGGAGGCGGGGCCAAAGGGTTGTGTGCGATCGTCAGAGAGGAGCATTCGATACGCGTCCGTGGTAAGGAATGGGTTGCCGAGCCCGGTTTCCCGCAGCCGCGGCAAGGATACGGCCGGCCGCCGCGCGCGGTCAACGGCAGCGGACGGATGGGCGATGCCGGCCGATGGCGGCGTCCAGTGCCGACGGACGCGGGCCGGCGGGCGCGCTCAGTCGCGGGCGGGTTGGCGGCGCTCGAGACGGCGCTCGCGGCGGACCTCGCGCGGCGGGCGCAGCGTGATCGGCTCATGGCGCGTCCGGCGCAGGATGATGAAGGCCACCGTCCCCCACATGGCCGGGACCCACAGCGCGATCGCGTGGTAGACGATGGTCGCGGCCGTGGCGATGGTGGCCGACGTCCCGTAGATCGCGAACATCCCGACCAGGCTCCCGTCGAGAATGCCGATGTTGCCGGGGATGGGAACGATGTTCGACAGGTAGCCGATCTGGTAGGCGAGGACGATCGTCGCGAGCGGCGGCACCGGGCCCGCGGCGGCAAAGCAGGCCGCCAGCACCCCGATGTCGCACCACAGGAAGGCGATCGCGCCGATGATGCGCCAGTCCGGCGTGCGCAGCAGGTCGCGCGTGGAGCGGATGGTCCCGGCGAACTCCGTCAGCAACGTCCGGACCCGCCCTGGGGGGCGTGTGGCGGCGAAGCGGTCGGTGATCGCCGGAAGGGCGAGGAAGAGGACGATCACCGCGATTCCCACCAGGGCGGGCACCAGGCTGAGCAGGGGGTTGCGAGGACCGGGCAGCACGCCGATCCACAGTCCCAGGCCCGCGAGGACCAGCGTCAGGACGTTGATGGCGCTGGTGAGCAGGAACAGCACCGCGGAGCGTTCGGCGACGCGGGCGGGATTGGCCCCCCGGTCGACCAGCAGCCACGCCCCGACGGCGATGCTGCCCGCGCCGCCCAGCGAGACGGCAGCGCCAAAGGCGAGCTCGGAGAGGGCCACGCGCGCGCCGAAGCGCAGCGGCACGCGGTCGAACACCTGCAGGAAGGCGATCACGTAGCCGACACAGGACAGGATCTCCAGTCCCACGCCGAGCAGGACCCAGCCGAGGTGCATGTCGGCCACCTGGTCGCCGACGCCATGCAGACCGGGCACCGCCAGCAGCAGCGACACCACCAGCGCCAGCAGGATGGCCAGCGAGATGAGGCCGCGCCAGAGGCTCCGGCCGGGGTCCTCATCGTCGCGTCCGCGCGCCGCCCCCTCGAGGACGACGGGACGCTCGGGATCACTCCCGAGAGCTCGAGGCTCGTCGGCGCCCGCCGCCATGTTGAACAATTCAAGCAGTGACACGGCTCGAGGTACCTGGGCAGGACATCACCGGGGTGCGCGCGGACAATCCGGGCCCGTTCACGCTGAGCGGCACCAACACCTGGATCGTCGGCTCAGACCCTGCCTGGCTGGTCGATCCCGGGCCGGACCTGTATGACCACGCGATGGCGGTGATCGCCGAAGTGGAGCAGCGCGGCGGGCTGGGAGGGATCGCCCTCACGCACGACCACAGCGATCACTCGGGAGCCGTGCCGACGGTTCGCCAGCGGTTTCCCCATGCGCCATTGGCCGCAGCGCGCGGCGACGTCGACCGGCTCCTGCGCGACGGCAGCCGGTTCGGCCCGCTGGAGGTGGTGAGCACGCCGGGGCACGCGCCGGACCACATCGCCTTCATCGTGGGCAGCGCTGGGCTGACTGGCGACGCTGTCCTGGGGCAGGGCAGCGTCTTCATCGCGCCCGACCCCGGGGCGCTGACGCGGTACCTGGAGGCTCTGCGCGAGCTGCGCCGGCGCGACCTCGACGTGTTGTTGCCCGGTCACGGCCCGCTCGTCGACGAGCCGGCGGCCAAGCTCGATGAGTACGTCGCCCACCGGCTCGATCGCGAGCGCCGGCTGGTGGAGGGCTTGGAGGCCGGGGCGCGCACGGTGCCGGAGATGCTCGACGCGGCGTGGGCCGATGTGCCCGAGCCGCTGCGCCCGGCGGCGACGGTCACCCTGGCCGCCCATCTGGACAAGCTGCAGGCCGAGGGGAGGCTGCCCGACGGCGTACAACGGCCCGGCCCCGAGGCGCGCACCGCGTCGGAGCCGCGGAACGCGTCGCTGCCGCGACGGCCGACCGAGCCGCGTGGCACTCCCGGCGAGCGCTAGCTGCCCGCGCCGTCCAGCCGCCGGCGGGCCAATTCCATGGCCGCTGCCAAGGGCGTCTCGCCGGTCTGCGCCGAGCGATCAAAGATGGTGTCGATGGTGGTCCCGATGCCACGGACGCGGTGGCGCGCGGCGACGGGGTCATAGCCGCCCGCCTCCTCGGCGATGTTGATGATGCCCCCGGCGTTGGCCACGAAGTCGGGCGCCCACAGGATGCCGTGCTGCTGCAGCAGACCGGCGATCCGGTCGTCGGCGAGCTGGTTGTTGGCCGCCCCGGCGATCGCGCGGCAGCGCAGACGGGGCACCGCCTCGTCGTCGAACAGCCCGCCGAGGGCGCAGGGCACGAGTACGTCGACCTCCGCGCGCCACGCCTCCGCGGGCGTGGACCAGGTGGCCCCGAGCTGCTGGGCCAGCGTGCGCTTACGCGGATCGACGTCGGCGACGATGAGCCGGGCGCCGGCTCGCGCGCAGAGCTTGGCGATCCGTGATCCGACGTGGCCGAGGCCCAGGACGCACAGGCTGCGCTCACGCAGGGAGCTGTCGCCGAACACGCGCTGGCACGTGGCCCGGATGGCGGACTCGACGCCCAGCGCCGTGAACGGGCTGGGGTCTCCTGACCCGCCGCGGCTGCGGGCCAGGCCCGCAACGTACTGAGTCTCCTGGGCGATCACGGCCATGTCCCGGCTCGAGGTCCCCACGTCCTCGGCCGTGATGTAGGCGCCCTGAGCCGACTCGACGAGGTCCCCGAAGTCCAGCAGCGCCGCCCGGCGCCGGCGTGCGGTCAGCGGGCCGTCGGTGGGGGCCATGATCACGCCCTTACCGCCGCCCAGGGGGAGATCGGCCACCGCGGCCTTGAAGGTCATGGCGCGCGAGAGCCGCAGCACGTCGCGCACCGCCAGCCGCGCGTCACCGTAGCCCCACAGGCGACACCCGCCGAGGGAGGGTCCGCGGAGGGTCGAGTGGACCGCAATCAGCGTGTACAGCCCGGAGCGCTCACCACGGCGCACGAGCACCTGCTCGTGGTCGAGCGTTTCCGGGTACCCGCTGGTCAGTTGCCCGTCATCGTGAACACGGCGATCGTACCGTGCCGATGAGACCGTGATCCGGCGGAGGTCTTGGAGGGGACGGTCGAGGCCGCCGAGGTGACCTTGGTGGACTTACCGCCGCTCTGGGTGGAGCTGCTTGAGCCGGTGCCCGTCTGCGAACCGGTGCTCGAGGGCGAGCTCGGGGCGCTGGGGGCGCCCGTCTGGCCGGTCCCGGTGCTGGAGGTCGAGCTGACCGGGGTGCCGGCCGCGGTGGTGCCGTCAGCTCCGGTGGCGGTGGAGCTGGAGGTGCTCGATGGTGTGGAGGTCGAGCTGCTGGTCGATGACACCGGAGCGTTGGGGTTCGTGGTGGGCGCACCCGAGGTCCCGTCCGTCGTCGAGCTCGGCGTCGAGGTGACGGGGGTGGAGGTGGGGTCGGTCGGATCGGTCACGCTGAGCGGGTTGCCCGGCCCGTAGAGCGACACCAGGTGGTCGGGGTCAAGGCGCTCGATCAGCGGCAGCGGAGCGGGCTTGGCGTTGGAGCGGGCGTGATGACGGCTCGTGCCCGTGGAGGAGGAACTGGGGGTGAGGGGGTTGGCGGCCGAGGACGTGGTGGGGGCGACGGAGCCGGCCACCGGGGTCGCGGAGGTCTGGCTCACGCTCGAGCCCGAGCTCGACGCCGAAGGGCTCGCGCCGCCGCTGCTCTGGCTCGGTTGCGGCGCGTGCGTGGGAGAGCGGCTGGCCAGGCGATGGTGGTGCACCCGTGAGGGCGCCGGTGGGCTCATGTGCTGGAGCTCGAACGCCCCTCCGGCGGTGACGACCGCGGCCGCCAGGATGGTGACGACGTGCCCGGTGCCGGCGAGGGCGCCCAGTCCGACGACGGCCCCCGAGCCGGCGATCCCGCCGGCCGCGCCGGTGGCCGCCGCGGTCGCGCCGGCGCCGCTGCCGGCGAGCGCGCCGGTGCCGGCGGCCGCTCCACCTCCGCCGCCGATGCCCAGGACCTTGGCGATGACGCCGAGCGGGCCGAGCGCGGGGACGAACGCGGCCAGCTGACGGCTGACCCCGCGGACCTCGGTGCGGAACTGCCGGCAGTGAGGGCAGTCGCGCAGATGACGGCGGGCCAGGCCGCTGGCGCGAACGCCGCGGTCATGGGCGACGATGAGGTCCTCGCGGATCCGGGCGCAGGCCGTGTCGCGAGCCTCATTGGCCTGCGCCAAGCCCACCCGCGCGCGCACGAGCAATGACTTGACCGCTGGGACCGACACTCCGAGCGCGCCGGCGACATCGGCGTAGGTCATGCCGGTCAGCTCGCGCATGAGCAGGGCCGATCGCTGCTGGTCCGGCAGGCGCTGCACGTCGGCGATGAGGCGCTTGAGCGCGTCGCGCTGCTCCATCCTCACCACGGGATCGCCCCCGGTGTTGGGGACGGTGGCGGGGATGGCCTCCGTCGCGACCGACTGGGGCCGGCGCAACTCGTCGATGCAGCGGTTGTGGGCGATCCGGTACAGCCAGGCTCGCAGGGCCAGCTCCCGGTCGCTGGTGCGCAGCCCCGAGTACGCGCGCACGAAGATCTCCTGGACCGCATCCTCGGCGTCCACCGCCGAGCCGCTCAGCATCTGGCGCGTGTAGGCGAACATCCGCGCGCGGTAGCGGTCGTGAATGGCCCGGAAGGCCTCTTCGCTGCCGCCGCGGAACAGCGACACCAGTTGCTCATCGGAGCGAAGGCGGAGGAGCGGAGCGCCAAGCGCCAGCCTCGTTCGTGCCAGTGCTACCGATGGTGGGAGTGCGGAGGCTTCCACGTTGAACCCTGACCCATCCTAACGATTGGCTCGGGGGAAAGTTTCAGCATTTGTCATGCGATGAAGAAAGTTTGACCAAACTACGGTGGATCCTCCCAGCTTGTTGACGCAGCGGTGGTGTGCCGACCGGCCGCGGCGATCTCCCGTGCCGCATCTGCCCTCAACCGCCAGGGGGTACTCTCGGGACCGAGATGGTCGATGCAGCTTCGGGAATCGGACTGCCGGTGGCGTTCGGCGCGGGCCTGATCTCGTTCCTGTCGCCGTGCGTGCTGCCGCTCGTCCCGGGCTATATCTCCGCCGTGGCCGGCGGCCAGCCCGGCGAGGTCCAGACCACCCGCGTGATCGGCCCCAGCCTCGCCTTCGTCGGCAGCTTCTCCTTCATCTTCATCGCCCTGGGCCTGCTCGGTCAGCGCGCGCTGCACTCCGCGCTGACCGGGCCGACGGCGCTGAAGATCTCGGGCGGCGTGATCATCCTCCTGGGCCTCCTCTTCATGCTCGCGCCCTTCATCCCCGCGTTCTCGCGCGAGTGGCACGTCTCAGGTCTCATGCAGCGGGCGGGCCGGGGCGGCCCGGTGGTGGCCGGGGCGGCCTTCGCCCTGGCCTGGACGCCGTGCACCGGTCCGACGCTGGGCGCGATCGTCACCGCCGCGGGCACCTCGAACTCGGCCTCGCGCGGCGCGATCCTGCTCGCCGCCTACTGCGCCGGGCTCGGGGTCCCGTTCCTCATCACGGGCCTGGCCTTCGGCACCGCCACCACCGCGTTCGCGGTGATCAAGCGCCACTACCCGGTGGTGATCGGCGTCGGCGGTGCCGTGCTGATCGCCATGGGCGTGCTCATCTGGACCGGCGAGTTCACCACGCTCAACATCACGGTCAGCAACTGGCTGCAGTCGGCGGGGCTGCCAAACTTCAACGGCGACACGTAGGTCGTCGCGGCCGGCGTTCGGGCGCAATTGAGGCATCGGCGCGCGGCGCAATTGAGGCATCGGCGCGCGTCACCGGCGGGCAACGAAGGCGGCGGGCGGGCCCCGAGCCGGGGTCGTGCGATGTTTTACAGCTCCTGCATGTAAAAGTTCGCACGGACTGTCTGGGGGTCCCCCCGCGGCGCCGATCTCGCCGGTGCGCCCCCCGCGGCGCCGATGTCGCCGGTGCGCCCCCCGCGGCGCCGATGTCGCCGGTGCGCCGCCCGCGGCGCCGATGTCGCCGGTGCGCCGCCCGCGGCGCCGATGTCCCCCGTGCGCCCCCCTCGGCAGCCGCCGTTGACGTTCGCCACTCACCCCGGCCAACGCCCACCGACAGCAGGACCTACCGGATCAGCTCCCCCGCCCGGGCCGCCCGCACCATCGCCTCGAGGGTCGTGCGCGCGTCGTGGCGCGGCTCCCACCCCAGGATGGTGCGCGCCCGCGTGGTGTCCATGATCACCGGGCGGCGCAGGCTCTCGATCCACTGGGCCTCGCCGGGCACGAAGGGCAGGTGCGCGACGAGCTCGGCGGCGGCGCCCACCGCCAGGTCGGGCACGGGGATGCTGTACCAGCCCAGGGCGTCGGCGAGGTCCGCGAGGGTGAGCGTCCCGTCGCCGGCCAGGTTGTAGACGCCCGGCTCGCCCTCCCCGAGGATCGCCGCCTGGAGCGCGGTGGCGACGTCGTCGTGGTGCACGAGCTGGAAGGGCACGCCAGGGTCGGGGATCACGGGCTTGAGCGCGGGCAGGAGCTCGAGCGCGCGCAGGACCGGCCCGGGCATCCGGTCTGACAGCTGGACGTACGGGATGCTCTGCACCAGGGTCAGCGCGTCGGGGCCGGCGACGATGCAGGGCCGGAACACGTAGGCGGCGACGTCGGAGCCGGCGAGGAGGTCGCGCAGGGCGAGCTCGAGCTCCGCCTTCTGGGCGGAGTAGTAGTGACGCGCGGTGCCGTTCGGCTCGAGGTCCTCGGTCAGCACGGGTGGGTTATCGGCGCCGAATCCGTAGGCGGCCACCGAGGAGGCGTAGACGAGCCGCTGTACGCCCGCATCGATCGCGGCGCCGAACACGTTGCGCGAGCCGGTGAGGTTGATCTCGGTCGTCTGCCGGGGGCTGCCCATGATCATGAAGGCGAGATGGACCACGACGTCCGCGCCGGCGATCACGTCGCCCACGGCGTCGACGTCCAGCACGTCGGCGCGCCGGTAGTCCACCTTGCTCAGCCCCTCCGCCGCCGGATCGAAGGGCCGACGAGCCATGGCGGTGATCCGCGCCACGCGGTCGTCCGCGTCGAGCACCCGCAGCAGGGAGCGGCCGATGTCGCCGGTGGGCCCGGTGACCGCGACGGTCAGCGGTGCCGGCGCCCCGGGGCTGGCGTCAGTCGTCATAGCCGGGCTCGCCGGGCAGGACGATCCTCGCCGTCTCGCCGGTGCCGATGACGCGGGGCTGGACGGGCTCGACGCGTTGGCCGCGCGCGTGATCCACCAGCGCCTGGGCTGAGGGGAAGGCCGAGAGCTGCTCCAGGTGCTTGATGGTCGGGAACACCAGCATGATCTCGCCGGTCCGGTAGGCGCGCAGCGCGTCGTGGGGGGAGAACCAGCCCGCGTCGACCATCTCCTCGCCGTCGACGCGCGGCTGCGCGCCGTCCGGCGCCGCCGCCAGGTAGAACCAGGTGTCGTAGCGGATCTTGGCCGCGGCCGGGGTGATCCAGCGTGAGAACGCCACCAGCGCCTCGGGGTCATCCAGGCCGACCCCCGCCTCCTCGCGCAACTCACGGATCGCCGCCGCCTTGCGGCCGCGCTCCCCGTCGCCGTCCTCGGTGTTGACGGCACCGCCCGGGAACACCCACGCTCCGCCCATGAAGCGCGCCTGCGGATTGCGCTGAGCCAGCAGCACCTCCAGGCCCTCGCTGCCGCCCCGCAGCAGGATCACCGTGGCGGCGAGCCGCGGGACGGTCTCGGGGCCCGAATGAAGCTCCTCGCCAGGTGCGGGCCGCGGGTTGTCCACCACCGCGACCCTACCCCAACACCGCTTCGCTCAGCGCACGGGCCGCCCGCCTCGGCTGACGCTACGCTTGCCCGCGATGAGATACATGTGCGAATCCTGCGGGTTCATCTATGACCCGGCCGAAGGGGACCCGGACGGCGGGATCCCGCCGGGGACCGAGTTCGAGGACATCCCCGACACGTGGTTCTGTCCCGTCTGCGGCGCACGCAAGCGGGACTTCACCCCCTACGAGGACTAGCCCGGCCAACCCGGTGCGCCGCGCACCCTAGGCCAGCGCTCCGTCCAGCCAGCGCTCCAGCGGCAGCTCCGCGCCCGCGGCGGCCAGGAGCTCCGGCTCGGCTCGCGCCACCGGCGGCAGGGTGGCCACCTCCACCTCGCCCCGGCGCGCGATGGTCTCGCGGTTGGAGCGCTCCATGACGGTGGGCTGCGCCGGCCAGGGGGTGAGCACCACCCCGGCGATCGCGAGCCCGCCCGCGCGCGCTGCCTCAACCGTCAGCAGGGTGTGGTTGATCGTGCCCAGCCCGGGGCGGGCGGCGATGACCAGCGGCAGGCCAAGCTCGCGCGCCAGGTCGCGGACGTCGACCGAGGGGCCGAGCGGCACCAGGAGCCCGCCCACGCCCTCGACCACCGTCACCGCGTCGGCCCGGGCGATGCCGCGCACGCCGGCAGCGAGGGACGCCCGCGTCGGCGGTGTCGCCCCGGCGAGCTCGATCGCCAGATGCGGGGACACCGCGGGGCCAAAGCCGCCGAGGATCACCTGGGCGGGCCGGCAGCCGGCGGCCCGGGCGAGCAGCTCGTGATCGGGCGGCCAGTCCGGATCGGGCGCGTCATCGAGTCCGGTGATCAGCGGCTTGACCGCCCGCACCGCCACCCCGAGGGCGCGCAGGCGCGCCACGATCGCGGCCGCCACCACGGTCTTGCCGACCCCGGTATCGGTCCCGGTGACGAAGCATCCCCGCAGCTCGGCGGTCATCAGCACGGCCGTCCGGCGGTGAGCTAGGCCGCGCGGCGGACCGGCTCGGGTGCTTCGAAGTCGAACACCCCGCGTGACCGAGGCGCCTCGGGCAGGTTCTTGGCGGAGCCTGCGGTGACCGACGGCTCACCCGACGTCGCGGTCCGAGCCTCACCCGGCGCCGGGCGAGCGCGACGGGCGGCGATCCCGAGCGAACGCGCCACCGCTCCGAGGGTGCGCGCCGCATCCACCAGCTCCTCCTCGCGGTGGGTGGCCATCACGGCCAGGCGCAGCCGCGCGGTCATCGCCGGGACGGTCGGCGGACGGACCGGCTGTGCGCACACCCCACGGGCGAGCGCGGCGTCGCACATGCGCACAGCGAGCTCGGCGTCGCCGATCAGGACCGGGACGATCTGGGTGACCGAGTCCCCGACGTCAAAGCCCTCCCGCATCAGACTCCCACGCAGGGCGTCGGCGTTGGCGGCCAGCTTGGCCACGCGTCGCGGCTTCTCCTCCAGGAGGTCCAGTGCGGCCAGTGCCCCGGCTACCGCCGGGGGCGCCAGGGCGGTGGAGAAGACGAAGGGGCGCGCCGCGTTGAGCAGATAACGCGTCATCTGGCGATCACAGGCGGCGAAGCCACCGTGGGAGCCCAACGCGTGGCCGAGCGTTCCGACGATCACGTCCACCTGGTCCTCGAGCCCGGCCTCGGCGAGGGCGCCGCGTCCGCCCGGTCCGAGCGCTCCGGTCCCGTTGGCCTCGTCGATCACGGTGCGCAGCTCGTGGCGCTCCGCCAGGTCCACGATCTCCTCCAGCGGTGCCACGTCGCCGTCGGTGGAGAACACGCTCTCGGTGACGATCAGCGTGCCCCGCCCCTCGGCCTCGCGGATGCCCCACGCGAGGTGCTCCACGTCGGCGTGGTCATAGACGAAGACCTCGGCCTGCGAGAGATGACATCCGTCGACGAGAGAGGCGTGGTTGAGCTCGTCGCAGAAGACGACGTCCCCAGGACGGGCGAGCGCCGCGATCGTTCCCGTGTTGGCGAGGTACCCCGAGCCGAAGAGCAGCGCGCTCTGGCGTCCGGTGAAGGCGGCCAGGCGGTCCTCCAGGCGGCGATGGATGGTCATCGTGCCCGAGGCCACCCGGGAGGCTCCCGCCCCCACGCCCCAGCGCATGGCGGCGTCGGCGGCGGCCTCACGGACGCGCGGGTGGTCAGCGAGCCCGAGGTAGTTGTCGGAGCACAACAGGAGCACCGGCTTGCCGTCGAGCAGCACGTGGGGGCCCTGGGGTCCGGACACGAGACGGGTGCGGCGATGCAACCCGAGGGCTTTCAGCTCATCCAGCCGGGCCTCGATCTCGATCACGGGTACGCAACATAAGACACGTACCGGACGGCTGGGGCTCGACAGGGGAGGCAGCGCCGCCCGGGCGGCGTGCGGCTCAGCCGGCCTGGGCGGCCGAGGCGGTGCGGTCAGTCGGCGCGGGCGCGCCGCGCGGCGGCTTCGCGGGTCTGGCGACCCTGTCCGCTGTTGGGCGCGCCGTCGGGCCGGGGTGGCACAGAGCGCTTGGCGGCGAACTTCAGCTGGGTGGTGGGATCCCACAGCCGGACCGTGAGCGACGGCGGCTCCGCGACGGCCGTCGGCGACTGCAGCGCTGCGGACAGCACGTCGGGGGTCTCGCCGGCCAGCCATCCCGAGCGGTTGTCGGGACGCGGGTTGGCCCCGTTGTCGGACTGGGCGGTGACGTTGAGGCCGAGCTCGGTGAACATCGCCTTGTCCTCGTCGGGCGTGTTGCCCAGCGTGGTCAGGAAGTTGCCCATCATCACGCCGTTGAGCCCCGCCTTGACCGCGGTGGCCTGGAGCTCGCCGAGGTTCTCCACCCGGCCGCCACACAATCGGAACAGCGCTTCGGGAAGGATGAGGCGGAAGATCGCGATCCACTTGACCACGTCCCACGGGTCCATCAGCTCGCGGTCTCCGAACTTGGTGCCGGGACGGGGGTTGAGCAGGTTGATGGGCACGCTGGTCGGGTTGATCTCGGCCAGCTGGAAGGCCATCTCGACCCGC
>DATJTQ010000266.1:0-19214 GCA_035503355.1 Solirubrobacteraceae bacterium
GCGACCCCGCCGCACCCGACGCGCCACCACCACCCGACGCCGGCGCTGACGCACCCGCACCAGAGCCAGCCGGCGACCCCGACACCGCATGCCCCACCGCCCCAGAGCCACCCGCCGCCGCGCCCGACCCCGCCGAACCACCACCACCCGCCGCCGAAGACCCCGCAGCACCCTGCGACCCCGACGACGACCCACCACCCGACGCCGACGACGACGAACCACCCGCCCCCGGACGCGACCCACCCCGCCCCGCCACATGCTCCGCCCGCTTGACCTCACCCTGCACCCGACCCACCGCCCGATGCTCCAAACCCTGCACCTTGGCCACCCCATGCGGAGCCCGCACCCCATGCGGCAACTTCAACCCATGCCCCAACTTCAACCCCTTCGCCCCATGCTCCACAAACGCCTGCGCCTCCGCCACCGACAACCCCTCCACCGCAGCCGCCATCACCACCCCCGCCAACGACGACCGCGACTCCCGCAACTCCAACGTCTCCATCCCCGACCCCAACCCCACCCCCAACTCACGCGCCAACCCCGGCAACCCCGCCGCCACACACGCCCCCACCGGATCCCGCCGAAACTCCCCCCGAAACACCGGATCCACCAACAACCGCTCAATCACCTGCTGAGCGCGTTCGGCCTCCGGGTCAACGGATGACACGGTTCACCTCGCGGCTCCCGTACCGGGCGCGGCTGATCGCGGGCATGACCAGTGCGAACACCACCGGCAGCAGCAGCACGATGACGAACAGGATGAAGCCCCCGATCACGACGCTGTGGGGGGCCACCGCGCTGAGCCTGTCGTAGTAGCGCAGCGAGAGGACCACCACGAACCCGACGCCGATGACCGACCACACGAGCCCGGCGACGGCGTAGCGAGCCAGCACCGGCGAGCCCTCCTCCTCGGTCATCGTGCCCGACAGCCGCGCCTTGAGCTGGGCCCTGGCCCGCTCCTTGAGATGCGGGACCCGCAGCCACTCCGAGAGGATCTGGTAGCCATCGCGATCCAGGAATGGGTTGGCGTTGAAGAACGCGCCGACGTAGCCCGCGAAGGCGAGCTGGAAGAAGACCTCGCGGACGTTGCCCGCGGGTGACACAGCGCAGATGATCGAGAACAGCGCGGCCAGAGAGAAGTCGGTCGCCGGTCCCGCTGCGCTGATCACGATCCGGTGCATGCGCGACTCGAAGTACGCCTCGCTGGTGTCCACGAAGGCGTAGGGGAAGATGAACAGCAGCCGGATTCCCGCGCGGCTGGTGGTGCGGTTGTAGTGGGCCAGCGCCATGCCGTGGGCCAGCTCGTGGAGCATCACGATGGCAAAGCGCCCGGCGATGAAGACGGCGCCGCCGAGCACCAGCCGGTGCGCCACGACCAGAGGGGTCCCGTAGCGCGCGCCGACGAGGTAGGCGAACACCGCGACGCCGGCGACCGACAGCAGCACCAGCAGCGAGACCGTGAGCGGGGAGAAGAAGATGCGGCCCCAGTGGCGGTAGGCGCGCTGGAAGTAGCCCGGCAGCCATCCGAAGGTCTTCTCGCGCGGCTTGAACGCCCGGGCCAGCAGACCGGGCTCGGGCTCGGCGACCGGCGTCGGCGCGATGCCGTCCAGCATCCCCCGCTCCCCCAGTCCGGCGATGAGCCGCGCCAAACGCCCCGGCCCGGAGGGCCCCAGGGCGTCGGTCGACTTGGTGAGCAGCTCGGCGACGGTGAGCCGGCCGTCCAGCATCTGGATCAGCGCGGCGTCGTCGCTGTCGATCGTGCGGAACGAATCACCGCGCAGGTCGCGCAGGATCCAGCGCCCCTCGGCGTCGCCCTCGATCTGCTTCAGGGCCCAGCCAGAGCGCAGCCGCGGGCGCAGCGAGCCGTCGCCGGCCGTCGCGGCGGGCGCGCGCAGGCCGAGCTGGGTGGCGTTGACGGGGACGACGATCGTCGCGTTGGGCCCGGCCGACGGGTCCGCCGCCGCCACTCCCGCCCCGATCGCCCCCGGCGCCCCGGCGGCGCCCGGCGCTCCGGGCACCACGTGGGCCACCGCGCTCTCCACCCGCAGCGTCACGTTGCCGAGTCCGATCACCGAGCCGGCGGTCAGCCGTCGTGGCTCGGACAGCGGCTGGCCGGAGAGGGTGACCCCGAACCGCGACCCGGCGTCGCTGATCATCGGGCCGTCACGCGTGGCGTCGATCCGCGCGTGCAGGCGCGAGACGGTGCGGTCCTCGAGCTTGATGTCGGCCGTCTCGCCGCGTCCGATCGTCATCGAATCGCGGATGGGCAGCCGGACGCCGTTGGGCAGGACCAGGACGAGCGCTCCGGGGGGCGCAGAACCAACCGGTGGCGCGAGGTCAGCCACCGAGCACCGGCTGCCACGCGGGATGGGCGCCGAGCGGCGCCAGCGTGGTGAGGTTGCGTGTGTTGGAGAGATCGACACCGACGATCTTGCCGGTGGCGGCCGGCCCGCACGGCCCGTTGGCCTGCATGACGGCGAGCTCCTTGCCGTCCGAGCGCCAGCTGATCTGGCACGCGGTCACGGGGAGCTCGTTCTGCTGGGTCGGATTGAAGTCGCCGGCCTTGACGATGAACAGGTTGAACCCGCTGGCGACGGAGCCGGCCACGAGGGCCATCTGCTTCCCGTCGGGAGAGAACGCCCCGGCGAGGATCCCCTGCTGCGGGACCGACGCGCTGGTCTGGAGCGTCGGCGAGCCCCAGTTGGAGGCCTGGCCGGAGAACGGAACGCTGCTGGTGAACGACAGCAGCCCGAAGTTGGCGCCGTTGTTCTTCGTCCCGAGGACCAGGATCGTCGAGCCGTCCGGTGACCAGCTCACCTGCCCGCCGAGGTCGAACCCGGGCGCATTGACGCACGAGTTGGACTGCGAGAACTTCGTCACCGAGACGAAGCAGAGCTGGTGGGCAGCGTTGCCGACGCGCTGGATGTAGGCGACGACGATCGCCTTCGTGGTGGGCGCGAAGGCCGGGTTGTGGTCAGTGGTTCCCTGCGGCGGATGGGTGATGACCGCCGGAGACGAGCCCTTGGCGTCCGGTTCCACCAGCACAAGCTGACCGTTCTGGGCATAGACAAGGTGCTGTCCATCCGGGCTCCACGAGGGCTCGACCTGCGCGCCCACGCCCGCCGGCACCTGACCGGTCACCTTGCCGGAGGTCGGGTTGATGACGTTGACCGACGTGCCGTTGTCGAACGCGAGCTGTGGCGATCCGTTGGAGATGATCAGCGCCACCTTGGCGCCCTTGGGCACCTTCGATCCCTCCGCGGGGACGGTGCCGGCCACCTGCCCCACCGGTGCGGTGGACAGCTGCTTGACCGGCTGGGGCACGAGACCGAGGTTGGCCAGCGCCTGGGCGGCCTGGGTGGGGTCGGGGGGGAGCTTGGGGATGGGGATCGAGCCGGTGCCGGCCTGAGCGGCGGTGGCGGCGAGGCTCTTGGCGCTCGCGTTGCCGGCCGCGGCAGCGGCGGCGGCCGCGGCGCCTCCCCCGGCGGCGGCAGCAGCGGCAGCGGCGGCCGCCTTGCCCTTCTTGGATTTGGCCGCGCCGGCGGCCGCCACCGGCGCCGCCTGGAAGACGTTGACGGCGAAGCCCTCCGCGACCGAGGTCCCGGCCAGAGGCAGTTGGGAGGAGATCTTCCCGTTGGGATTGGGCGGCTGGGGCTGGACGGCACCCAGGGCCAGGCCCGCGCCGATGAGCTTCTGCTGAGCGAGCCCGAGCGGCAGCCCGACGATCGCGGGCACGGTGGCCTTCCCGGTGCCGGTCACCACCACCACGTCGACGACCGTCCCCTTCTTGGCCTTGGCACCGGCGGCGGGACTCTGGTCAATGACGCTGCCGGCCTTCTGCTTGGGATCGACCTTGGTCGTCGTCTTGCCGAGCTTCAGGCCGATCTTGTTGAGCAGCTTCTGGGCGGCGAAGGCGCTGGGCTGCCCCTTGAGGTTGGGGACGACGGTCTGCTTGGGCAGCAGCGAGATGACGAGGACCGCGGCCGCCACCGCCAGCGGCGCCACGATCGACATCCACCACGGCAGCCACGGCCGCTGGCGATAGGTGGCCATCCGCGGCGGCACGGGATCCGTGGTGCCGACCGGCGTCGCGGTGAGCTGAAACGGACGGTCCACCGCCCGCCCGATCCACTTCTGCTTGGGCGGGAACACCGTGAACGGGCACTCCATGCCGTTGCCGGGCTCCAGTGCGATCCGCGGCTCGGCGAAGCGAAAGCCGCATTCGCCGTCGGTGTCCTCGGCGGCGAGATCGACCTCGGTGCGCGCGTTGGCCTTGTTGTAGACCGTCAGCACGTAGCGCGCCTTCAAACGCCCGGACGCACGCTCCGGGCGCAGCTCGGTCCCGAGCTCGGTGTAGGGCTCGATGGTGACGCTGGCCGCCGCGGCGGCCACCTCGCCCTCGAAGGCGCGTGACACCGCCACCACCTCAAACGACCACGGCCGCGCCTGGGCCTGCGGGGTGCGTGGCGGATGCAGGTGGATCTGGACCTCCTGCTCGTAGGTCCCGCCGCTGCCGTAGGGCACGAGGTAGGCGGTCGCGGGCGCGATCGTCCACCAGTCATCGGGCAGGCCGCGCACCGACAGGTCGAAGTTGTCCACCACGTCGGACTGGTTGCGGATGAGGCCGAGAATGGTGACCCGCGCCCCCGGCTGGACCGAGACGGAGACCTGTCCACCGTCTGCGCCGTCGTCGCCGGGCAGCCGCAGCGTGAGCGCCGCCGCGCCCGGAGGCGGCGCCCCGGCCGTCCCGCCCGCCCCGCCCGCGCCGCCGGGCGGGAGGATCATCTCCGGGCCGAGGGTGATGTTGGGGTCGAGATCCTGGGGCGACATGGGGTGGGCGCCGGCCGGTGGGGCGGCGGCGCTCGGGCGAGCCGCGGCGGGCTCTGCCTCGGCGTGGCCCGCGCCGTTGGACTCGGCGGTCTCGGAATCGGGTCCCGCCCCCGCCGCCACCGACGGCATGAAGTTGGTCGGCTCCCAGCGCAGGTACTCGCCGCAGCTGCAGAAGTCCGAGTCGTCGGGGTTCTCACGCCCGCAGCTGCGACAGACCCTCACGCCGAGCTCCCGGATTGGCGGGGCGGCGCCTTGACGCGCAACCGATAGGTCACGTGCGCCGGCTTGGCCTGGTCGATGAGCCGGGCCACCGCGCCGGAGCGGTCGGGCGACAGGGGCACATCGCAATAGACGACGAACGACGGCGGGGCGGCCGTGTCCTCCTCGTCGACGTCCACCGACCAGGTCACCGCACCGGTGTCCTCGACGCGGAACGGGACGCCGGGGAACGCGAGAGAGAGCGCGAGCTCCAGGCCGGCCTTGGTGCCGCGGCGGCGCATGAGCTCCGGGGCCATGCGCACGATCGCGCGCCGCTCCTCACCCGAGCGAGCCTCGTCGTGCTCGAGCCCCAGCCATTCGGTGAGCAGGTCCAGGACGTCACGCGGAGCGTAGGTCGGATCGAAGTGCTCCGGCAGGTTGTCCAGCGCCGCCACCAGCGGATCGAGGAGTGACTCGAAGCCGCTGACGAGGCGCATGCCGAAGTCGCCCTCGCTGTAGATACCCGGGAGGTTGTCGCGCAGATACCGGCGTCCCGAGACGGCGGGCGGAGCCGGATCGTTGCCGACGGCGCGCTCGATCTGCACCGTGCCGAAGCCATGTCCGATGAACGTCTGAAACAGGCCCGGCGTCTCGCCGTCGGCGTTGGTGATGGGGGTGTCGTCACTCACGGTGCGCGGCCTTGACGATGTGGCGTCCCGAGGCGATCAGCTCGTCGGGCGCGAGGACCAGCCGGCTGTCGGTGGGCTGAGGCGACTGCTCGCCGGTGCGCACATTGGTCTCGTACATCCGCAGGATGTTCACGAACTCGACCCCGGGGATCGCATAGACGATCCCGTACAGCTCACCGAGGTTCAGCGCGCGTCCCAGCGGCCATCCGTCGGCGGGGCCCGACGGGGAGCCGCCGATCAGGGGGTTGAGGTAGATGTAGAGCGCGTGGGCGACGTCGTGCTGGATGCGCTCGAGATCGGCGCGCGGCGAGGCGCGCACGTCGGCCACGATGCTCACGCCGCGCAGCCGGACCGGCATCAGCTTCACGCTCGTGCCCAGCAGCCGGAACTCCTCCAGCGTGGCGGCGAGATCGGTCATCAGCTCCGCGTCGGGGATCAGCTCATCGGCTTCGAGGAGGCGGTCGGCGGGCTCGATCCGCGGCAGGACGTGGACGCGGACGGGGCGGCCCGGGTCGGAGTCCTCGGGTCCGACGCACACGGCGCGCGCCACCCGCGGCGACGCCGCCAGGGTCAGGCGCTCGAAGTCGTCGGCAGTCACCGCGCGCGTGCGCGCGCGTATCTCGAGCCGGGCCCGCTCGCGCGCGCTGTCGAGCGACTCGGGCTCGACGCCTCCGGTGGCGGCCACCGGGTTGGTGGCGCTCTCGATCCCCATCACCGGCCGGGGCAGGATGCTGAGCGCCCGCGGCGCGACGTTGCCGGCGCTGCCGCCGCCGTGGCGGTAGCGGCTCATGCGCAGCACCGCGCCGCCCGCCGGCACCGCTCCGTAGCGGCGCCAGCCGCCGTCGGGCTGGCGGATGGCCGGGCCGAAGCGAACCTCGCCCCGCGCGGTATCAAGCTGGAAGTGGCGGTCGGTGCGGCCGCTGTGCTCGAAGGACTCGACCTGCTGCCACGCGACCCAGTCCTCGCTGCCCAGCTCGCGGACCTCGATCACCTCGTCGGACTCGGGGGCCAGCACGGGGTGGCGCGGCAGGGGGTACGCGGCCCCGGGGATGCCCTCGCTGGTCCCGAGCAGCTCGCCGGTCACGCTGGCGGCGTGGTAGGCCTCGACGGTGCCGCCGGCCACGAGCGCGGTCACGGAGCTGATCTGGGGCGACGTGGTGTAGGCGCCGCGGTCGTCCGCACTGTCGAGCACGCGGCAGCGCAGCCAGTGGCGGGTGGCACCCTTCAGCCGCGCCTCGGTGGCGGAGTCGGGAACGTGCACGGTGATGGCGCCGCCGCCGAGCGTGAAGCCGCCGGTCTCGTCGGTGACGACCGCGGCCGGCTCCCACTCATCAGGGCCCACCGACGCCTCCCACTGCAGCGGCGGGTCGCTCGAGTTGGCCGAGCCCTCGGCCCGGGTCGACTCGAAGCGCAACTCGATGACGAGCCCCGCGATCGGCGAATCGAACCCCAGCAACAGCGCATCGCCGACCGAGGACAGGCGGCCGTCGTGGCCGGCCAGCTTGCACTCGTGGGGGATCACCAGCTCCGCCGCGGTCTGAAAGACCACCGATTCGCTGCCGGCGGTCCGCGGCGAGGCGATCTCGGTCCCCGCCGGGACGACGCCGCCACCGCCGGGCTGATCCAGCATGAAGCGCACCGCCACGGCGGCGCACTCCGGCGGGCGGGGGGTGACCCCGACGAGGGCGAGCAGCCCGAAATGCAGTCGCTCGGGGATCCGGTTGATGCGGTAGACCAGCAGTTCGGTGAGCCAGGCGTAGAGCTCGATGAGCGTGATGCCCGGGTCAGAGACGTTGTGCTCGGTCCACTCCGGAGCGTGGCGGACGATGCGCGTGCGTGCCTCCGATACCAGCTCCTGGAAGCGCACGTCGTCAAGCAGGATTTCTGGAAGCACAGCCGCCCCTCAGGTCACACCGGTCGTCGGACATTCCATTGCAACCAACGCACGGCGGGCGTACAGTCGCACGCGATGCCGCCGCTGGTGAGCAATGGAGCGATGATCACGTGCTCGTTCGCGATGCCGCCGGTCCCGGTGCCGCTCGCGGTCGTGCCCATGGGCACGCCGGTCACCGCTGACACGCCGGCCGCCAACATCCAGGCCTTCGCGCCGATGGTCAACATCCCCACCTTCGGGATGTGCGGCACCATGTCGAACCCCACCGTGGCCGCGGCGACGGCGGCCAAGCTCGGCGTGTTCAGCCCCGCACCCTGCGTCCCGGTGACGACCTCGCCCTGGACCCCGGGAGCCACCAAGGTCATGGTCGACGGTCAGCCGGCACTGCATAGCGGCTGCACGACGATGTGCGCGTGGGGTGGCGTGATCAGCATTTCCAGTCCCGGCAACAAGGGGACCGTCCAAGTCACGTGATGTAGCGCAGGTGCCGCATTGCGCCAAGGTGCCGTCGTGCTCCCCCGGTAGTCCGCAGTCCACCCGCGAGGGTAGTGGATTGCAGTGCATCGGTAAAGACCCTTGCGGTCTCGCCGCGGCGGACTTATGCTCGCCCCGTGGACCAGGAAGAGCTGCGCTCGGCCGCGCTCGATTCAGAGCGTCAGCGCCACCCGGCGCCCGCGGGGCTGGGACCGGAAACCCGCCGTGACCAGCCGGAGGCGGCGGTGTCGCGGCTGGGCGACGCGATCGGCAACCGTGAGCTGTCTCGGATCATCTCGGGGATGCGTGACGGTGAGGGCATCCTGGGCGGCGGGCTCGTCCATCCCGACGTCGAGGCCGCCATCGCGGTGGCCAGCGGCGGGGGCAGCCGGCTGCACAGCGGCGTCGCCTCGGACGTCGGCGGGGCCTACGGCCAGTCACTCGGCGACGTGCGGGTCCATCACGACGAGCACGCCGCGGCGCTGTCGCGCGCCGTGTCGGCACGGGCCTTCACCGTCGGGAACGACATCTTCTTCGGGGCCGGGGAGTACCAGCCTGAGTCGGCCGGAGGGCGCGAGCTGCTCGCCCACGAGCTGGCCCACGTCGTGCAGCAGCGGGGGGCGCCGAATACCGGGCCGCTCGTCGTCTCGCAGCCGGGCGACACGCTCGAGCGCGAGGCCGAGGCCGCCGCCCGGAACCTCGGCTGACGGGCCAGGGCGTGTGACGGACACCGGGACCGCGCTGAACTGGTTTCAGTTTCTCGAGGGCCGCGTCCAGGCTGCGGTGCAGGAGGCCGTGGCCGCGGGCAATGACCCCAACGACTCGCTGCGCGGGCTCTACATCTCCGATGAGCAGGCCATCTCGCTGGCGGACGCGCCGGGGACGCCCACCCCGGGCGCGCGGCTGGAGGAGGCGGTGTCTCGCCTCGGTCTCGACGCCCTGGACAGCTCGGTGCTGGCCCTGTGCGTCGCGCCGGAGCTCCAGCCCCGCTACGGCCGCCTCTACGCCTACCTCCAGGACGACGTCACGCGGCGGCTGGCCAGCCCCCGCCTGGCCGCCGACCTGCTGTGCGGCGAGGGGGTCCAGTCCGCCGACGTGCTGTCCTGCTTTGAGCCCGGCGGCCGGCTGACGAGCGGCGGGGCGATCCGCCTGGTGGCGATGGACGCGGTGACCACGCTCGCCGACCGCCCCGTGAAGGTGGCCGACCGGCTGGTGGCCTTCCTGCTCGGAGCCGGCGAGCTGGGCAGCGCCGCGGCCGGGACGCGGCTGCGCCAGATCGACGCCGAGGCCGCGATCGGGCGCGTGGAGTCGATCGCCGAGCTCGCCCCGCTGCTGGCCGCGCGGACGCGGCTGCCGTTGATGGTGTGCGGCCCCGATGCCGGCGCGGTGGTGGCGGCGGCCGCCGGCACGCCGGTGGTGGTCCTGGGCGCCCGTGAGCTCGACAAACCCGACACCCTGGCCGACGCGCGCCTGGCCGCGGTGCTGGCCGGCGGCCGACTGTGCATCGACGGCCTCGGCGACCTCTCTCCCGCGGAGCGCGGCGCCCTGCTGCGCGCGGTGGACGACAGCCCGGAGCGGCTCGTGCTCATCTGCGCCTCCCGCCGCGAGGCGGCGGCACTGTCTGACCGCCCGACGCTGATCGTGGACGTCCCCCACCCTACCTTTGGCGAGCGCGGGCGCGCCTGGAGCACCTTCACCGGCGTCACCGACCCCAGCGAGGTGGCGGCGAAGTTCCGCCTCTCCATCGAGCAGATCCGCGCCGCCGCCGAGGTGAGCCTGCTCGCCGCGGGCTCGCGCGGCGACGACCTGCCCCACGCCGCCGACCTGGACCTCGGCGCCCGCCACGCCTCCTCCTCGCGCCTGGGCGAGCTGGCGGCGCATCTGGATCCGGCCTACAGCTGGGATGACCTCGTCCTGCCCGAGCGCCAGCTGGACCTGCTGCGTTCGATCTCGGCCTACCTGCGCCACCGTGACCAGGTGCTGTCGGAGTGGGGCTACGAGGTGACCGTGTCGCGGACCCAGGGCCTGAAGGTGCTCTTCGCGGGCGAGTCGGGGACCGGCAAGACGATGGCGGCGCAGGTGCTCGGCGCCCAGCTCGGCCTGGACCTGTTCCGCGTGGATCTGGCCACGATCGTCTCCAAGTACATCGGGGAAACCGAGAAGAACCTGGAGCGGATCTTCACCGCTGCCGACGGCTCCAACGCGATCCTGTTCTTCGACGAGGCCGACGCGCTGTTCGGCAAGCGCTCGGAGGTCTCAGACTCCCACGACCGCTACGCCAACATCGAGGTCGCCTACCTGCTGCAGCGTATGGAGGCGTATCCGGGGGCGGTGATCCTCGCCACCAACTTCCGCCGCAACATCGACGACGCGTTCGTGCGGCGGCTGGACTTCCTCATCGACTTTCCCTTCCCCGAGGCCGAGGACCGCCGGCGCATCTGGCGCCTGGTGCTGCCGGCCGCCGCCCCGCTGGCCGCCGACGTCGACTTCGACTTCCTGGCCGAGCGGTTCAAGCTGTCGGGCGGGGCGATCCGCAACTGCTCGCTGGCGGCCGCGTTCCGCGCCGCCGACGAGGGATCTGAGATCGAGATGCGCCACCTGGTGCGAGCGGTCGCGCAGGAGTACGGCAAACAGGGCCGCCTGACCCTCGAGACCGACTTCGATCGCTTCCACGCCATGGTCCGCGACGTCGGCCGCAAAGCTGAGGCTTAACGGACCGCCAATTGGTGCGCGCCGCCGTGGGGAGTACGGTAAGCGCCCGAGACTGGGAGATGCCGTGAGTGGACTGGGGAAATGGCGGTGGGTGGTGCCTGCGACGCTGGTCGCCGCCCTGGCGTTGAGCGGGAGCACGGTGGCTGCGCCGTTGGGGCAGATCGCCGAGTTCCCGACGGCCACCACCGCGGCCGGCCCGGAGGGCATCGTCTCCGGACCGGACGGCAACCTCTGGTTCGCCGAGGCCAACGCCGACAAGATCGGCGAGATCAACCCCGCGACGGGCGCCACGGCAGATTTCCCGGTGCCCACCGCCGGCAGCATCCCGCTCGGCATCGCGGTGGGGCCGGACGGCAACCTGTGGTTCACCGAGTTCGCGGGCAACAAGATCGGCGAGATCAACCCCGTGACCCACGCGATCACCGAGTTCACGCTTCCCAACACCGGCAGCGGCCCGGTGGCCATCGTCGCCGGACCCAACGGCAACCTCTGGTTCACCGAGTCGGCAGATCCCGGGCGAATCGGCGAGATCAACCCGACCACCCACGCCATCACCGAGTTTCCGCCGGCGACGCTCAACGTGAACCCGTTCGGGATCGCGGTCGGGCCCGACGGCGACATCTGGTACACGGAGAAGGACGTCCACGGTGCGACGATCGGGGCCACCAGCAAGATCGGCTGGATCAACCCCAGCACGGGCACCGGCGGCGACGTCGCGACGACGACGACCTCGAGCGCGCCCAACGCGATCGCCGCAGGCCCCAACGGCAGCCTGTGGTTCACCGAGAGCGCCCCGTCGGTCAGCAAGATCGGACTGGTCAATGTCGGGGCGCACACCATCGCGCAGGAGGTACCGACACCAACCACGATGAGCGCGCCGACCGTGATCGCGCCCGGAGCCGACGGCAACATGTGGTTCACCGAAGGCGACGCATCTCGCATCGGGGTGATCAACTCGGTGACGCACGTCATCACCAACGAGTTCCCCACCGCGACGGCGAGCAGCAGTCCCATCGGGATCACCGCGGGCCCTGACGGCAACCTGTGGTTCACCGAGGGCGCGCTGCCGGGGAGCAAGATCGGGCTGATCGGCGCCGGCGCGCCCAGCGCCGTGGTGAGCGCGCCGGAGGTCAGCGGCACGCCACAACCCGGGCAGACCCTGACCTGCCAGGCGGCGGGCTTCTCCTCGTGGGCCGGCCAGCAGCCGGCGTTCGAGTTCGGCTTTGATGGGTTCCGCTGGTTCCTCGATGGCAGCGCGATCGCCGGCGCGACCACGCAGACGCTGGCGCTGTCGGCGGCCGACGTCGGCCACCACATCTCGTGCGAGGAGATCGCGACCTACCCGCTGTTGACCACCACCGTGCCCACGGCGAGCACCGCCGTCGCGATCTCCCCTTCCCTGGGCGCGTCGCTTGTGAGCACCAAGTCGACGCCGACCACGGTGACGCTCACCCTGTCCTGTCAGGGCCTGCCCGCCCAGCGGTGCACCGGGGCGGCGAAGCTCACCTCGCACGTCACGACGCAGGGCTCGACGATCGTCGCGGTGGCGGCCAAGTCCAAGCCCAAGCCGAAGCCGAAGCCGAAGCCAAAGCCGAAGAAGGTCACCAAGGTCGAGACGATCGCCTCGGGCTCCTATTCGATCGCGACGGGCACGACCTCGACGGTCAAGCTGTCGCTCAACGCCACCGGCAAGAAGCTGCTCACCGCGCGCTACAAGTCGCCGGCGACCCTGACCCTCACCGGGACCGCCTCCGCCAAGAAGACGCTCACCTTCAAGTACGGGGTGATCAAGCTCTCCCCCTCCTATACGTGGGCGTTCGGCAAGTCGTTCAGCTTCGCCACCGAGCTGACGGTGACCCACCTGCCCAAGGGCTCCAAGGTGCTGCTGAGCTGTCATGGCCACGGCTGCCCGTTCGCCAAGAAGTCCTTCGCGGCCCCGCATAGCGGCAAGCTCGCGCTCGCCTCCGCGCTGCACAAGAGCCACCTCAGCCCCCACAGCACGGTCACCATCCAGATCACGGCGCCCAACGAGGTGGGCGAGGTCGTGGTCTTCACCATCCTCTCGGGCCAGTCGCCCAGCGAGGCGTTCCGCTGCCTGCCGCCCGGCGCGCGCACGCCGAGCGCCTGCGTGGCCTAGCGCCCTACTTGCTCAGCGGCGGGTTGAAGCGGCTGAACTCCGCGGCCATCTCGTCGGTCATGAGGACGCCCTTCTTGTCCTTATCGGGATGGGCGGCCCACCGCTGCAGCACCTGAGTGGCGGCGCGATTGCCGACCGCGCGCTGGAGGGCGATGGCACTCGCCGTCGCGGGGTGACGCGCGATCGGTGCCGCGACGCGTGCGCCCTCCGACGGCTTGGCGGCGGGCGCCTCGGTCCGCGTACGCTCGGTCATGTGCCCATCCTAGACCCGCAGGACTTCCGTGGCGACTATGAGCAGCTCGCGGCGGTGATGCGCACCTCGTGGGCCGACGCCCCCAACGCCTCTTACCTGTACACCGCGGACCTGCTCGCCGACTTCTTCCGCTCGCCGGGCGCCAGCTTCGCGCTCGCCCCCGCGTTCTACGACGGGGCGGAGCTGATCGCCTTCGCCGCGGGGCTGCCGCGCGGGGCGGTGATCGCCGGCGCGCAGCGGCGGATCCTCATCGCCACCTTCGTCACTGTCGCCTCGGCGCACAAGGCGTCCGGGTACGGCACCGCGATCTGGACCGAGCTCATGCGCCGGGCGGCGGCGAAGGGATACGACGGGGTGGTCACCTACTGCGCCGACGGCCAGACCATGCAGCGCATCGTGGAACGCTGCTGCCAGGCGCTCGCCTTCCCACAGCTGCGTCTGAAGTCCTTCTCCTACCTGGTGCGCGGGACCACACCGCCCGGCGGCCGCCCGTCCCGGACCCGGCCCTCGGCGCAGACCCTGATGGACGCCGCCGCGCAGGCACAACCTGGGCGCCCCTCCGGCGACGACCTCGGATCGGTGACCCGCCTGTGGACCACGGCGGAGGCCGACTGGCAGCTGTCGCGTGTCGGGTCGGTGGCGGTGACCAGCGCGGGCGCCGTGCTCTGCGGAACCGTCGCCACCGTCGACGATGACGCAGGCACGCGGTGCCTCATCGTCGAGGACGTCCTCTGGGGCTCACTGGCGCACGCCGACCGCGCCATGTTGCTGGCGGACCTGCTCGATGAGGCGTCCGCGGCCGGCGCGAGCTACGCGGTGGTCCCGATGCTCGGCTACGCGGACCTGCGGCCGTTCGTGGCCACCGGGTTCGTCCCCGCCCCGCACACCATGCACGCCAACCTCACCCTCTGGTCTGACCCCGAGGCGGCCCGCCCCGCGGAGAGTTTTTACCTGGACGTGATCTGACGGGTACAGTGCGCACCCATGGCGCGCGTCGTCGATGTCCCCCTCAACACGGCCATCGCTGACCTCGACGAAGGCCTGCGCGCCCTGCTCAAGCGTGAGCTTGACAAGCACGGCTTCGAGGGCGTGGAGATCGCCTTCGACGCGCCGTCGAAGGAATGGTCGGGCAAGCTCACCGGGCCGAGTGTCGACCTCTTCCTCTACGACATGCGCGAGGCGCTGGACCGTGCCTCCGCCACTCCCTCAGAACGCAGGACCAATGGCGTGGCCATCATCTCGGACCCGCCGCTGCAGCTCGAGCTGACCTACGCGGTGACGGCGTGGACCAAGGCGGTGGAGGATGAGCACCGGCTTCTCTCGCAGGTGCTGGCCATCCTGTACTCCTACACCGACATCCCCGCCGACGTGCTGGGGCAGAACGGGACCAGGACGCTGACCCGCGCCGAGACGTCCGTCGGGCGCCCGCGGGAGGAGAAGGCCGACTTCTGGACCTCGGTCGGCGGCCAGTACAAGGCATCGATCGACTACGTGGTCCAGATCGTCGTCGAGTCGGGTGCCACCTTCGTCCGCGGCCCCGAGGTTCGCACCACCACGATCCGAACCCTGCAATCAGACAATCCGCGCTCGACCCTCGAGGAACTGCATCGCATCGGCGGCACGGTCGCCGACGAGGACGGGGTCCCTCTCCAGGGCGCGTGGGTCGCGCTTCCCGACACCGGCCGCTGGGCCGCCACCGACGGTGACGGCCGGTTCACTTTTGCCCGGGTACTGCCCGGCTCCCACCAGGTGGTGACGCGGACCGCCGACGGCCGTGAGGGCAGCGGATCCGTGACGGTCCCCGGCGGCCGGTGTGACCTCGTGGCCGCGCCGGCGCGCAGGCGCTCGGCCCGCAGCTGACCCGGTTCGCCTCCCCTGCCCCTTCGGGCTGCCCATTCGGGCAGTCGGGGCGCCCCAGCTGCCCTTAAGGCCTCCCAACGGCCCTAGCGCCAATGCTTAGGATTGAAGACTGGTTTGTAGTAAGGCAATGGGGATGGGGGACCGGACCATCGAGAAACCGCGCTTGGGGGCGACCACGTGTGGCGGGCGCCCGCTTCGGGCGACGCCCCAGTTGGCCAACCCGCACAACGTCATCGCTAGCTCTCAAGGAGTGACATGCCCACTTACCTGACCCCGGGTGTCTACGTCGAGGAAGTCTCGGGAGGCAACAAGCCGATCGAAGGCGTCGCGACGGCGGTCGCGGCGTTCGTCGGGTTGCTGCCCGGCGGACCCATCAATAAGCCGATGCGGATCTCGAACTGGACTCAGTTCTCCAACATCTACACCGATCCGCAGCACCCGGAGAACGGGCCCTTCATGGAGGGCTCCTACACCGCGCACGCGGTCTACGGCTATTTCCAGAACGGGGGGTCGATCGCCTGGATCATCCGCGTCGGCACGGAACGGGGAGCGCCGGCAGCGCAGGTCGCTCTGCCCGCCGCCACCGACAAGGACCTCGAGGCGCTGCGCGCCGTGGCGCTCAACGCCGGCAGCGAGCCGGTCAAGGTCGAGGTGTCCGAGGAGCCGCCCCAGGAGGGCAAGGACGCGAGCGATCAGACCTACAAGGTGGTCATCTCATCCGGCGCCCAGAGTGAGGAGTACGACGGCCTCTCGATGAAGAAGGGTCGCAACTTCGTGGCCACGAAGATCAATGCCGCCTCCAAGCTCATCAAGATCGAGGAGACCGGCGCGGCGTTGCCCGACGTGCGGGTCGCCGCGGGCAGCTACACGCTGTCGGTCCCGTCGGTCGCCGTGGAGAAGGTCAAGGCCTCGGACTTCGAGGGCGACGTGGCCACCCGCCGGGGTATGGGCAACGTCACCGCGCTGGACGAGGTGACGATGCTGATCATGCCCGACATCGTCAACCTCAACGGCGACGGCGCACAGATGCGCGACCTGCAGGGCAAGATGATCGCCCACGCCGAGCTGATGGGCGACCGCATGGCGATCCTCGACACGCCCGACGGCCTCATCGCCCAGGACGTTCTGGAGTGGCGGATGAACACCGCCGGCTACGACTCCAAGATGGCGGCCCTGTACTGGCCGTGGATCGAGGTGATGGACCCGCTCACCAGCAGGCCGATCCGGATCCCGCCGTCAGGTCATGTCGCGGGCGTCTGGGCGCGGATCGACGAGGAGCGCGGTGTGCACAAGGCGCCCGCCAACGAGGTCGTCCGCGGCGCCAACGGGCTGGGCTTCCAGATCACCCACGCCGAGCAGGGCGAGCTCAACCGCGTCGGCATCAACTGCATCCGGGCGTTCCCGGGACGCGGCATCAGGATCTGGGGTGCGCGCACGCTCTCCAGTGACCCCGAGTGGCGCTACCTCAACGTGCGGCGGCTGTTCAACTTCATCTCCGAGTCGATCATGATCGGCACCCAGTGGAGTGTCTTTGAACCCAACGACGCGCGGCTGTGGGGGAAGCTGGCCACCAACGTCGGCAGCTTCCTGAGCCGGGTGCACCGGGCGGGCGCGCTGTCGGGCGCGTCCCCGACGGAGGCCTTCTTCGTCAAGTGCGATGCGGAGACCAACCCGCCGGAGATCGTCGAGGCCGGACAGGTCGTCTGCGAGGTCGGCATCGCGCCGGTCAAGCCCGCGGAGTTCGTGATCTTCCGCCTCAGCCAGTTCACCGGCGGCGGCGGCGCCGAAGTCGAAGAGTGACGTCCCGAGCCAGATACTGAAAGGAACCACACATGGGCACCCAACTTCCTCCTGTCCAGACAGTCACTCACATCACTGTCAACATCTCCGCCGGCGGTTCGCCGATCGCGCAGGACAGTGACATGGCCAACCTCCTGTTCAGCTCGTGCGCTCCGCCCCACTGGTCGATCGAGGCTCCCAAGCACATCTTCCACGGGAACGACGGCAAGCCGGAGACGATCATCTCATCGGTCCAGAACCCGCAGTACGGGACGATGACCCTCACCCAGGGCTGGGATCCGAACACGGTGCTGGTCAAGTGGATGAACAAGATCTCTGACCCGACGGTGACGATCGACCAGAAGAAGGCTGACGTCACGGTTGTCTTCATGGACAACAGCGGCCAGGCTCTCTTCCAATGGGTCGGAACCGGCGCCATCCTCACGGGTCTCAGCCACTCCCCGTCGGAGGCGAGCTCGAACGGGGTGCTGACGATTACGGCGACGCTGGACGCGGACACCTGGGCGTTGTGCGGACCGGGTAGCAGCACGCCGCTGGTGTGATGCGGACGCAGATCGAGTTCACCCTTCCGAGAGGGGTCGTCGACGACGCCGGTGAAGTTCACCGCGACGGCACGATGCGCCTGGCCACGGCGCGGGACGAGATCGAACCGCTCCGTGAGCTGGAGGTCCGTCAGAACAGCGCCTACCTGACGGTGCTGCTGCTGGCGCGGACGGTGACCCGCATCGGGGCCATCACCGAGGTCACGCCCGCCGTCGTGGAGAACCTCTACGCGGCGGACTTTGACCACCTCCAGCGTTTGTACGAGCGCTTCAACAGCGATGGCGAAGCGGTCGGAGTCGTGACCTGTCCGGACTGTTCGCACCGGTTCGAGGTCGACCTCACGGATATAGAGGACGGGCGCCTGGGGGAATGACGAGGCCGTCTTCGGAGCAACTGCTCTCGGAGGCGGCCGAACTGGCCTACCACTTCCACTGGCAACTGGACGCCATCCTCGACCTCGAGCACGCCGACCGGCGCCGCTTCCTCGCCGAGGCCCACGCACTCACCGCAACACGGGAGAACTAAAAGCGAATGGAGGACGTCGGCACAGGGGCAACTCACGGGGTGCCCCCGGAGGTGCTTCGCCGTTTGGCGCTCGCTCAGCGGGTGTCCGCGCGCGCCGCCTCGCACACGCGCCTGGCTGACGCCGTCCTGCGCCGGCGGGCGCCGAAGCTGCTGGCGGCCTCGACCCGGATCGCCCCGCCGGAGGAGGTGCGGGTCCTCGGTGAGCGCGCCGGGCCGGCGCCGGCCCGGAGTTCGCGCCCGCCTGGACCGGCCTATGCGCCGCCGCCCGAGGGCCCGCCGCCCGCGGTGGCGTGGGAGGCCGAGACCGTCGCCCCGCCCGCTCCTGCACAGACGCCGGCGACCGCGGGCTGGGCCGAGGCGGTGCAGGTGCCTGCGGACGCGCCGCCGTCCGCCGCAACGACCTCCGAGGAGGCCGACGCCTTCCGCACGATGATGCGCCAGCGCTACGACATGCCCGACGACGTGTTCGAGGCGATGTTCAGTGGCAGCGCGCCGGTGTACCAGGGGGTGCTGCCTCCGCTGCCGCCCACGCCGTCCGGAGCGCAGGGCGATGAGGACCCGGAGGATTCAGCCGAGGGTTCTTCAGCCGAGGGTTCCCCGGAATCCGCTGCCGGCGCGGCTGGCGAGGGTTCTCGCCCGCACGCGCGCGGGACGCCGCCCGGCCAGCCCGGGGGACGCGGCGCGCGGATCCTCGAGGGCCCGCGCCCGGCGGGCGCTCCGGACCCACCGCGCACGCGGACCGGTAAGCGACTGAGCAGCCGGCCCGCGGAGACGCCGCGCCCGGCTCCCGAGGCGACGCCTCCGCGGCCGTCTCCCTCGTCGCCGCCGCCCCGCGAGGCGGGAGCTCCGCCGGCCGCTCCGCCCGTCGCGCCGCCCGTCGCTCCGCCGGCCGCTCCGGCCGCTGCCGCGGCTCCGCTCCCGGTGGCCGGCCCGCCCGTGCACGGGACCGCTCCGGCGACCCCGGGCCCGACGCCGACGCCCGGTCCCGCGCACGGGCGGGCCGGCCACCGTGGGCGGAGCCGCGGCAGCGGCCGGAGCGACCGGCGGAGCGACGGCCGGCTTGGCGGGCCCAGCGGCCGGCGGAGCTCCCGCCTCGCCCGGAGCCGCGGCAGCGGCCGGAGCGACCGGCGGAGCGACGGCCGGAGCGGCGGGCGCAGCGGCCGGCGGAGCTCCCGACTCGCGGGACGGCGGGGACGGGGGGGACGGCCGCGGAGGCGTCGCCTCGGGAGCCGGGCGCGGCGTCTCCGCGGGCCGGCTGCTCAGTCGCTTACCGGTCCGCGTGCGCGGTGGGTCCGGAGC
>DATJTQ010000267.1:0-7413 GCA_035503355.1 Solirubrobacteraceae bacterium
GCGCTCGATCCGAGCGCGGTCACCGAGGAGCGATCCGCCCGAGCGCCGCGAGCTCGGGTCCACCGCGAGCACCGCCACGGAGCGGCCATCAGCGCGCCAGGCCGCCACCAGGCGCGACAGCAACGATGACTTCCCCACCCCCGGGGGACCCGTCACGCCGACGATGAAACCGGGTGCCTCGGCGCCGAGCGCGGTGGGGGAGACCGCCTCCAACAGCGCCTCGGTCTGCGCGCGCGACTCGTCGCTGCGGCTCTCCACCAGGTTCAGGACCGCCGGGGCGGCCCGCAGGTCGCCGTCGCGCAGCCGGGCGCCCAGCGCGGCGCCGTCCGCCGGCGCTGGGCTCAAGCCGGAGCTGCGGTGTCGGCGCCGTGGCGCTGCGCCACCAGCGTGACGATGTCGCGCATCATCGCGTTGAGATCCCAGTCCTTGGGGGTGTAGACCGCGGCGACGCCGGCCTCGCGCAGCTTCGCCGCGTCGGCCTCGGGGATGATGCCGCCGACCACCACCGGCACGTTCTCCACGCCGGCCTCCGTCAGCGCGCTCAGCACCGATGGGATCAGCTCCGCGTGCGAGCCCGAGAGGATGGAGAGCCCGATCACGTGGACTCCCTCCTGGGCGGCCGAGCTGGCGATCTGCGAAGGGGTCAGGCGGATGCCCTCATAGACGACATCCATGCCGGCGTCGCGAGCGCGCACGGCGATCTGCTCGGCCCCGTTGGAGTGCCCGTCGAGGCCGGGCTTGCCGACGAGGAACTTCAGGCGCCGGCCCAGCGCCTCGCTGAGCCGCTCCACCTCGTCGCGGACCTCCGAGAGGCTCTCGCTGGGCGCGGCCACGGCGTCGCCCACGCCGGTGGGCGCGCGGTATTCGCCGAACACCTCGCGCAGGGTCTGGCTCCACTCGCCGGTGGTGGCGCCGGCGCGGGCCGCGGCGATGGTGGCGGGCATGATGTTCTCGGAGTCGTCGCGGGCGACGCGCGCGAGCTCCGAGAGCGCCGCGTCGACGGCGGCGGAATCGCGCTCGGAGCGCCACGTCTCCAGGGCGGCGCGCTGCTCGGCCTCGACCTCAGGGTCCACGACCAGGATCCCGCCGTCGGCGTCGGCGGTCAGCGGCGAGGGCTCGGTGGACTCGAAGCGGTTCATGCCCACGACGGTGAGCTCGCCGGACTCGATGCGGCGCCAGCGCTCACGGTGGGACTCCACCAGCGCGGACTTCATGTAGTCCACGGCCTTGACCGCCCCGCCCAGCGCGGCCACGTGACCCATCTCCTCGCGGGCGCCCTTGACCAGCTCCGCGACCAGGCCGTCCATGACGATCGAGCCCTCGAAGATGTCGGGGTACTCCAGCAGGTCGGTCTCGTAGGCGAGGATCTGCTGCAGCCGCAGACTCCACTGCTGATCCCAGGGGCGCGGGAGGCCGAGCGCCTCGTTCCAGGCGGGGAGCTGCAGCGCCCGGGCGCGGGCGTCGCGGCCGAGGGTGACCGCCAGTGCCTCCAGGGCGATGCGGTAGACGTTGTTCTCGGACTGGGCCTCGGTGAGCCCGAGGGAGTTGACCTGCACGCCGTAGCGGAAGCGGCGGTGGCGGTCATCCTGGACGTCGTAGCGGGTGCGGCCCAGCTCATCCCACAGCAGCGCCATCGCGCGCAGCTTGGCGTGCTCCTCGATGAAGCGCACACCGGCGTTGACGAAGAACGAGATCCGGCCGAAGACGCTGCCCATGAGCTCCTCGGGGACGCGCTCGCGGACGGCGTCCAGGACGGCGATCGCGTTGCTCATCGCGTAGGCGATCTCCTGCACCGGCGTGGCCCCCGCCTCCTGGAGGTGATAGGAGCAGATGTTGATCGGGTTCCACTTGGGGACGTGCTGCACCGTGTAGGCGATCGTGTCCGCGATCAGGCGCATCGACGGGCCAGGCGGGAACGAGTAGGTGCCGCGGCTCAGGTACTCCTTGAGGATGTCGTTCTGCGTGGTGCCCTGAAGCGCTGACTCCTCGACGTTCTGGTCCTCGGCGGCGACGATGTAGAGGCCCAACAGCCAGGCGGCGGTGGCGTTGATCGTCATCGAGGTGTTCATCTGGTCCAGCGGGATGCCCTCCAGCAGCGTCCGCATGTCGCCGGCGTGGGCGATCGACACGCCGACCTTGCCCACCTCGCCGCGGGCCAGCTCGTGATCGGGGTCATAGCCGGTCTGGGTCGGCAGGTCAAAGGCCACCGACAGGCCCGTCTGGCCCTTCTCGAGGTTGCGCCGGTACAGCTCATTGGAGCGGCGCGCGTCCGAATGCCCTGCATATGTCCGCATCATCCAGGGCCGGTCGCGCTCTTGGAGCCGCGCGGAGGGTGTATCCGCCATTCGGTGCATTGTATGGCTGGGGCGGCCGCGCGACGTGCGACAATGGCCACAGATCATCGATGCCAGATCAGAGTTCAGCAGCGACCGAGCACGCGATCCTCGCGGAGATCACCCGGCCCCTCCAGGACCTGCCCGAAGATCCCCTCGCGCTCGTGGACGCAGACTTCCCGACGGCCCTGCGCGGCTACGACCGCGTGGCGGTGGACGACTACGTGCGCCACACGCGCCGGCTGGTGGCCGAATTGCAGGCGACGCGCTCGCCCGAGGCCGCGGTGCGCCGGGCCCTGGAGCGCGTGGGAGAGCAGATTTCGGGGATCCTCCAGCGGGCGCACGAGACCGCTGAGCAGATCACGGCGCAGTCGCGCAGCGAGGCCGAGGACCGCCTCCAGCAGGCCCGCGGTGAGGCGGCGGAGATCGCCCAGGCCGCCGAGCAGCGGGTGCGAGACCTGGACGCGGACACCGACCGGATCTGGGTTGAGCGCGAGCGCATCGTCGCCGATGCCGAGGATCTCTCGGCACAGCTGCTCGCCCTGGCCAAGGCGGCCGCGGAGCGGTTCCCCGCCGACGCCGTCGCCGACGTGGGCGCCGGGCCGGGCCTCGAGGCCGGAAGCGCGGCGGCGGAGACGGCGGGCACGATGGCCTTCGACACCGCTGACGCAGACCCGTTCGAGGACGACGGCGGTGACGAGGAGCTGCGCGACGACGACGAGGGTGGCCACGACGAGGACGACCTCGACGAGCCCGAGGGCCCCATGGATGTCGCGCGGGACGCGCCGACCGAGATCGCCGAGCCGCCGGAGCGCAGCGAGATCGAGCGCACGGTGGCCTTTGAACCGCTGGACACCGACGACGACACCACGGTGATCCGGCCGGCCTCCGAGGCCGCCAACCGCCGGGCTGACAAGTAGCTCGCGCTCGCCCGCTGACGTCGTGCGCGTGATCGATCTCATGCACCTGGGCCGCGCCCGCGTGATCGGGTGCTGGCAGGTGGGCGACGTGCTGATCGATCCCGGGCCCACCTCCTGCCTGCCGGTCCTGCTCGACGCGCTGGGCGATGAGCGCCCCTCGGCTCTGCTGCTCACCCACATCCACTTCGATCATGCGGGCGTGTCAGGCTCGCTGGTGGAGCGCTGGCCGGACCTGCGCGTGTACGTGCACGAGCGCGGCGCCAAGCACATGGCAGACCCCGAGCGCCTCTATAACAGCGCCAAGCGGCTCTACGGGGACGACATGGAGCGGCTATGGGGCGAGATGTTGCCCGTGCCCGAGGAGAACCTCGAGGTGCTCAGCGGCGGCGAGACCATCCGCGGCGGCGCCTACAAGGTGGAGTACACGCCGGGGCACGCCTCGCACCACGTGTCCTATCTGTATGACGGGACGGCGTTCGTGGGCGACGTCGGCGGCGTGCGAATCACGCCGGAGTCGATCACGATCCCTCCGACTCCGCCCCCCGATATCGACGTCGAGGCCTGGCACGAATCGATCGCTCTGGTGCGGGGGTGGCGACCCGAGCGTCTGGCCATGACCCATTTCGGGTCCAGCGAGGACGTGGATGAGCAGCTCGACGCTCTCGACGCGCGGCTCGACGCGTGGTCCACGCTGGCTCGCGACGCCGGTCACGACGGGTTCGTCTCGACTGTCCATGGGGAGATCCAGCGCGACGGCAGCCCCGAGCAGGCGGCTGCCTATGAGCAGGCCGCCCCCGTGGAGCAGCTGTTCGCGGGGTACGAGCGCTACTGGGCCAAGAAGGCCCAGCGGAGCCAGTAGCGGCCGGCGAAGACTCGACTCGCCGCGGCGGCGGATGGCCGCTATGCTGGCGAACCGATGTCCCAGACGGTCGAGCTGCCGCGCGCCGGCTCGCCAGGAACCGGCCTCGGCGGCCTCTGGCGGGTGGTGGTCCTCAACGATGAGTTCAATACCTTCGACCACGTGGCCGAGACGCTCTCGCGCGTGGTCCCGGGTGTGACGCTGGCCGACGGCTATCGCATCGCGGACCGGATCCACAACAAGGGGTGCGCCATCGTGTGGAGCGGACCCCGCGAGGACGCCGAGGGCTATTGGATCGCTCTCGACGATGCCGGCCTGACGATGGGCCCGCTCGAATCCGCCTAGGCCAGCAGCGAGAGCTGACGGCCCGCCCACACTCCCGCGGGCGCCCCGCCGCCGCTCACGCGTGACTCGAGGTCCAGGAGAGCCTGCTTGCGCTGGAGGCCGCCGCCGTACCCGGTGAGGCTTCCGTCGGCTCCGATCACCCGGTGGCAGGGGACGATGATCGGCACCGGCGCGCGCCCGACCGCCGAGCCGACCGCGCGGATCCGGTCCAGCCGTCCGATCGCAGCGGCCACGTCGCCGTAGCTGCGCGTCGCGCCGTAGTCGATGGTGCGCAGCACGTCCCACACCTGGCGCTGAAAGGGCGTGCCCGCCAGTACCAGCGGCAGGTCAAAGACACGGCGCTCGCCGGCGAAGTACTCGCCGAACTGGGCGACGGCGTCCGTGAACGGCGCGGCGTCGCGCGCCCGCTCATCCAGCGGACCGCTGCGACCGCGGAAGTACACGGCATGCAGGCCGGCGTGATCGCCGAGCAGGGTCAGCGGGCCCACGGGGCTCTCGCACACCGTCCAGGCCAGCGCGGCGGGACGGAGCTCAGCGGGCATCATGGAAGATCACCCCCAGCGCGGTGCGGCTGCCCTCGGTGACCGTCGAGACGCCGTGGCGCATGCCGATCCGGTGAAAGCCGGTCCGGCCCTGTCCGGGGCGCTCGCGGGTGGGAAAGACGACGAAGGCGCCCCGGGGCGGGGTCAGGACATGGGCTCGGCTCTGGGCCCGCGGGCGCTGCTCCATCAACACGAACTCGCCGCCGCCGAAGTCGACGCCCTGGCGCGAGAGGACGGTGAGGATCTGAAACGGGAAGAACACCTCGCCGTACAGGTCCTGGTGCAGTGCGTTCCAGTCCCCGGGCCCGTAGCGCAGGATCAGCGGGGTCGGGCGCGTCTGACCGGCCGCGTGGCACCGTTCGAGCAATCCCTCATGGGTCAGCGGGAAGGTGGGCGTGTCGCCGCGCAGCCGCTCGCTCCAGCGGTTGGCCACCGAGGCCAGGTGCCGGTAGAAGGAGACGCGCAGGGCGCTGATGAGCTCGGGCAGCGGATGGTCGAAGTAGCGATAGCGGCCGTCGCCGAAGCGGTGGCGGGCCATGTCGATGGTGGAGCGAAAGCGGCCGGCGTCGAACAGATCGGCCAAGCCGGCGCACTCGTCGTCGCTCAGCAGCACGGGCGTGACGGCGTGCCCCACCTCGTCGAGCTGCGCGGTCAGCGTGCTCCAGTCAAGTTGATCGACGCGCTCGCGCACGTCGGTGGTCAGGTCGGCAGCCGCGGTGGCCATGCCGGCTCCTCTCGTTCGCGGTACTGCCGATGAAACGCCGCGGGGCGCGAGAGTGTGAGATCAGGTGCCCGAGGCGGGCAGGGTCCTCGTGCCGCTCAGGTGCCCGAGGCGGGCAGGGTCTTCGTGCCGCGGGCGGAGGGCAGAGCCTTGGCCTCCTGGCGATCGGGACTGACGCGCACCACGTCCCACACCAGACCCACCTTCTCCAGCAGCGCGATGACGAGTCCGGTGGGGTCGGCGACCCGCTCCCAGAAGCGCAGGCCGTGGAAGGCGGAGGTGGGGAAGGCATGGTGGTTGTGGTGCCAGGCCTCGCCCATCGAGAACGGCGCCAGCCAGAACACGTTGCGGCTCTCGTCCTCGATGTCAAAGCGCTTGCGCCCGAAGAAGTGGCACACCGAGTTGATTGACCAGGTGACGTGGTGCAGCAGGAACACACGGACCAGGCCGCCCCACAGCAGCGCGGTCAGCGCCGTGCCCAGGCCGCCGCCGATGATCCAGCCCAGCGCGAAGGGGATGACCAGTCCGAGCGTCACCCACAAAAAGAAGAGCTTGTCCACCACCTGAAGCGCGCGGTCCTTGACCAGGTCGGGGGCGAACCGCTCGCGGTCGGCGGTCCCGACGGTTTCAAAGAGCCAGCCGACGTGGGCGTGCCACAGGCCCTTCACCGCGCCGACCAGTCCGGGGCCGGCCAGGTGCGGCGAGTGAGGGTCGCCCTCGATGTCGGTGAAGGCGTGATGCTTCCGGTGATCGGCCACCCAGGTGATGACCGAACCCTCGACCGCCATCGAGCCCAGCACGGCGACGATCGCGCGGAACGGCGCCGAGGCCTTGAAGGCACGGTGGGTGAACATCCGGTGGTAGCCGAGGGTGATGCCCAGGGCGGTGATGACGTACAGGCTCGCCATCAACGCGAGCTCCAGCGGGCCGATCGCGCGGTTCCACAGCAGGACGATCGCGGCCACCACGCACAGTGGCGGCACCCCCACCCCGATCAGGTTGACGATCTTGTGGACTCGGGTCACGCGAACTCAGACATTACGTGCCCTGCACGCAATTTTCTCTTGTAGCGGGCATGATTACCACGTCAGATCTTAGAAGGAAGGTATGAATTTTGGCCGATCAGCCGTGGCATGAGCTGCCGCCCGACGTCGTCGGGGTCCTGAGGCCCGCTCTGGACGACGTCGCACACGAGATGATGGAGGCCGTCGCGACGATCCCGGCGTACGCGCGGCCGCTGGAGGGTCCGTTCGGAGAGGGCCTGCGCATCGGCGTCCAGGAGGCGCTCAAGCATCTTCTGGCCGAGATCGAGGAGGGCGGTCGCGTCGAGCGGCTCGACGTCTACCGGGCCCTGGGCCAGGGCGAGATGCGCTCGGGGCGCAGCCTGGAGTCGCTGCTCACCGCCTACCGGATCGGGGCACGGGTGGCGTGGCGCCGCTTCGCCGCGCTGGGCGTGGCGGCCGGCCTGAAGCCCGACACGCTGTACCTGCTCGCCGAATCGATCTTCGCCTACATCGACGTGCTGTCCGCGGAGTCGGCGGAGGGCTACGCGCTGGAGCAGTCGGCCGCGGCCGGGGAGGCCCAACTGCGTCGCCGGCGGCTGGTGCGGATGCTCGTGCGCGAGACGCCGGCCGAGCCCGAGGCGGTGGAGCGCGCGGCCGCGGACGCCGGCTGGGCGCTGCCGCGGAGCCTC
>DATJTQ010000268.1:0-22575 GCA_035503355.1 Solirubrobacteraceae bacterium
ACATGCAGCGCCTCGATGCGCTGGTTCTCGAGCAGGCGGACGAGCAGCGCCACCGCCATCCGGCCCATCTCGGCCAACGGCTGGCGCACGGTGGTCAACGTCGGGGTGACGATCGAGGCTTCGAAGGTGTCGTCGAACCCCACCACGGAGAGGTCTTCGGGGATCCGGATCCCGCGCCGCCGCGCCGCCTGCATGGCGCCGATGGCCAGCATGTCGTTGAAGGCGAAGATCGCGGTCGGGGGGTCAGGCAGTTCGAGCAGGGCCGCGGTCGCCTCCAGGCCGCCACGATCGGAGAAGTCGGATTCCACCTCGAGCTGGGGATCGGGCATCACGCCGACGGCGGCCAGCGCCGCCCGGTAGCCGCGCAGCCGCTCCTCGGTGGCGATCCACCCGCGCGGGCCGGTGACGGCGGCGATGCGCCGGTGACCGAGGCTCAGCAGATGCTCGACGGCCTCGCTGGCGCCTGAGGTGTGGGCGGCCGAGACCGTGGGCACACGCTCGTCAGGCGGCTGGTAGGGGTCCACGATGACAAAGGGGTACCCGTGCTCGTGCAGGCCCGAGAGCTCCTCGCCGGACTCCTCGGGGAGGATGAGGACCGCCCCGTCGGTGGTGCCGTGCATGAGGCGCTCGAGCAGCGTGACCTCGCGCTCGTGCTCGTGGTGGGTGGGGCACAGGACCATGCGCATGTCGTGGTCATAGAGCGCCTCGCCGGCCCCGTCGAGGATGACCGAGAAGTACGAGTGATGGACCACGGGGAGCGTCACCCCCACCAGCCCGGTGCGGCCGCCCGACAGGGCGCGGGCGGTGCGATTGGTGCTGTAGCCGTGTTCGCGCACGACGCGCATGACCGCCTTGCGCGCCTTGTCGGAGACCTCGGCGCGCCCGTTGATCACCCGAGACACGGTGGCCGTCGACACGCCGGCCAGGTCAGCCACCTCCCGGATGGTCAGCCGGGAGCGTCCGTTGCCGCTGGCGTCGTCGACGGTTTCCATGGAACGGGATTGAATCACTCCTGAAACGTTACATCAAGTCCGCGGCCAAACATTGGTGCTCACTTGGGGATAAAAGGCCGCAACAACAGGGCTTGACAGGCCTGCAATTGTTCCGTTACCGTTTTCATTGCAAGCCGCTGCGGGAATCGACGCGGCGCCGGACGGAGAGAGTGAGAGAGGAGACGGGCCGTGCGGTTCATCCTGCGCAGATTGGCGTTCTACGTTGTCGCGGCGTTGTTCGCGATCACCGTGAACTTCGCCATTCCGCGGGTCATGCCGGGGAACGCCGTGCAGGTGATGCTGGCCAAGTTCCCGACGCTCGACGCCAGCTCGCTCCGCGCGCTGCAGGCCGAGTTCGGCGCTCACGCGCACGGGAGCATCATCAGCCAGTACTTCAGCTACCTGGGCCAACTGGCCCACGGGAACCTCGGGCTCTCGGTCGGCCAGTATCCGTCGACGGTCACCTCGATCCTCGCCTCCACGCTGCCGTGGACGCTGATCCTGGTGGGGACCGCGACGCTGCTGAGCTTCGCGCTGGGCACGCTGCTCGGCATCGTCGCCGCGTGGCGTCGCGGCGGCTGGCTCGATCGCGCGATGCCCGCCTTCACCTTCCTGCAGGCGACCCCCTACTTCTTCCTGGCCCTGATCGTGATCCAGCTCTTCGCTCTGGACTGGCGGATCTTCCCGTTCGGCCAGGGCTATGCGCTGGGCCTGACGCCGGGCTTTAACTGGCCGTTCATCTCCAGCGCCATCTCGCATTCCGTGCTCCCGGCGCTGACCATCATCCTCACCGCGATCGGCGGCTGGATGCTGCAGATGCGCAACGTGATGCTGACGACGATCTCGGAGGACTACATCCTCGTCGCCCAGGCCAAGGGGTTGTCGCCGCGGCGGATCATGTTCACCTACGGCGCACGCAACGCGATCCTGCCCAACATCGCGGGCTTCGCGCTCTCGCTGGGCTTCGTGGTGGCCGGGGCGCTGGTGATGGAGATCGTCTTCTCCTATCCGGGCATCGGCCTCACGCTCTACAACGCGGTCACCTCCAACGACTATCCGCTGCTGCAGGGGATCTTCCTGGTGATCTCGCTCACCGTGCTGCTCGCCTCGCTGCTGGCCGACGTGGTGTACGTGATCGCCGATCCGCGCGTGCGCTCGGGGGTGGAGTACTGATGTCGGCGCTCAGCTCGCCGCTGGGCTCCGGCCCCGAAGCGGCGGCGCTGGAGGTGCCCGACGCGGTCCTGGGCAAGCGACGCAGCCTCGTCCGCAGCCTGCCCCCGAAGGCCAAGATCGGCGCCGCCATCCTCGCCGTCTTCGTCCTCATCGCGATCATCGGCCCGTGGGTGGCGCCGTTTGATCCGTCGGCCACCACCACGGGCCAGGCCCTGCCGCTGGGTCCGACGTCCAGCCACATCCTGGGCACCACCGCCACCGGCCAGGACGTGTTCTCGCAGTTGCTGGTGGGCACGCGCTCGACCGTGGTGCTGGGCCTGCTCACGGGCCTTATCGCCACGGTGCTCTCCGTCGTCGTCGGGACCACGGCCGGCTTTCTCGGAGGGCTCGCCGACGAGGGGCTGTCCCTGTTCGCCAACGTGTTTCTGGTGCTGCCGGCGCTGCCCCTGCTCGTGGTCATCCTCGGCTACCTGCCCCACTCGGGCCAGCTCCCCACGGCCATCGTCCTCAGCGCGCTCGGCTGGCCGTGGGGCGCCCGGGTCATCCGCGCCCAGACCCTGTCGCTCCGACGGCGCGACTACGTGGCCGCGGCCCGCGAGGTGGGAGAGCCCACGTGGCGGATCATCGTGTTCGAGCTGCTGCCCAACCAGATCGGCCTCATCGCCGCCAGCTTCGTCGGCACGGTGCTCTACGCGATCCTCACCGCGGTGGCGCTGGCCTTCGTCGGCGTGGCCGACCTCTCGACGTGGAGCTACGGCACGATGCTCTACTGGGCCCAGAACGGCAACGCGGTCCAGCTGGGCGCGTGGTGGTGGTACGTGCCGCCGGGAGTGTGCACCGCGCTGTTGGGCACGAGCCTCGTGCTGCTCAACTTCGGCCTGGACGAGTTCGGCAACCCGCGCCTGCGCGCCGCCGGCCGCGAGCTGCGGATCGGCCGTCGCGTGTGGCGTCCCGCCGACCCGACACCGGTGGTCCGCGACGAGGGGGCGGCACGATGACACAGCCGCTGCTCGACATCCGCGGCCTCTCCATCGCCTACCGCTCGCCCGACGGGGACACCCGGGCGGTTCGCGGCGTGGATCTGGCTCTGCACGCCGGGAGCATCGTCGGCCTGGCGGGGGAGAGTGGCTGCGGTAAGTCGACGCTCGCCTACGGCTCGGTCCGGTTGCTGCGCCCGCCGGCCGTCATCACCGGCGGGAGCGTCACGTACCACGGCCGGCGCGTCCAGGCCGGCGGCGTTGACGTCCTCGCCGCCACTGCGCAGCAGCTGCGTGCGCTGCGCTGGCGCGAGATCGCGATCGTGTTCCAGAGCGCGATGAACGCGCTCAACCCGGTGCTGCGCGTTGGCGAGCAGCTGCTGGACGCGCTGCGCGCCCACACCCCGGCGCCCGAGGAGCAGCTGCGCGCCCGGGCGGTCGAGATGCTCGAGCTCGTCGGGATCCCCGCCGCCCGGATGCGCAGTTACCCCCACGAGCTCTCCGGCGGGATGCGCCAGCGGGTGATGATCGCCATGGCGCTGTCGGTCGAGCCCGAGGTGGTGATCATGGACGAGCCCACCACCGGTCTTGACGTGGTGGTCCAGCGCGAGATCCTGCGCCAGGTCTTCGAGCTCAAGGACCGGCTCGGCTTCTCCGTCCTCTTCATCACCCACGACCTGTCGCTGCTGCTGGAGGTCGCCGACCGCGTGGTGATCATGTACGCCGGTCAGATGGTGGAGTCCGCGCCGACGGCGCAGCTGCGCAGCGGCGCCGCGCACCCCTACACCCGGGGCCTGCTGAGCTCCTTTCCCAGCTTGCGCGGGGAGCGCCGCGAGCTGGCGGGGATCCCGGGTTCGCCGCCGGATCTGCGCGGCGAGCTCGTCGGCTGCCCGTTTGTCCCGCGCTGTGGCTTTGCCACCGATGCCTGTGGCCAGGTGGACATGCGACTGGGCCCGGTCGACCGTGGCGGCAACGGCTCGGCGCCGCCGGCGGTGGCGGCGCACGTCAGCGCCTGTCCATTCGTCACCGCGCACACCCCGTCCCCAGCGGTCACGGTCGTCGCGCCCGCTGGACCCCCGGTGGAGGCGACGGGCGCCGCGGGAGACCGCGATCGCGACGTCCCTGTCTTGGAGGCGATCAATCTCAGCAAGGACTATCGCCTCAGCCGCTCGAGCGCCATCTCGGCCGTGCAGGAGGTCTCCTTCGGACTGCACCGTGGGTCGGTGACCGCGCTGGTCGGCGAGAGCGGCTCGGGCAAGAGCACGATCGCCAAGCTCCTGGCCGGGCAGGAACGGCGCAGCGGCGGTGAGATCCGCCTGGACGGCACGGTCATCGACCCGTCCGCGCGTCGCAGCTTCCGGGCCTACAAGAGCGAGGTGCAGATGGTCTTCCAGGACCCCTTCGCGTCGCTGAACCCGTTGCACACGGTGCGCTACCACCTCGAGCGCGCGTTGCGGGTGCATTCCGCGCGGACCGGCCGGGCGGCCAGCGGCGCTGAGGTCGATCATCTGCTCGAGCAGGTGTCGCTCACTCCCGCCCGCAAGTTCCGTGACGCCTACCCGCACGAGCTGTCGGGCGGCCAACGCCAGCGGGTGTCGATCGCGCGGGCGCTGGCGGCGGCTCCCCGCGTCCTGCTGGCCGACGAGCCCGTCTCCATGCTCGACGTCTCGATCCGGCTCGAGGTGCTGGACCTGATCGCGCAACTGCGCACCACCCTTGACCTCGCGGTGCTCTACATCACCCATGACATTGCCTCGGCGCGTTACTTCGCCGACGAGATCCTCGTCATGAACGCCGGCCGGATCGTTGAGCGCGGCCCGGCCGAGGAGGTGACCCAGCGCCCGACGCACCCCTACACCCAGCTTCTCATCGCGTCGTCGCCCGATCCCGACACCTTCACGGCGCCGCCCCGTGGCGAGACGTTCGCGCTGGCGGTCGGCGACCGGGAAAGGAGGAGCCCGGGATGAGCTAGTGGCCCCAGCTTGGAAGCCAGCGCCCCCGGCCTCACCCGGGGGCGCATGACCCGCGATGCAGTGGTCCGAGCGCGAGCCCGGGCCGACCACATATCGACACGACGTTTGTATCAGGAGGTGCCCGCTCGATGGAGCGAAGCAAGACATACAAGACGCTGAGCGCCGGCTGTTGCGCTCTGGTCGCGGCCGCGGCACTCGCAGCGTGCGGCGGTGTCTCCAGCTCGGCCTCGAGCTCGAAGAGCTCGAACAACGGCGCCAGCAACTCGGTGAGTGCCGGCAGTGGTGCGGTGCTCACCATCGAGTCAAGCCAGCAGAACGCGATCACCAAGAACTTCAACCCCTACGTTCCCTCGTCGGCCGCGTCGCTGCTGGGCGCGACCTCGCTCATCTACGAGCCGCTGCTGCAGGCGAACGCCCTGAAGCCGGGCCAGTACTACAACTGGCTGGCCACGGGTTACTCGTGGTCAGACGGCGGCAAGGCCATCACCTTCACCATCCGGCCAGGAGTGAAATGGTCAAACGGCAGCGCCCTCACCGCCGCCGACGTGGCCTTCACCTATCAGATGCTCAAGAAGTACCCGGATGCCAACACCAGTGGCCTGGCCATCGAGGGTGTCAGTTCCGCGGGTAACAAGGTCACCATCAAGTTCCCCTCGCCGCAGTACGCCAACCTGCAGAACATCGCCGGCCAGGTGTACATCGTGCCCCAGTCGATCTGGAGCAAGGTGGGCGACCCGGGCAAGTACACCGATGCCGACCCCGTTGGCAGCGGTCCCTACACGCTGTCGAGCTTCGCCGGTCAGGGATTCACCCTGCAGGCCAACCCCAGCTACTGGGGCGGCAAGCCGGCCGTGTCCAAGGTCGAGTTCCCCACCTACGCCTCGGCCAACGCGGCCCTGTCGGCCCTGCAGACCGACCAGCTCGACTGGGGTGGCAACTTCATCTCCGGCGTGCAGCAGGTATTCGAGTCGGGCAATGCCAACCACAAGGTGTGGTTCCCGCCGGTCCAGACCAACAGCTTGGAGCCGAACCTCACCAAGTTCCCCACCAACCAGCTGGCCGTCCGCAAGGCGATCAGCCTGGCCATTGACCGCACCGCGCTCAGCCAGCAGGCCGAGGGCGGCCTGGAGCCGCCGGTGTCGAACGCCAGCGGCCTGACCCTCCCGGTGTTCCAGCAGTTCCTGTCGCCGGATGTGGCGTCCTCGACGCTGCCGGCGCATCCCGACATCGCGGGGGCCCAGGCGGTGCTCAAGCAGGCCGGTTACGTGATGGGATCCGACGGCCTGTTCCGCACCAAGTCGGGCCAGAAGCTGTCGATCGATATCACCAACCCGTCGTCGTTTGCCGACTACGCCACCGGTGACGAGCTCATCGCCAAGCAGCTGCGGGCGGCGGGTATCGACGCGCGGTTCGTCGGCCAGTCGGTCGACGCCTGGTCCTCGGATATCGCCACCGGCAACTTCCAGCTCACCCAGCACTGGTCACAGACCAGCGTGGCGCCGTATCAGCTCTACAACGACTGGCTCAACAGCGCCCAGGCCACCAACAACGCGGCCGGTGATTACGAGCGCCTCAAGGACCCGAGCGTCGACACCATGCTGGGCAAGCTCGCCGCCGACAGCTCGGCGCAGACCCAGAAGACCGACCTGGCGCCGATCGAGAAGTACGTGGCCAGCAACCTCCCGATCATCCCCACCGTCTACGGCGTGGCCTTTGACGAATACAACACCGGGAAGTTCACCGGCTGGCCCACGCAGGGCAACCCCTACGAGTCCGGCAGCCCCAACACCCCCACCAACGAGGTGGTGATCCTGCACCTCCGACCCTCCGCCTGACCCCCGGCGCCCCGGGGCGCACCCCGCCACGCGGCAGGCTGCGTGGTGGGGCGCCTCGGCCACGGGTCGATCTGCACTCACCATCACAAGGAGACTCAAGTGAACGGGCTGACAACCAACGGCGCCTCGGGGGCGCGCCGCTTCCCCGAGGGCTTCCTCTGGGGCGCGGGGACCTCCGCGTACCAGATCGAGGGCGCCGTCGATGAGGATGGGCGCGGGCCCTCGATCTGGGATGTGTTCACTCACACCCCGGGTACGGTCCGAGGCGGGGAGACGGGCGACATCGCCTGTGACTCCTATCACCGGGTGACCGACGACGTGGCCCTGCTGTCAGAGTTGGGCGTCGGCGCCTACCGGTTCTCGATCGCCTGGTCACGGGTGCTGCCCGCCGGCCGCGGGCCGGTCAACCAGGCGGGCCTTGACCATTACCGCTCGCTGGTCGATGCGCTGCGCGAGCAGGGCATCGTCCCGGTGGCCACGATCTATCACTGGGAGCTGCCCCAGGCCCTCGAGGACGAGGGCGGATGGGCCAGCCGCGACACGGCGGAGCTGCTGGCGCAATACGCCGCCGTGCTCGCCGAGGCGCTCGGAGACGGGGTGGGCATGTGGACGACGGTCAACGAGCCCCAGCAGTCGATCAACCAGGGGTACCGCGTGGGCAGCCACGCTCCGGGCCATCGCGACATGGGCCTGGCGGCGGCGGCGACGCATCACCTCCTGCTCGGACACGGTCTGGCCCTCCAGGCACTGCGGGCGGCGCTGCCGGCCACGGTGCCGGTGGGCATTGCGCTGGACCCGCACCCCTACCGCGCGCTGGGCGACGAGGCCGAAGCGGTGGCCGCGCAGCTTGACGCTGATCACAACCGCATCTGCATGGACCCCGTGCTGCACGGCAGCTACCCGGCCGAGGCCAACCCCGAGCTGCTGCCCCCCGACGCGCTCATCCGCGACGGTGACCTGGCCGCGATCGGTGCCCCGGTGGACTACGTGGGCGTGAACTACTACCGCCCGCACTATGTCCGCGCCGGGGACTGGACGGACCTGCGGCTCGGCGAGTCACCGGTGCCCGACCACCCGGGGTTCGTCGAGTACCTGCCCCCGGAGCGGCCCCAGACGGTGATGGGGTGGCTGGTGGAGCCCGACGGCCTGTACGAGATCCTCACTCGCCTCCATCGCGAGACGCGCGGGCTACCCCTCTACATCACCGAGAACGGCTGTGCCGCCGAGGACTATGTCAACCCCGACGGCGAGATCAACGACACGGAGCGCGTGGACTACATCCATGGCCATCTCGATGCCACGCTGCGCGCCATCGAGGATGGGGTCGACGTGGCCGGCTACTTCCACTGGTCGCTGCTGGACAACTTCGAGTGGGCGTGGGGGTATCGCCGGCGCTTCGGCCTCTTCTACGTCGACTACGGAAGCCAGCGCCGCCTGCCCAAGCGCAGCGCGGTCTTCTATGGCGGGATCGCGCGCTCCGGGGAGCTGCCGGAGCTGCACCCCCTGGTCTCCGGGCCGTCCCTGACGCCGGTGGCCGAGTCCTGACCTTGGGTCACCGTTCGAGCGGGGTGAGCGGCGCCTCGCGCGGCGCCGCTCGGACGGTCACGCTCGCGCCGCCGGTGGACGCCTGACCGAGAATCCGCGCGTCCGGAGGCGCTATGTGGCATCGTCGGCGCCTGAAATGAGCGGTGCTCGCGTACTTCTCACCGACGGCGAGACCCGGGCGTGCCTCGCCGCGGCGCGCGGTTTGGCCGCCGACGGCTTTGAGGTGATCTCGGCCGCGGCGGTCGGCCACGTGGCCGCCGCGCACTGGTCACGACAGGTGAGCCGTCGCATCCGGACCCCGGATCCGCTCACCGACGAGCCGGGTTTCGTCTCCGCCCTGGCCGACGCGGTCAGCGGCGGGGGCGTCGACGTGCTGATGCCGGGCAGCGACGCGTCGCTGGTGGACATCTCGCGCGCCCGCGCGCGGCTGGAGCCCGCGGTACGGATCGGACTGCCCGCCACCGACGCTGTGTGGCGCGCCCTGGACAAGACCGAGCTCGCCGAGGCGGCATCGCGGTGGGGCTTGACCCCGCCCGCGACCGTCCAATGCCACGGGTCTGACGAGATGCGCACGGCGGCCGAGCGGCTCGGGTATCCCGTCGTGGTCAAGCCCGTGCGGTCGGTGATCGAGAGTGGATCGACGCGCCGGCGCTCCGGGAGCCTGTTCGCCGGCGCGCTCGAGGACCTCGCCGGGATCGTCGAGGCCCTCGGCGACGAGGTCCTGGTGCAGCGGCGCGCCGCCGGCGCGCTGGTCTCCTTCGGCGGCGTCTTCGCCGACGGGCGGCTGCTGGGGGAGGCGGTGTCGCGCTACACGCGCACGTGGCTGCCCAGCGCGGGCAGCGCGTCCTTCTCGCAGACGATCGAGGGCTCGGCGGACCTGCGCTCCCAGGTGTGCGGCCTGCTGGCCGATCTCGGCTGGGAGGGCCTGTTCGAGCTCGAGCTGATCGAGCGCGACGACGGCGGCTGGCACGCCATCGACATGAACCCGCGGCCCTACGGCTCGATGGCGCTGGCCATCGGGGCGGGGTGCAACCTCCCCGCGCTCTGGTGCCGGCACGTCCTCGGCCATGCCGTGGAAGAGACCCGGGCCGTGGCGGGTGTGCGCTACCGGTGGACCGACGCGGACCTGCTCCACGGCCTGTGGCAGCTGCGGACCGGCCATCCGGCGGGCGCGGCGCGGGTTCTCGCCCCGCATCGCCACGTGGTCCACGCCTTTGGCCACCGCGACGACCCCGGCCCGGGCGTGGCCCGGCTGCTTGACATGGCAACCGCCTCCGTGCGCCGCGCGCGGGGTGCCCGTGGCGCGCACGCTCCGTCCGCCGGGTCGGCTCCGGCAATGATCATCGGAGCTGGACCGTGCGGCCTCGCGGCGGCCGCCCACCTGCGGGCCTTCGACGTCGACGTGCGCGTGTTTGGGGAGCCGCTGGAGTTCTGGGCGCGGCGGATGCCGGCGGGCATGCTGCTGCGCTCGCGCCGGCGCTCCTCCAACATCTCCGATCCGGATCGGGCGCTGACCATCGCCGACTACGAGTCCGCCGAGGGCCACGCGCTGCGCTCTCCCTCGCTCACGCGCGAGCAGTTCATCGAGTACGGGCGGTGGTTCGCGCGCCAGGTGGCCCCCGATATCGACAGCCGTCGCGTCGCCTCGGTGACGCGCAACGGCACGGGCTTTCGCGTCCGCACGGCCGACGGCGAGGAGATGGCCGCCTCGCGAGTGGTGGTGGCGGCCGGACTGGTCCCGTTCGTGTACCGCCCCGAGCCGTTTGCCTCGCTGTCTGACTCCGTGGTCTCGCACGCCTATGACCACGACGATCTCGGCGGGTTCGCCGGGCGGCGCGTGGCGGTCATCGGCTCGGGCCAGAGCGCGCTGGAGTGCGCGGCGCTGCTGCACGAGCACGGCGCGCAGGTCGAGGTGCTGGCGCGCGCGGCCGCGGTGCGCTGGCTTCCCGACGACACCCAGGCGGTGGCCGAGCCCACCGGCTGGGCCTGGCGGCCCGATGTGCCGTTGCCGCCCACCGACGTCGGCGGGCGGTTCACCGGGTGGGCGGCCGCGACGCCCGACGTCTTCCGGCGGCTGCCCACGCGCATGCAGCCCGACATCGCCTTTCGCTGCATCCGCCCGGCGGGGTCCGGATGGCTGCGTGGGCGCCTGGCCGGTGTCCCGATCACCTGCGGGGTCGAGATCGCCGAAGCGCGTGAGCACGACGGTCAGGTGACGCTGCGACTGGGCGATGGGTCGTCGCGCACCATGGACCATGTGCTGCTGGGGACCGGCTACCACGTCGACGTCCGGCGCTATCCCTTCTTCGAGCCGCAGTTGGCGGCCTCGATCGCGGTGGCCGAGGGCGGGTACCCGGTGCTCGGACCGGGGCTCGAGTCCTCGGTCGCCGGCCTTCATTTCATGGGGGCCTCGGCGGCGTACAGCTTCGGTCCGATCATGCGCTTCGTGGTCGGCACCTGGTATTCGGCGCCCGCCGTGGCCCGGCGGGTGGCCGGGCGGCGCCAGCCACCGATCAGCTTCGCCTTCTAGGCCAGCGGGTAGCCTCAGCCCATGCGCGCTGTGGTCAGCACGATGCTGGCGCTCTCGTTTGGGGCGGGTTTGGCCCTGGTGGCGGGATCGGCATCATCCGCGACACCCGCACGGGCGGCGGTGGTCGCCCACGCCCTGCCGCGCGACAGCGGGGCGACCGGCGCGGCCACCGACTGCACGATCTTCTCGGGTGCGCCGACGTCCAACGCGCAATGCGGGGCCGGCAGCGATGACACCGTGGGCACCGACGGCAACGGAGCCTTCTACCGGACGATGCTCTCGTTCACCAACCTTTCCATTCCGGCCGGCTCCACCGTGACCGGCGCGACGCTCACCATCAACGTGCTCGGGGCGTTCGGCTCGACCGCCGCCACCGTGGTCGACATGACGCGAGCCTTCACTCCGGGCGCGGCGACGTGGAACACCTATGACGGCGTCAACCCGTGGACGAGCGCCGGCGGCGACTATGCGGCGAGCCCGCACGCGGTTCAGAGCGTGACCGGCGCGGGCTCGGTGTCCTTTGACGTGGCCGACCTGGTCCAGCCGTGGGTGGACGGGACCACTCCGTACGGGCAGCTGGAGATGGTCGGGTTCACCGGCACCGGCAACGTGTTCACGATGGCCCACGATCCCGTCCTGAGCGTCACCTATACACCTCCGCCCACCACGACGACCACGCCGACCACGACCACCGGGCCGGTGGTGACCTCGCCGGTCTCGACTCCGCTGCCGGTGGCGCACGGGTCACGGGCCCTGCACATCCGGGTGACGCTCTCATGGACCTGGGACGGCGCCCACATCCGCCTGCGCAAGGTGAAGGTGGGCAGCATGCCGGGCGATACGAAGCTGACCACGGGCTGCAACGGCGCCGGCTGCCCGCGCCATTCGGCGGCCACGGCCTCGGGCGCGCGCAGGGTGCGGCGCGCGCTGCTCACACTCGCCGGGCGCCGCTACCGGGCGGGCGACGTCATGTCGGTCAAGCTCACCGCGAAGGGGTGGCGCCAGGAGCGCGCGCGGATCTTCTTCCGCAACGGCAAGAAGCCGCTTATTCTGAGCTAGTGGGCCTCCCGGGAACCCACTAGTGCTCGAGATGAGAGCGCAGTGCGAGCGCTGCGAAGCGCCACTGGCGCACGATGCCGACGCCTATATCTGCAGCTACGAGTGCACGTTCTGCCCGGACTGCACCCAGGGTATGTCGGCCCGTTGTCCCAACTGCGGCGGCGAGCTGGTTTCGCGGCCGCGACGGCGGGCGGATTCCTAGCCCGCGAGTTCTCGCCGCTCACCCCAGATGCCCGTATGATGGTGCGTCGGGGAGTCCGAGGGGCTCACGGGGACAACGCGGAGGCGGCTTGGTGACCGGCGTAGGGATGTGGCAGCAACGAGACGGCGTGGCGCGGTGCCGGCGTGCCCGACGTGGGCGGCCCGCGAGGTAGCGGCGTGGCCGGCGGCGATCCGGGGGGCCCGGCGCAGACACCGCAGATCGTCGGGCGCTACGAGATTCTGCGCGAGATCGGGCGAGGCGGCATGGCCGTCGTGTACGTTGCGCGCCAGCCGGACCTGGACCGGCAGGTCGCCCTCAAGGAGCTGAGTCGCTTTCACGCGGGTTCGGCCGAGTACGCCCACCGCTTCCTGCGCGAGTCGCGCATGGCCGGCTCCCTGAACCACCCCAACATCGTGACCGTGTACGAGTACTTCGAGCACGCCACGATGCCCTACATCGCGATGGAGTACGTGCCGCGGGGGTCGCTGCGGCCGTACATGAAGCGGCTGACGCTGGCGCAGATCGCGGGGGTGCTGGAGGGCATGCTCGCGGGACTCGCCCACGCGGAGGCGGCGGGCATCGTGCACCGCGACCTCAAGCCCGAGAACATCATGGTCACCGGCGACGGGCGCGTGAAGATCACCGATTTCGGCATTGCGCGGGCCACCCAGCGAGCCGGCACGCAGTACATGACCGCCACCGGCATGACCGTGGGGACGCCCACCTACATGGCGCCTGAGCAGGCCATGGCCGGCGACATCGGCCCCTGGAGCGATCTGTACTCGGTCGGCGTGCTCATGTATGAGCTGGTGGTCGGCCACGTCCCCTTCCACGACACCGACGCTCCGATGGTCATCCTCATGCGCCACGTCAACGAGCGCATCCCCTCGGCCGTCGAAGTCCGCCCCGACGTGGACCCGAGGCTCTCGGAGTGGATCGACAAGCTGCTGGTCAAGGACCCGCAGCAGCGCACGCGCCACGCCGTGGACGCATGGGAGTCGCTGGAGGACATCATCGTGGGGCTGCTCGGTCCCCTGTGGCGGCGCGACGCGCGACTGCTGGATGACCAGATCGCGGTCAGCAATGCGGTCCCGCTGACTCCGGCGCCGTTCGAGAGCCAGGCATCGATCCGGACGCCGACGCCCGCCTCGAGCCCGGCCGTGGCCGACGAGTTCGTCACCTTCGATCCGTCGCCCGCGGCGGCGGGGCCGCCTGCGCCCGCGCCGCCCGCGCCGCCCGCGCCTGCGCCGCCGGTGGCTGAGCCGGAGGTGCCCGAGGCCGTGCCGGAGCCGCCGGTGGCTGAGCCCGCCGGGGCGGAGCCGGAGCCGGCTGCTGTGGCGGAGCCCGAGCCTGCTGTGGCTGAGCCCGAGCCTGCCGCGGCGGAGCCCGAGGTGGTGGAGCCCGCTGCGGCGGAACCGGAGCCCGCTGCGCCGGAGCCGGAGCCGGAGCCCGCTGCGGCGGAACCCGAACCCGAGCCGGTGGCCGAGGACCCGGACTTCGTGACCTATGCGCCGGAGGCGATTGCGCCGGTGCCCCCGCCGCCCGCGCCGGTGGCGGCGCCCGAACCTGAGCCCGTTGCCCCCGAGCCGGAGCCCGAACCCGAACCCGAACCGGTGCTGGAGGCCGAGCCTGAGCCTGAGCCGCTTCCGGAACCGGCCGCGACGGTGGAGCCCGAGGCCGAGACGGAGCCACTGCCCGAGCCCGAGCCCGAACCACTGGCTGCACCCGAGCCGCGCGCCGAGCCCGAGACCGCCACCGAGCCGGAGCCCACGCCCACCCTCGATCCGATGCCGACCCCCGTCGCGGCGGGCGCCCCGACGACCTCACGCCGCGGCCCGATCGCCGCTCTGGCCGTGGTGGCGATCGTGATCGGTGCGGCGATCGGCTTCCTGGTGGCACCGAGCTCGCACAAGGCCGCACCGAAGGCGGCGCCGCTGAGCCAGGTCGCCTCCGCGGGGACCGGCGGCTCGCTCAAGGTCCACTTCCCCGCGGACTGGCAGACGTCCAACAGCGTCCCATCGGCGGCGGCGGCGCTGAAACTCGACAGCCCCACGACGATGACTCCTGGGACCACGCCCGATAAGGGGTCGCTCGTCGTCGGGACCGCGGGCAGCGTCGGCGCGAACTTCCTGCCCACCGCGTTCACCGGCTCACTGGGGACGGCAGCGCAGGGGTCCCCGGTGAAGCTGGGTGCCAACACCTTCATGCGCTTCCTCGACGTCGTGCCCCAGAGCAGCTCGACCGCCCTGTCGGTGTATTCGCTGCCGACACAGCATGGCACCGCGATCGCCGCCTGCGTCCTCCCGGCCAGCGGGGCCACGGCCTTCAACGTCTCGTGCGAGAACGTCCTGCGGACGCTTCAGTCCACCGCCGCGCCCCTGCCTCTCGGGGCGAACCCCACCTACGCCGCATCACTGGGCGCCATCGTCAAGAAGCTCAACACCACGCGCAGCAGTGCCGGCCAGACGCTGGCCTCGGCCAAGAGCCAGAAGGCCCAATCGGCCGCGGCCAAGAGCCTCGCGGGCGCCTACCAGCAGGCCGCCACCGCGGCAGCCAAGCTCTCGCCCGGGCCGGTCGGCGGGCAGGCCCATCAGGCGGTGGTCGCCGCGCTGCACCAGCTCGCCGCCGGCTACCAGGCCCTCAGCACCGCGGCGGCGCACAACGACAAGAAGGCGTACGCCGCGGCGAGCGCCACCGTGGCCAAGGCCCAGAGCGCGCTCAGCGCGGCCTTCGTCGGACTGCGCCAGGCCGGCTACTCGATCAGCTGACCCCGGCCGACGCCGGAGGTCAGAGCGGCGATCAGCCGCCGCCCCCGCCGCCGCCACCGTGCGAGACCCCGGTGGTCCCACCCGAGGAACCGCCGCCGCCCGTGCTGCCCTGCGACGGCGTGGAGGATTGTGTCGGCGCCGAGCTCTGAGTCGGCGTCGAGCTCTGGGCCGGCGTGGAGCTCTGGACGGGCGTCGATGAAGCTGACGAGGAGCTGGCCGCCGTGGAGTTGCTCGACGACGTCGAATTGTTGGTGGCGGTCTTCTTGGGCTTCGGCTTGGATGGAGGAGCGTGCAGCGCCGGGACAGCGCTCGCGCTCGTCAACGGCGTGATGCTCGCGTGCTGGGAGCTCGCCGTGCTCGACGGGGCGAGGGACCCGGTGGGGGCAGCGGGAGCCGAGCTCTTCTTGACCGCGGACCCGATGGCGAAGGCCGCCACCAGCCCGATGATCAGTGCGGCTGCCAAGAGCAGCCACCGCTTGCGCACATCCTGGCCCGCTGGCGCCGCGGCGATCGCCGCCACGTCGCTGCCAGACATCACAGAACTTTCCATCCGATCCGTACCCCCCGGTATGAGTTGCGTCTCAATCGTAGACCAGCTGTCCAGAAGATCAACGGGAGGCGCGGGCCCGTCCTGCCGACCGTGCGATCAGATGATCTGCTCACGCACCGCCAAGGCCACCGCCTGCGAGCGGCTCTTGACCCCCAGGCGAATGACGACGTCGTGCAGGATCGTCTTGATCGTGCGCTCGCTGTAGGAGAGGCGCTCGGCGATCTCGCGGTTGGAGAGGCCGGCGGCGACGAGACTCAGCACCATCTGCTCACGTGGGGCGAAGCCTCCGTTCTGCAAGGCCACGCGATCGCGCTGGCCGACCGGGGGGACCGATCCGCTGAGCCGGCGCACGGAGCCTGAGTCAAAGACGAAGATCCCCGCGGCCACCGCGTTGACCGCGGCGAGCAGGGTGTCGGGGGTGAGCTGATCGCGCGACAGGGCTCCGCCCACGCCGGAGCCGATCGCGTCCAGCACGGCGGCGGTCCCGGCCTCGTGCATGCACAGCAGCACCCGGGCCCCGGTCTGCACGGCGATCTCCTGGACGAAGGCCATCGCGCCGCCGAGATCTGAGTCCAGCACGACGACGTCGGCCTCGCCCAGCGCCTCGCTCTCCCACGCCAGGGCGATCGACGGCGCATGGTCCACCGCCTCCACGCCGGCGGCCATCGAGAGCGTCGTCTGCAGCCCACTGACATAGATCGTGTCCCGGAACACGATGAATACGCGCATCGCCCCACCTTTGTCTGGCTTTGGTCCCGATCCGGCGTTACCGCAGGCGCATCATATGGCCCGCGGGGTCCCTGCGCACGTTTATTCCTCGCGACGCGCGACGCGGACCACGTGGTCGCCCGAGACCACCACCTCGTCGGCCTCGATCAGGACCTGGCGCCCGGCTGCCTTGGACCCCTGCTCCCCGGTGGCGAGGTCCATCTCGTAGAGGCGCAGGATCTTCACCGCCTCGACGGCGTCAAAGGCGTGCATGATCGAGTACAGCTCGCCCTGGTTGAGCGATCGGCCGGGCGGCCAACCCCGGCCGACCCCGCCCGGGGTGCCGCCGATCATCGGGTTCAGGTACGTGTAGAGCTCGTTGCGCACGTGGTTCTCGATGCGCTGCGCGTTGGCCCGCGGCGTGACCTGCAGGTTGACCACCACCGAGACCGCGCGAAAGCGCATCGGCTCCAGGCGCACCGGGGTGCCGGGCAGCTTGCGCGCGTCCAGATAGTGCTGGATCTCCTCCAGGAGCAGGGCGTCGGGCGTCAGCTCCTCGAACGTGAGCCGGCGGTCAGCGGGGTCCACGCGGGGCAGGATCCGCAGGGTCACGCCCGGCTGGCCATCGGCGACGCGCAGTGCGCGGGCGACGCGCGGCGTGGCCTCGGTGGCCAGGAACTCGTAGTCCTCGGCGGTCACCGCGCGGTAGCGGGTGCGGATCTGCAGCGCCGAACGCTGGCGCGCTGACTCCAGGGCCTCCGGGTCGACGCCGCCCAGCGCGGGCCGCGGGTTGGTCACCGAGGCGACGCCGGGGATGGCGCTGCGCAGCACGGAGATCGCGCCGGCGCCGACGTTGCCGGTCCGGCCGCCGCCGTGGCGGTAACGGCTCATCCGCAGCAGCGCGCCCTTGGCCGGGATGGCCCCGTGCAACGTCACGCCGCCGTCGGCGCTGCGCAGCTCGGGCCCGAGGCGGATCTGCCCGTGGACGAGATCGATCCCGAAATGCCGGTCACCGGGACCGGAGCCCGCAAACGAGTCGACCTGCTCCCACGGCTCCCAGTCCCCGTCGGCGACCTTGACCTCGAGCGCCTCCCCGGTCACGAGGTTGAGGACCGGGGCAAAGCGCGTCGAGAAGCTCTGGCTCGGGGTGCCGTCGCTCACCCCCACCATCTCCTCGATCTCGACGGTGGCGTGCTCAGCGGGGAGCAGGGCGCCGCTTGGCGCCGCAGTGATCTGGTAGATCTCGGGCGGCTGGGTGAACACCGCGGCCTCGCCGGTGATGCGCGTCGTCTCGGCGATCCGGCAGCGCAGCCAGTGCAACCGCCGCCCCGCGATCGCCTCGGTGCCGGAGGCGGGCGGGCATTGGACCTCCACCGTGCCCGAGCCGTAGTTGAACCCTCCGGTGAGATCCTCCAGGACATCGACCTCCGCCCAGGACCCGTCGCCGAGGCTCACCTCCCAGCGCAGCGGCGGATCATCGGGCTTGACCCCGGCGCCGCGCGCCATCGAGGCCTCCATCGACACGCGCATGAGCAGGCGCGACAGGGTCTCCTCGAAGCCGAGGTAGAGCGCGTCGCCGAGCTGGGGCTGGCGGCTGAACGGGATCTGGTCAGGCCCGGTGGGGTAGGCGATCCCGTCGGCCACGCCGATCTCCTTGGCCGCGCCGGCACGCTGGACGAGGTAGGCGGCGGGGAGCAGCGGAGGGATGACGAACGTCTGCGTGGTGCCGAAGACGATCGACTCCTGGGTCGCCGTGCGCAGGGTGCCCGCCTCGGTGCCGGCGCGGATCTCCAGCGGTTCGGGTGGCGGGGCGCTGAGGCGCATCCGCAGTTCCGTGTGGGCCGCGGCGGGACCGTCGAGCTCGATGCCCAGCAGATCGAGCAGCGCGACGTGGAGCTTGTCGGGGACCATGGCCAGGCGCTCGACGGCCAGCCCGGTCATCCAGGTGAAGAGCTCGATCAGCGCCGCGGTCGGATCAGCCGCCCCGTTGACGGCCAGCTCCGGGCAGAGCACCGCCACGCGGCGCCGGGCCTCGGCGACGAGCGCGAGGTGGTCACGATCGTCGAGCCGCACCGAGGCGAGCGTCACGTCGTCTCCTCGGCCGGAATGACATAGAACGGATAGACGAGGTTGTAGAGCCGGCTGGTGGCCAGGACCTTGTAGGTGATGGTGATGATCAGCGTGCCGCTGTCGGACTCGCTGAGGTCGTAGTCGAGGCTGACCACCTCGATGCGGGGCTCCCACCGCCGCAGCGCGGCGTGGATGGCGGTGTCGATGTGGCCGATGAGCTCGGCGTCGATGGCGTCGAAGATGAAGTCGTGCACCGCGCAGCCGAACTCGGGTCGCATCGGGCGCTCACCGGGCGCGGTGCCGAGGATCAGCCGGATGGCCTGCTCGATGTCGGTGATGCCGTGGGCCAGCGCCAGCACTCCGCGCTGGTCGGCCTGGAGCGGGAACGAGAGGCCGGAGCCGATCAGATCAGCCATCGCGTCCTCATCCCAGGCTGATCATCGGGCCGCTGACGGTGACGCCGCTGGGGCCGATCTGGATCGACGACCCGCCGCACTTGATCGTCACCGACTGCGTGCCCTCGATGGTGACGTTGCCCATGTCGGCCTTGATGCTGATGTCGCCCTGCTGGCTTTCGATCGTGTAGGACTGCTGGGCGGTCTCTGAGATGTTCTGGTCGGCGCTCACCGTGAGCGACTGCTTGGTGGTGAGGTTCATCGCGTCCTGGGCGGTGGCGACGATCTTCTGATCTGACAGCAGCGCAAAGGAGCCGTCCTGGCTCTGGGTGAGGTCGTCGCCGGGCTTGTCGGTGCCGTTGAACAGCGAGCCCAGCACGTAGGGCCGTCGCGTGTCGCCGTGCTCAAAGCCGATGAGCACCTCCTCGCCGACCACCGGCAGCATCATCACCCCGCGCGCGTTGCCGGCGCTGACCGAGGCGATGGGCGCCCACGCGCTCTCGGCGTCGGGCCCCAGGGACGGGAACTGGACTCGCACGCGCCCCGTGCCGTCGGGGTCGGTGTTGTTGGTGACCAGGCCGACGACGATCTGGGCGCCGTAGTGCGGGCTGCCGCTCTGACCGGAGCGATCACCGCCCACCGACCCGAGCAATGTGTGCGCCGGGGAGTTGGCGAAGTGGGTCTCGTAGGTGGCCCCGCCGCGGAGGATGTGGGTGGCGGCGGCCACCCGGTACAGGCCGCTGAACTTCTGGCCCACGCCGCTGACCTGCACCGAGGTCCCGGCGCGGATGCTCGGATTGCCATCGCTGACGCCCTCTGCCGCGATGTAGCCGTTGGCCAGCTTGTCCAGCAGCGCCTGGGCCAGCGCGTCACCCTCACCCTGGCTGGTCACCGGCTCAGTGGCGATGTGGATGTCGGCCCCGTCGAACGCACTGGCCACCGTGGAGCGCTCCACACCGATGCGCGCCACCTGGTTGGGGCTCGACGCCGTCGAGCTGATGGCCTGCTTGGTCTTGGGGTCAAACGCCGCCAGGGTCACCTGCTGGGCCTGCTGGGTGGCGGTGACGCGCGGGGCGAAGGACCGCAGGGTCTCGGGCCATTGCAGTTCCACGGGGTTGTCGGCCGAGGGCTTGCGAAAGCTGGCGGTGGTGTCCTGGACCACGAACTCGAAGCCGACGCGCTCGGCCAGACGCCAGATGAAGTCCCAGTCGGTCTCGTTGTCCTGCGCCATGAAGTCGTGGGGGTCGCCGGTGCTGTCGCACTGGGCGCTGAACCCCGCCTCGCCGAGCACCTTGCTGACGATGTCGCTGGTGGTCTGGTTCTGGAAGGTCCGCACCTTCCGGGCCCGGATCAGCGCGTGCGAGCGGTCATATCCGCGCACCAGCAGCTCCACGCCGCCGGCCCCAAAGTTGACCTCCTGCGAGACGATCTGGCCCTTGAACAGACTGGTGGTGGTCAGCTGGTCTCGCGCGGAGAGCTTGACCTCCAGCGAGGTGCCGATGTCGAAGGGATGTGAGTCGATGGGTTGGTCCTCGCCCTCCTTGCCCTTCTGGTAGACGATCGACACCGTGCACATGTCCGGAAGTCGCAGGTAGCTGAGGATCCGCACCTCCCGGACGCGCCCACTCACCGTCTCGTCGAGCTCGGCGCCGTTGACCTCGACCGAGTAGAGGGCGACATGGCGGTCGGCGGTCGCGCTCATGTGTCGAGCCTCGGGATGGTCAGGGTGCTCCCCCGGCGCAGCGCGAGCGGGTTGTCGATCGCGTTGGCCTCGGCGATGGGCCGCCACCGCGTCGCGTCGCCGTAGGACTCATAGGCGATGGAGTGCAGCGAGTCGCCGTCCTGGACGATGTGCGAGCGCAGGCCCGCCGTGCCGCGCGTGGTGGGGTTCTGGGCCTGCCCCGGCGGCGAGGTGTCCTCGGCCTGCGCGAGCTCAAGGTCCACGAACGCGCGCATCGGGTCTCCGTTGGGGTGAAACAGCGCGTACTGGATCGAGATGGAGAGTGGGGCGGCCTTGGGCAGCTTGGTCGCGCCCCAGCTGAAGGTGACGAACTTCGGGGCCGAGCCGTTGCCGTGCATCGCCTTCATCAACGCGTTGGCCTGGTCCTTGACGGTCTGGTCCGGGCCCTGCAGCGAGGTGTCGAGCAGCAGGGTGAGCTTGTAGGTCATCGGCAGGCCGCCGCCGAACTCGGGGTCGGGCCAGTCCTTGCTCTGGTTGGGCTTGTAGGTCCAGACGTTCGTCTTGGAGATCGTGTAGGTCTCCGGGTTGAACGCGCACTGGATCGTGTCGCCGCCCTCGATCGCCAGCTTGGCGTTCTGAAAGCCTTGGGGGACGGGCATCTCAGGGGCCCAGCTTCAGTCCCGAGTGGGCGATCTCGAGGGTCTCGCCCCACGTCTGCGGGTCCGCGGCGTTGGCGTTCAGGACCGGGCCGGACCAGTGCACGGGGTAGGCGTCGGCGAAGGTGAACTTGCGCAGGTCCTTGGACATCTCGCCCTTGGTGGCGGTGAGGGTGAGCGTGATCTCCTGGGTCTGAGCCTGCGTGTGCGTGGCCAGGAACCACTTCAACAGCGTCTCGTCACTGACCAGGCCCCAGCTCAGCTTGATGTTGGGGTAGCGCATGCGCCCCGGGAGGCGATGGACGAAGTCGTTGTTGCCGCCCTCGGCGTACTCCAGGACGTCGAACCAGACCTCTAGTCCCTCCATCCCCTTGAAGACCCCGGCGAAGAACGAGTTCTGCGTGATGTTGGGGACCTCGAGGACGACGTAGTGGACGAAGGTGGGGGGCATGGGTCAGGGGGCGGCGGGCGTCTGTCGTGAGGGCGGCGTTCAGAACGGGTGGTTGATGAGCTGTCCGAGCTGCTCCTGCTCCTCGCGGACGCGGCGGAGCACCTCGGTGTAGATGAGGTCTGAGCTGTGGCCCCCGCTGCTTCCGCCTCCGCCGCCTGCTGCGGCTGGTCCGGCGCCTGCTCCGCCGGCTGGTCCGCCCGCTGGTCCGGCGGCTGGTCCGGCGGAGCTCGGGGAGCCGCCGGCGGCTGGTGCGTCGGGGAGTGCTCGTGAGAGGGTGCGGGTCGCCGCCTGGGACGGTGAGGACACAGAGCGGGGGGTGCCGTGGGTGGCGCGCGACAGGGCGCGGGGGGGTGGCGAGGCGGATGGCGCGGCGGCCGGTGCCGGTGGGGCGCTGGGCGCGTCTGGGGTGCTGGTCTGCGGGGCCAGTGGCGGCGGGGAGGGCGGGCCCAGGAACTGAGAGAGCAGCTGAGCGGTCTGGGAGGGCCCGGGCGGCTGGGTCACGGTCGACGTGGGCATGGACGGGGCGGTAGTGCCGGCTGCCGGCCGTGGTGACGGCGGCGATGGCCGGGGTGCGGGTCGAGGGGTGGCGGCGCGTGGAGCGGCGGGGCCCGGGGCGGCGGCCCTCGGGCGGCGGGCGAGGGCGAGCGGGGGGCGCGCAGCCGGCTGGCGGGGAGCCGGCGGCGGTGCGGGAACGTCTTTTGCGGCTGCGGAAGGCGGCGGGGCGGGGGCCGGGGGGGCCGGGGCAGCCGGGACGGCGGGGGCGGCGGGGGTGGCGCGGGCGGCCGGGGCGGCCGCGCTCGCCGGGGTCTGTGGGAGATAAGGGTTATCAGGTAACCCATATCTCCCACGGTTCGTGTCGGACCGCGGTTGAGGGGTCCGCTGAGCGGCTTCCGGGGCGGGGGCCGGCTCGGGGGCGGCGGCGCGCGGCGGCCTGCCCAGCGCGGCGCTGATCCGCCGGGAGAGGCTGGGCCGTGGCCGCTCGGCTCGCGCGGGGCCGGCGGTCGGTCGTG
>DATJTQ010000269.1:0-3746 GCA_035503355.1 Solirubrobacteraceae bacterium
CGCGACCTTCGACCTCGTCTACACCGGCGTGGGAGCGCTGTGCTGGCTGCCATCGATCAGCCGCTGGGCGGCCACGGTGGCGGCGCTGCTGGCCCCCGGTGGGCGGCTCTTCATCCGGGAGGGCCACCCGATGATGTGGTCGCTGGACGAGGAGCGGGCCGACGGGGTGCTGGCGGTCAGATACCCGTACTTCGAAACCGAGGAGGCGGTCGTCTTCGACGATGGGGGCACCTATGTCCAGACCGACCAGACCTTCGCGCACAACCGGACCCACACGTGGAACCACGGACTGGGGGAGATCATCACCGCGCTGAACGCCGCCGGCCTCACGCTGACGATGTTCGTCGAGCACGAAACGGCGCCGTGGAACGCCCTCCCCGGTCAGATGGAGCGCGTCGGTGGCGACGAGTGGCGGCTCATCGACCGCCCGGAGCGCGTCGCGATGACCTACACCCTGCAGGCGGTCAAGGCCGGCTGACCGCGTCGGGCGCCGGCGCGGCCGCGCGCAGCTCGCGGCGGTAGACGCCGAGCGTCTGGCGGGCCACCTCGGCCCAATCGAAGCGCAGGACGTGCTCGCGCGCCTCGGCCACGAGCTGGGCGCGCTCGGCATCGTCGGTGAGGACGCGCTCGAGGATCTCCTGCAGCGCGGCGGCGTCGCGCGAGGGGAAGCGCAGGCCGACGGTGCCGTCGTCGGGGATGACCTCGCGCAGGCCGCCGGTGTCGGCGACCACGCACAGGCACCCGGAGGCCATCGCCTCCAGCGCCACGATCCCGAACGGCTCATAGATCGAAGGGACGATGCACATATCGGCGATGCGATACAGCGAGTGGAGCATGTCGTCACCGACCCACCCGAGGAAGACGCCCTTGCGATGCAGCCCCAGCCGCCACGCCTGGCGGCGCAGCTCGGCCTCGGCGGTCCCGGTGCCGGCCACCACGAAGCGGACGTTGCCGCGCGACTTGATCACCGGGGCCAGCGCGTCGAGGGCGAGGTGAAAGCCCTTCTCGTAGACGAGGCGGCCGACGAGGAGCACCAGCTGCTCGCCGGGGTTGGCGTAGCGCGCCCGCAGCGCATCGAGGTCGTCGGCCACCGGCTCCAGGTCGCGCGGGTCGATGCCGTTCTGCATCGCGGTCACCTTGGCGGCACGGATCCCGAACACCTTGGCCACGTGGCTGCGCATGTAACGGCTGCAGGTGATGACGCGGTCGGCCCGGCGCGCCATCTCGCGTTCGGCGGCGTGGATGTGCGATTGGGGGTACTTCTCCACCCAGCCCTGATGGCGGCCGTATTCGGTGGCGTGCACGGTGGCGATCCACGGCCGCGCCACCCGCCGCGCCACCTGCTCGGCGGCCTCGGCCACCAGCCAGTCGTGGGAGTGGATGACGTCGAAGCGCAGTTCGTGGTCGAGGTCGGCGCCGGCGGCCGCCATCGCCTCGTTCATCGACCCCACCCAGCGGATGAACGCCTTGACGTCGCGCGGGAAGGGCGGCTGGCGGACCCGGTGCACGATCACCCCGTGACGCTCCTCGCGTGCCGGCAGATGCTCGGAGCCGCGCGTGAGCACATGCACCTCGACGCCCTCCTGCACGAGGTTCTCCGAGAGCTTGCGCACATGCCGCGCCAGGCCGCCCTCGATCACGGGCGGGTACTCCCAGGAGAACGTCAGCGTTCGCATCGGGCCGGCGGCGGACTCTACCGGGGAGGGCGCTCCGCCCGTCAGCCGGATGGGAGGCGCACCACGCTCGGATGCCAGGTCTGACCGCCGTCGGTGGTCCGGTAGGTCACGAAGTCGGTCTGGGCGGGATGGCGGTCGACATGCCCGCGTGACACTTGCGCGATCACGGTGGCGGTGCTCGCGCTCGCGACGGTGAGGACGACGTTGAACGCGCGGTTGAGCCCGGAAGGCATGATGCCCGCCAGCACGGCCGGCTCGGGATGTCCTCCGTACCACACCGCGGTCCAGGTCCGCCCGCCATCGGTGCTGCGAAGGATCCGCCCCGCGGGGCTCACCGCCCATGCGACCTGGGCCGAGGCGGGCTGCAGCTCGATGTTGGCCTGGGATCTGATCATCGGCGTCCAGTGCCGGCCACCATCGGTCGAGCGGGTCAGCTGTGTGACGCCATGCGACTGCTGACAGACGGCCCACAGCGCCCCCGCGCCCCCGCGGTACAGGTGACCGGAGCTCACGCGGGGGCACGGCGTCGGGACCGAGCGCCAGGTACGGCCGCCGTCGTGGGTGGCGAACATGCGCGTGGCGGTGACGGTGGTCAGCCCGTTGCCGGTGCCGAAGCTGTCGTTGAACACGTAGGCGTCATTGCGCCCGGTGGCGACGACGCTGACGTCCGTGCTGTGGCCGAGGGGCGGCTGGGCCGCCGTCTGCACCAGGCGTGCGCCCGCTGCCGGCGCTCGCAGGATGGCGTCGACGCACCGGGTGCCCACGCACGCGTTGCCGAGCGACCACGCCTCCCCGCCGGCCACCGACACGTCGCCCCACCCCGGAGCGGGATCGGGACTGGACGCCACCTGCCAGTCGCGCCCGCCGTCATGAGTGACCAGGAAGCGCAGGGTGCGGTCTGACCCGGAGCCCTCGGCCCACCCGTCGGCTCCGGAGAAGGCCAGCATCGTGAGATCAAGTGAGGCGTGCGTGATCTGCCAGGACCGGCCGCTGTCACCGGTGGTGGCCAGCCACAGGTGCTCGATCGACGCCGCCGGCCGGCCGTAGCAGGGCTCGCACTGATTGAAGTTGATGAGGGCATGACCCCCCGCCGCCGACGCCGCCGCCTGGATGTAGAGCGCGCCACGCATCCCGCCACGTGGCATCAGCGACGTGGGCGTCGGCACCGACGGGGTGGTTCGGTTGGCCGGTGGCACCTGAGGGGACGGTTGGCCACGGTGGGTGACGGCCAGCAGGACCACGACCGTGACCACCGCCAGCGTCACCGCGACGGCGATCGCGGGAACGAGGGCAAGCCGCCGGCGATGAGGGCCGCCTCCTGCCTTGGCCTGAACGCGGGCCAGCACACGCTCCACGGGCGGTGCCGTGCCCCCCTGGGGCGCCGGATCCTGGGCGCGCAGATACTCGAGCGCGTCGACGGTCACGTCCGTACCTCCATCTCGATCTGTACGTCCTCCTCGGCCAGCGCGCGGGCCAGGCGCTGGCGGGCCCGGTGCAGCCGCACGGCCAGGGTGCCGCTGCGCACGCCCAACGCCTGCGCGGCCTCGTTGACGCGCAAGCCCTCCCAGGCGATCAGCAGCAGCAGCTCGCGGTCGCGCTCGCTCAGACCGGCCAGCGCGCGCTGCACGCGGTCATCGACCTCGGGACTGACCACCGGCGGCTCGGGGGCCGGCCGGCCGTCGGCCAGTCGCTCGTGCAGGGCGGCGGCACGGCTCTCGCTGCGCCGCCGGTTGGCCACCACCCGGCGGGCAACGCCGTAGAGCCACGGCAGCGGCTCCTCGGGCACCCGGTCCAGCCGCCGCCACACGACGACGAACACCTCAGCGACGACGTCGTCGGCGGCCGCCGCGCTGGTGCGCCGCAGCGCGTAGGCATGGACGCGGTCCGCGTAGGCGCGGTAGAGCTGCTCGAACTGGACCTGTGAATCCACCACTCAGGAACTGTCCAGCACCGACAGAACCATTACACCTGGCGCCCGCAACCACGTGACCCAAAAATAAGCACCCTATGCGGGCTTATTTTTCCTGGCGGGCTCGATCAAGCGCGCTCGAGCCCGGCGCGCTCGATCAG
>DATJTQ010000270.1:0-3400 GCA_035503355.1 Solirubrobacteraceae bacterium
CCCGAGCCTCCGCCCGAGATGAGTCCTACCTTTCCTTGCACCGGCGCGTCGGCGCGGATCACGCAGTAGGGGTCAAACGTGACACGCAGGCGATCGCCGTGTGCCGCTTCGACCCCACGCAGGGCGTCCGCCACCACCGCGTCGGGCGCGTTGATGAGCTTCTTCATCTGTGAGTCCTCGGTATCAGGGGTAGAAGGCGCCGAACAGGATCGCGCCGATGGCGCCGCCGATGAGCGGCCCCAGGACGGGAACCCAGGCGTAGGACCAGTCCGACGGGCCCTTGCCCGGGATGGGCAGGATCGCGTGCATGATCCGCGGACCCAGGTCGCGTGCCGGATTGATGGCGTATCCCGTCGGACCACCAAGCGACATGCCGATGCTGACGACGAGGAAGGCCACCAACAGCGTTCCGAGGCCCGTGTGGGCGGGACCGGAGACGAAGTTGCCGGCCGAGGTGATGGCCAGGATCCCGAACACCAGGACGATCGTGCCGATGATCTCGGTGACCAGGTTCCACGCGTAGTTGCGGATCGCCGGGCCGGTTGAGAACACCGCCAGCTTCAGGCCTGGATCCTCGGTCTCGGCCCAGTGCAGGTAATACGCGGCCCAGACGAGTGCTGCGCCGGTCATCGCGCCGAGAATCTCGCCGATGAAGTAGTGCCACGCGGCGTTCCCGTCGATCCCACCGTGAATCCAGATGCCCAGCGTCACCGCCGGGTTGAGGTGCGCACCGTCGAACTGCCCGACGGCGTACGCGCCGACCATGACCGCGAAGCCCCACCCGAAGGTGATCACGATCCAGCCGGAGTTCTGTGCCTTCGACTTGTTGAGGAGTACGGCGGCAACCACTCCGTCACCAAGCAAGATCAGGAGTGCGGTCCCGATCCATTCAGCGCCAATGATGCTCAAGTCTCTCTCCCTCCTGAGCGATACGGATGGACGGCGGCGATACTATCCCCGGCGGTTCGACAATGTCAAACTCGGTTCAAAATACTGATACCCGGTTCGTCATCGTCACCGCGAAGTAGCTAAAAAACGGGATCGTTTCCCGCGGGGGTAGGAGAAGAGGTGCCCGGCAACATCCAGTCCATTGAGCGCGCAGCGGCGATTCTGCGCCTCCTCTCGGGACGGACGCGCCGGCTCGGCGTGGTGGATCTCGCCGGCGAGCTGGGCCTGTCGAAGGGGACCGTGCACGGGTTGCTGCGCACCCTGCAGCACGTCGGCTTCGTCGAGCAGGATCCCGAGACGGGCAAGTACCAGCTCGGTGCCGCGCTGCTGCACATGGGCTCCAGCTATCTGGACGGCAACGAGCTGCGCACCCGCGCGCTGAACTGGTCAGACTCGCTGGCGGCGCGCACTCAGGAGGCGGTGCGCATCGGCACTCTGCACGAGGGCCAGGTCCTCATCGTCCATCACGTGTTCCGCCCCGACGACAGCCTCCAGACCCTCGACGTGGGCTCGCTGCTGCCCGCCCACGCCACGGCGCTGGGCAAGATGCTGCTCGCCCACCACCCCTACGTGGCGGCCGAGCTGGTCGGCAAGGGCCTGGAGTCCTACACCGACGCGACGATCTGTGACCACGAGCGCCTGGAGCGTGAGCTGGCCCGCACCCGCGACCGTGGTTGGGCCGCCGACGTGGGCGAGCTCAACCCGCGCCAGGTGTCCTTGGCGGCGCCGATCATGGACCGCACCGGCCTCACGGTGGGCGCGATGGGTATCTTCGGTCCACCGGAACGGCTGCTGGTCGCACGACAGCCGCGAGGGGAGCTGTTGGCCTACGTGCGTGAGGCGGCCCGAGCCGTGTCCCGCGAGCTTGGCGCGATCCCGTGGTGAAGGAGAGGTGGCTTTGAGAGAGCGATACGTGGCGGCAATCGACCAGGGCACGGCCTCGTCGCGGTGCCTGGTCTTCGATCGCTCCGGTCGCATCGTCTCGGTGGCCCAGAAGGAGCACCACCACATCTACCCGCGGCCCGGGTGGGTCGAGCACGACCCCGAGGAGATCTGGCGCAACGTCGAGTTCGTGGTGGAGCGCGCGCTGGCCGAGGCCCGGCTGGAGGCGTCTGACCTGGTGGCGCTGGGCATCGCCAACCAGCGCGAGACGACCCTGGTGTGGGACCGCGCCACCGGCCAGGCGGTCCACAACGCCATCAACTGGCAGGACACCCGGACCGATCACATCGTCCGTGCCCTGGCCGCCGAGCATGATGACGCCTGGTTTCGCGAGCGCTCCGGCCTGCCGCCGGCAACCTACTTCTCGGGCCCCAAGCTGCGGTGGCTGCTCGACACGGTGCCGGGCCTGGCCGAGCGCGCCGCCGCCGGCGAGGTTCTGTTCGGGACGATGGACTCGTGGCTGATCTGGAAGCTCACCGGCCGCCACCTCACCGACGTCACCAACGCCAGCCGCACGATGATGATGGGGCTGCACACGCTCGACTGGGACGACGAACTGCTCGACGCGCTCGGCGTGCCCCGCCAGATGCTGCCCGAGATCCGCCCCTCGGCCGAGACCTACGGCGAGGCCGACGGCCAGCTCGGCGGCGTGCCCGTGGCCGCGGCGCTGGGTGACCAGCAGGCCGCGCTCTTCGGTCAGACGTGCTTTGCCGCGGGGGAGGCCAAGTGCACCTACGGGACCGGCAGCTTCCTGCTGCTCAACACGGGCGAGCGCCCGGTGCTCTCAGACAGCGGGCTGCTCACCACCCTGTGCTGCCGCGTCGGCGACGAGGCCCCCACCTACGCGCTGGAGGGATCGATCGCCGTCACCGGCGCCCTGGTGCAGTGGTTTCGCGACAACGTCGGCCTCATCGGCTCGGCGCCCGAGATCGAGACGCTCGCCCGGACCGTCGAGGACAACGGCGGCTGTTACTTCGTCCCCGCCTTCTCCGGGCTCTTCGCGCCGCACTGGCGCAGCGACGCCCGCGGCGTGATCGCGGGGCTCACCGGCTACATCACCAAGGGCCACCTCGCCCGGGCCGTGCTCGAGGCCACCGCCTGGCAGACCCGGGAGGTGGTGGAGGCGATGACCGCCGACTCGGGAGTGTCGCTGAGCACCCTGCGCGTCGACGGTGGCATGACCGCCAACAACCTGCTCATGCAGTTCCTCGCCGACGTGCTCGACGTCTCGGTGGTCCGGCCGATCGTGGCCGAGACGGTGTCGCTGGGCGCGGCCTACGCGGCCGGACTGGCCGTCGGCTTCTGGCCCGACACCGATGCCCTGCGCGCCAACTGGCACATGGCCGCCCAGTGGCTGCCCGACATGGAGAGCGACCGCCGCGAGCGGGGGTACCGCAAGTGGCGCAAGGCGGTGGCGCGGACCACCGACTGGCTGGACGAGGACGACGAGTAGCTCGGGCGCGGCGTCCGGCTTGGCGGCCGGCCGGGGTCGCGGAACGGGTCGCCTGTG
>DATJTQ010000271.1:0-11999 GCA_035503355.1 Solirubrobacteraceae bacterium
TCGACGCTGGGCAAGCTCATCGTGCGCGGGCCCGACGCCGGGGACTTCCTGGACCGCCTGTACCCCAACCGCTTCTCCAACCTCAAGCCCGGGCGCATCCGCTACGGCGTGATCAGCTCCGACGCGGGCCGGATCGTCGACGACGGCACGGTGTGCCGCATCGACGACGAGACGTTCTACGTCACCACCACCTCCAGCGGGGCCGGAGCCATGGAGGAGTGGTTCTCCTGGTGGCTGGCCGACTGGGGTGACCGGGTCCATCTCACCGACGTCACCCAGGGGGTCGGCGCGGTCAACCTCGCCGGACCCAAGGCGCGCGAGATCATGGCCGCGGTCACCGATCTGGACTGCTCCAACGAGGCCTGTGCCTACCTCGACGGCAAGCAGGCCAAGATCGCCGGCGTCGAGTGCCTGATCCTGCGCATCGGCTTCGTCGGCGAGGTGGGGTATGAGATCCACTTCCCCTCGGCGATGGGCGAACACGTGTGGGACGCGCTGATGGAGGCGGGCAAGCCGCACGGGCTGCGGCCCTTCGGCCTGGAGCCCCAGCGGATCCTGCGCCTGCAGAAGCTGCACATCATCGTCGGCCAGGACACCGACTCGGAGTCCACGCCGTTCGGCGCGGCCATGCCGTGGATCGTCAAGCTCGACAAGGAGCAGGACTTCATCGGCAAGTGGGCGCTGGAGCACTTCTCCCAGCACGGCGCGGGCGTGGCCCTGGTGGGCTTCACCATGCCCAACGGCGATGTGCCCACCGAGGGGGCGGTGGTCCTGGACGGCCAGGGATCCCCGGCCGGGCAGGTGACCAGCTCACGCCACTCGCCGGTGCTGGATCGCACCATCGGGCTGGCCTGGGTTCCCGAGGCCTTCGCCGAGGATGGGGCCCAGATCACCATCTCCGATGAGGGCCGGACCCTCACCGCCGAGATCCAGACCAAGCCCTTCTATGACCCCGACGGTGAGGTGCTGCGCTCATGAACCTCGACTTCCTGAGGCCGGCGTCAGAGAACGCGGTCGCCCACTCGCCGATGGAGCGCCTCGCGCGCGCCGCGGGTGCCCAGTACGAGGTGCGCGACGGCTTCAACGTCGCCGTCGCCTTTCCGGGGACCGATGGTCCCGGCGACGCTGTGAGCTGGACCGATGTCTCGCACGTGGCCAAGCTCGAGCTGCAGGGCGCGTCGGAGGCGATCGACGCCGCCGCCGGCACCGAGCTGCCCTTCGGCACCGCGGTACGCAAGGACGACGCCTGGTGGTGCCGGCTGACCGCCACGCGGGCGCTGGTCATCGGCACGCGCCCGGACCTCGGTGAGCTCGCCGACGGCATGCACGTGCTCGACGTCACCTCCAACTTCGCCGCCCTGACGCTGGTCGGCCCCCTGGCGCGGGAGACGTTCGCGCGCTTCTGCGCCCTGGACCTGCGCCCGCATGTCACCCCGGTGGGGGCGCTGCGGCCCGGGTCGGTCGGGCGCCAGCCGGGCCTGGTCATCCGCGAGGACGAGGACCGGTACCTGTTCCTCTTCGGGTGGGCCACCGGCGAGTACATGTGGTCAGTGATCGCCGACGCCGGCGGTCACCTGGGCGGACGGCCGTGCGGTGTGGACGCGCTGCGCGAGGTGGTGAGCGCGAGTGCTTGACATCTTCCGCAAGCGGCGGATGTGGCGCCGCCAGAAGGACCTCAAGAGCTCCTATGACGTCGTCATCGTCGGCGGCGGCTCGCACGGGCTGGCCACCGCGCACTACCTCCGCGAGCACGGGATCAAGGACATCGCGATCCTCGAGAAGCGCTACATCGGGTCCGGCGCGGCCGGGCGCAACACCACCATCCTGCGCTCCAACTACAAGACGCCCGAGGGCGCCAAGTTCTATGACCAGAGCGTCAAGCTCTACGAGGGCCTGTCGCAGGACCTCAACTTCAATCTGCTGTTCTCGCAGTGCGGCCACCTCACCCTGGCGCACGCCGACCGCGCGATGTTCGTCATGGCCAACCGCGCCGAGGTCAACCGCCTGCAGGGCATCGACAGCCGCCTCATCTACCCCGACGAGATCGCCAAGCTCGCGCCCGCGATGCAGGTGCACAACCCCAACGCGACCTATCCGATCATGGGCGCGCTGTATCACCCGCCCGGCGGCATCATCCGCCACGACGCGGTGGTCTGGGGGTTGGCCCGCTCCGCTGACCAGGGCGGCGCCGAGATCCACCAGAACACCGAGGTCCTGGGGATGGAGCGCTCCAACAGCAAGGTGACCAAGGTCAAGACCAACCGCGGCACCATCAACGCCGGCCAGGTGCTCAACTGCACCGCGGGGTGGAGCACGCTGATCTCCGACATGGCCGGGGTGGCGATGCCGATCACCACCCACATCCTGCAGGCGTGCGTCACCGAGCCGATGAAGCCGCTGCTCGACGTGGTGATCGTGTCCTCGCAGATGCACGTCTACATCTCGCAGACCGACCGCGGCGAGTTCCTCATGGGAGCCGAGATCGAGCCGTGGACGACGTATCGCATGAACGGGACGCTCAACTTCCTGCAGGACGTCTGCCGTCACGCGCTGGAGCTGTTCCCGCAGCTCGAGCGGGCGCGCCTGCTGCGCAGCTGGGCCGGGCTGTGTGACCTCAGCCCCGACTACAGCCCCATCCTCGGCAAGACCGAGGTGGACAATTTCCACGTGTCGGCAGGGTGGGGGACCTACGGGTTCAAGGCCGCCCCGATCGTCGGCAAGACACTGGCCGAGCTGGTGGCCACCGGCAAGCAGCCGGAACTGATCCAGCCCTTTGCCCTGGAGCGCTTCTACGAGGACAAGCTCGTCTCCGAGCTCGCCGCAGCCGCCGTCAGCCACTGAGCCACTGAGCCACTGAGACTCACCAAGAGGGAGAAAGCCCATGAAGTCAAGCCTTGAGATCGCCCAGGAAGCCACTCTTCAGCCCATCGAGTCGATCGCATCCGAGGCGGGGCTGGAGCCCGACGAGATCGAGCCCTACGGCCGCTACAAGGCCAAGATCGCGCTGTCGGTACGCGAGCGGCTGGCCGACCGCCCCGACGGCAAGCTGGTGTGCGTCACCGGCATGACGCCGACCAAGGCCGGCGAGGGCAAGACGACGACGCTGGTGGGGCTGACCCAGGGGCTCGGGGTGATCGGCAAGAACCCGGTCGCCTGCCTGCGTGAGGCGTCGCTGGGCCCGGTGTTCGGCATCAAGGGCGGCGCCGCCGGCGGCGGGCTGACCCAGGTGGTGCCGATGGAGGACCTCAACCTCCACTTCACCGGCGACATCCATGCCATCACGGCGGCCAACAACCTGCTGGCGGCGATGATCGACGCCTCGATCCTGCACGGCAACCCGCACAAGATCGACGCCCTGCGCATCGGCTGGCGCCGCGCGGTGGACATGAACGACCGGGCCCTGCGCAATATCGCCGTCGGCCTCGGCGGCCGCGCCAACGGGTACCCGCGTGAGACCGGCTTTGACATCACCGCCGCCTCCGAGGTGATGGCGATCATGGCCGTGGCGCGCGATCTGCAGGACCTGCGCAAGCGCATCTCCAAGATCACCGCGGCGTACTCCTACGACGGCGCCAAGGCGATCACCGCCGAGGATCTCGGCGCCGCCGGTGCGATGACGGTGCTTTTGAAGGATGCGATCAAGCCGAATCTGGTGCAGACGCTCGAGGGCCAGCCGGTGCTCATGCACTGTGGCCCCTTCGCCAACATCGCCCACGGCAACAACTCGCTGATCGCCGACCTCATCGGCATGAAGATGGGCGACTACGTGGTCACCGAGTCGGGCTTCGGCGCCGACATGGGCATGGAGAAGTTCTTTGACATCGTCTGCCGCTTCGGCAAGCTGACCCCGTCGGCGGCGGTGCTGGTCACCACCGTTCGTGCCATCAAGCACCACGCCGGCCTGGAGGACGACCCGCGGGCCGAGCGCTCAGCCGCGTTGCACGCGATCGAGACCGGCTTTGCCAACGTCCGCCACCACCTCAAGACGATCACCACCTTCGGCGTGCCGGCCGTCGTGGCGGTCAACCGCCGGCCCGGTGACACCAACGAGGAGGTGGAGCTGGTCAAGCGGCTGGCCATGGAGGCCGGCGCGTTCGCCGCGGAGGCCAACGAGGGGTTCTCCAAGGGCGGCGCCGGCGTGGCCGATCTCGCCTCGGCGGTGGTGGAGGCCTGCGAGCAGCCCAACACCTTCCACCAGCTCTATCAGGACGACGAGCCCATCCAGGACAAGATCGAGGCCGTGGCCAAGAACGTCTACGGGGCCAAGGACGTCTACTTCTATCCCGAGGCCGAGGCCAAGATCACCCAGTTCACCCGCGAGGGGCTGGGCCACTTCCCGATCTGCATGGCCAAGACCCACCTGTCGCTGTCGGCCGATCCGACCCTGCTCAACGCGCCCGAGGGCTTCACCCTCCCCGTGCGCGACATCCGGGCCTACACCGGAGCCGGGTGGCTGGTGCCCCTGTGTGGCGACATCGTGCAGATGCCCGGACTGGGCAAGACTCCGGCGGCCCTGAACATCGATATCGATGAGAACGGGCGGACGGTCGGGCTGTTCTGATCCGTTCTGTTCACAGTGAGGACAGGTACGGCGAAGAGATAGGAGTCATGCGATGAGCGGCGAAAGGGATCTACGCGGAGAGATGGAGCCTTCTCACGACAGGCTGACCGAGCTGGCGGTGCGCGTGGCGCTGCTGTCCGCGCAACGTCCGACGGGCACGGCACAGTTGGATCAGATGCTCCCGATCCCGCCCACCGGCTCTATCCAAAGCGCATGAAAGATCCCGCCTATGGGTAGGTTCCGAGCAACCAAAGGAGACTCAATGCGTCCCACGCATTCGCCGCTCCCCCGCCTGCTCCCGACGTTCGGCCGGCCCGGTGCCAGCCGTCGTAAGACCGAGACTCAGCACCCCACCGAGGTCAAGCCTCCCAAGAAGCGCTGCCTCAATGAGGCCGCCCACAAGCTCGACCGCTGACAACTGATTGCCCACGCAGGTGCGCGGGCAAATACGATTCCTCCCGACATCAACCGGGACGAGGAGTCGTCGAGATAGCACGAGCAGGGTCTTCAGGGAAGGTGGGGGCGATTGCCACCGATGCCGACGTCGTGCCGGTCAACCGGCCGTCGCTGGTGGACGGGGCCGAGCGGGCGCTGCGTAACTGGCTGGCCCCGGGGCGATATCGCCAGGGCGACCGGCTGCCGCCCGAGCACGAGGTGGCGGCGATGCTGGGGGTGTCGCGCGGGACGCTGCGCTCCGCGCTGCAGCGCCTGGAGGACAGCGGCGAGATCGTCCGCCGCCAGGGCAGCGGGACGTTCGTGGGGCGGATGGCGGTGCCCACGGCGTTCGGCGAGCGCCTGGAGCGCCTGGAGCCGTATTCCTCGGTGGCGGCACGCCGTGGACTGCGGCTGGCGGCCGTCGACGTGCGCATCGAGCATCGTGCCGTCGGCGCCGAGGTGTGCGAGGCGCTGGGGCTGGAGCCGTCGGAGCCGTGCACGTCGGTGTGGCGCACGCTGGTGGCGGGCGGATCGCCGGTCGCCGTCATGTACGACGTGGTGCACCCCAGCATCGCCCTGCCCGAGCTCGAGGCGCTGCGGGTCGAGGTGGAGCAGGGCCGGATGGTGCTGGACGTGCTCATCGACATCGGGATCCCGGTCACCTACGCGCGGACCCGCGTGATGCCGGCGGTGCTGACCGCGCGCGAGCGGGCCGGCAAGCTGCTCGGCGTCACCGGCACCACCGCCGGCCTGGAGCTGGAGGAGCTGATCTTCGCCGGGCGCGATGACCGGGTGGCCTATTCGCGCGACCTGTTCGCCCCCGGGGGGATCGAGGTGATGGTGATGCGGTCTCTGGACTCGCCGCGGCCGGCGCGCGTCGCGGCCAAGCATTCGCGCCCGCCGACCCAGGCGCGCGGCGCGAGCAACGGGCGCGGGGCGCGGGGCCCCGCTCGGGCTTCTGACCGCTGACCGTCACGGGCAGGCGGCACGTGCCCGCTGACCGGGGAGAGGCGCCGCGCCGCGCGGTGGGCTCGGTGGCGCGCGCGACGCAGCTGCTTGACGTGCTGGCCGCGTCCGAGACCCCGCTGGGCGTCAACGAGCTGGCCCGGCGGATCGGTGTCAACGCCAGCACCGCCTCACGTCTGCTGGCCACCCTGCAGGACGCCGGTCTGGTGATGCGCACCGACGATGGCGGCCCGTTCCGGCTGGGCCTCAAGCTCGTCACCCTCTCTGACCGGGTGCTGGCGGGGCTCGACGTGCGCGCGCTGGCCCGCCCGCTGCTGGCCCGGCTGGTGGCTGAGACGGGGGAGACGGCCACGCTGTCGGTCCCGGGTGAGACGGAGGCCATCACCGTCGACTTCGTGCCCTCGCCCTCGAGCGTGGTCAGCATGGCCCGGGTCGGGCGCCCCAGCGTGTCGCACGCCACCGCCGCCGGCAAGGTGATGCTCGCCTACGCGGGAGGCGAGGCCGCCGGGGGCCGTCCCGGGCGGGCTCCAGGGAGGGCGGGACCGGTGGCGCTCACCGCCTTCACCCGGCGCACCATCACCGACCCGGGCACGTTGGCCGTCGAGCTTGACGCCGTGCGGGCGCGCGGCTGGGCCGAGGCGGTGGGCGAGCGCGAGGCCGACCTGGCGGCGCTGGCCGCCCCGGCGTTCGGGCGCCACGGCGAGCTGGCCGCCATCCTGGGCGTTCAGGGCCCGGTGTCGCGGCTGCCCGTGGCGGCGCGGCGGTCGCTGCGCGAGCCGCTGCTGGTGGCGGCCGCCGACCTCAGTGCGGCGCTCGGGGGCGGCGCCAGCCGCTGAGGCGCGCGCTCGCCGTGGCGAACGCGCGCGGGCGGGACCGGTGTCAGCTCCAGGGGTAGGGGCTGTGCGACACCGGGTGCAGGTCCCCGGTGGCGAAGCGCTCATAGCGGAAGGGGTGCAGCAGCGAGGAGTGCTCACCCTGCAGGACCCGGGCGATCTCCTTGCCCACCGCGATCATCTTGTACCCATGGTTGGAGTCCGCGGCCACGAACACGTTGGGGCGCATGTAGTCAAAGACCGGGAAGTTGTCGACGGTGAAGGCGCCGACTCCGCCCGAGCGGACCTGGCGGTACTTGGCGCGGGCACCCTCAAACCGTGACAGGCAGTGCGAGAGCGACGCTGACCACATGTCGGGGAACCCGGGGTCCACGGTGCCGGTGGGGTAGGGGTCGACGGCGAAGGTGTTGCCGAGCTTGATCGGCTGGGCGCCGCCCTGGACGCTGTCGCGGTCGGGCTTGAAGTACACGCCCCAGAACTCGTCGGTGATCAGGGTTCCGTCGTCGGCATGCAGCGGCGCGTCGGAGTCAACGTGGAGCACGGGCGAGCTCTTGCCGTCGTTGGTGACGAAGCTCTTCGGGTCAAAGGCGGCCTCGCCCTCCTGCAGGTACCAGTAGGTCCACATCGGCTGATCGGTGACGACCTCGCCGTTGGGCTGGCGCACATCGAGGCGATCCGGGAGGTCCAGCATCTCCCACAGCGAGGCGATCCAGGGGCCGACGGCCACCACGACCTGCTCGACGTCGATGTCGCCGGCACTGGTGCGCACCCGGGTGATGGCCCCGTCATTGTCAGAGGCGAAGTCGAGCACCTCGACGCCGGTCTCGATCCGGGCGCCGGCGGCGCGGGCCAGATCGGCCAGCCCGTGCATCGACTCCTTGTTGAAGGCGTAGCCGCCGGCCTGCTCGTGCAAGCAGACGGTGAGACCGGGGGCGCGCCAGTCGTCAAAGAGCGAGCGCATGTGCTCAGCGACCTCGCTCTCGCCGGTGTAGAGCCGCGAGGGGTAGCCGATGCGCTGCTGGCGCTCGTAGACCTCGGCGAGGTCCTCCTCCTGGGCGGAGGGGCCGAGGGCGATGTAGCCGCTGCCGTGGTAGTGCAGCTTCTCGGGCTCTGACTCCCACACCTCCACGCAGGCGGCCATCAGCTCCTGCATGGCCGGCTGGAAGTAGTTGTTGCGCACGATCCCGCAGGCGATTCCGGAGGCTCCGGCCGCGATCTCGGTCTTGTCGATGACCAGGACCTCCTGGCCCTGCCGGGCCAGATGCCAGGCGGTGGACAGGCCGTGCACGCCGGCGCCGATGACCAGGGTGGGGGTGGATTGCGGAAGACGGTCGGACACGGGGGCTCCTCGATTTGCTAGTTGTTGCCTATTACGCAATGCAGTTGTAGATAACGCAACAAGATGCTACCGTGGCGAGGTCGCGCGCGCAAGCGCGGAGCCTTGCCATGTCCACGGCTGCTTGGTATAAACGCGCCGTGTACCAATTTGTCCAGTCGCGTGGTTGCGAGGTGGGGAGCGGAGCCGGCTGCGGGCGGAGCGTCCGGGGCCCCGGAGCAGCGCTGCGCCAGTGACGCCGGCGTGCCGGCCGGCAGTTGAAATCGACCCCAGTGCGGCTGCCCGCGACCGCGGCAGCCATGAGGAAGGAGTGGAGGATGGCGAAAGGTGTGGAGACGCCGGTATTCGGCGGGAACGTGCAGACGGTCCTGTCCAGCCCCCGGATCGCGCCTGCCCCGGCGACGCTCGAGGAGGCGCGTAACGCCCCGGGCCGTGCCGACAAGATCGAGGCCCTGACCAAGCTGATCGAGGATCAGGGCATCAAGTACGTCTTCTTCCAGCAGGTCTCGATCACCGGCCGGGTGATGGGCAAGGGCGTCGTGTCCTCGTTCTTCCCCCAGGTCGCCGAGCGTGGCTACCAGCTCGTCTACGGCGCCGTCGCCAACCTGTTCACCGACCGCTACGGCAACTACATCGGCTTCGGCCCCGAGGAGTCCGAGCTCGCCGCCGTCGCCGACCTCGACACCTTCGCCGTGCTGCCGTGGGACAACCGCGTGGCCCGCGTCTTCTGTGACTGCTACGACACCGAGACCGGGGAGTTGCTGGACGCCGACCCGCGCCAGAACCTCAAGAAGATCGCCCACGAGTTCGAGGAGGAGCTCGGCCTCCAGTTCCTCATCGGCATCGAGCCCGAGATGATGTGGCTGCGCAAGCCCCGCGAAGGCGAGGAGCCCCAGGGCGTCACCAAGCCCTACTGCTACCACATCCACCAGTTCGAGGAACTGCGTCCGGTGCTGCTGGACGTGGTGGAGTACGGGCAGGCGCTGGGACTGGACATGAGCTACGGCGACCACGAGGACGCCCCCGGACAGCTGGAGCTCAACTTCCGCTTTGACCGCCCGGTGCGCACGGCGGACAACATCACCACGTACCGCCAGGTGTGCGCCGCGGTCGGCCGCAAGCACGATCTGCTGCCGACGTTCATGCCCAAGCCGTTCACCGGCGTCTCGGCCAACGGTCACCATCACCACTTCACCCTCATCGACGATGAGGGCACGAACGTGTTCTATGACCCGGAGGGCCCCGCCAAGCTCTCGCAGTTCGCCCGCTACTTCCTCGGCGGGATGCTGGAGCACTTCCCGGCGCTGATGTGCGTCGGCAACCCCACGGTGAACTCGTACTGCCGGATGTGGGACACCGGCTTCTGGGCGCCGATCTACAAGAACTGGGGCTGGCAGAACCGCACCACCACCGTCCGCGTGGCCGGCGAGGGTCGCTTCGAGTACCGCGGCGTGGACTCGTCGTGCAACCCGTACCTGACCGTCGCCACGCTGCTGCGTGCCGGCCTGGACGGCGTGCGCCGCGAGATCGACCCGGGCCCGCCCCAGCAGGGCAACACCTACGACCTGCTGGCCGAGGGCCAGGAGATCGAGAAGGTGCCCGACAGCCTCGGCAAGGCGCTGGAGGCGCTGGCCGCCGACGAGGTGATCAAGAGCGCCATGCCCGGCCGCCTCTACAAGGTCTTCAACCACTACAAGCGCGACGAATGGGAGCGCTACCTCGCCGCGGTCACCGACTGGGAGCGCGACGAGTATCTGGAGGTCCTCCCCTAACCCGGGGCCGCCCGTCGCTCTCGCCTATCGAAAGACACCACTATGTGCGGAATCGCAGGGATCATCTACAAGAACGGCAACGGCGCCCACCGCATCGGCCGCGACATGACCAGCATGCTGCAGTCGATGAAGCACCGGGGCCCGGACTCCACCGGCTACGCGCTGTATCACGCTCCCGGCCATGAGCTGGTGGTGCGCGTCAAGCTCGCCGACTCGACCGAGACACGCGATCTGGACTTCGAGGACGACGTCCGGCGCCGCCGGCGGGAGGTGGAGGCTCGCCTTCGCAGCGCGGGGGCGGACGTCAAGAGCACCGAGGACGTCAACGACTACACCTTCAGTGCCACCATCGACTACCACGGCGACCTCAAGCACCTCGCCGACTACGTCGAGTCGGTGTCACATGCCGAGGTGCTGTCGCTGGGGCACTCGCTGGAGATCGTCAAGGACCTCGGCGACGCCAAGACGGTGTCGGGCTCCTACGGGCTGGACGAGTACTTCGGCTCGCATGGGATCGGGCACGTGCGCATGGCCACCGAGTCAGACGTGGACATCGCCAACGCCCACCCCTACTGGGCCTATCCGTTCTCCGACGTGGCGGTGGTGCACAACGGCCAGCTGACCAACTATCACCAGTGGCGCCGGCGGTTGGAGTCCCGTGGTCACCGTTTCGCCTCCATGTGTGACTCGGAGATCATCGCCGTGTACCTCGCCGACCGGATGGCGAACGGTGACTCGCTCGAGGACGCCATGCACCATTCGCTCGAGGACCTGGACGGCGTTTTCACCTACATCTGCGTCTCCGAGGATGCCCTCGGGGTGGCCAAGGACGAGCTCGCCGCCAAGCCGCTGGTCCTCTACGAGGGCGACGACATGGTGGCCCTGGCCTCCGAGGAGATGGCGATCCGCGCGGTCATCGACCATGAGATCGAGACCTATGACCCCTACGAGAGCACGGTGATGGTATGGACACGATGAATCAGGCGCCATCCGTCGAGGAGCCGCTGTTCGACGCTCGCGGCCTGGTCGAGCTTGACGCTCGCGTCCCCAAGGTGTCGGAGATCGATGGTGAGAAGGCCACCTTCGACGCGCGCCATCTCACCACGCGCCGGATCAACCTCGAGTTGCGCTGGCTTCTGTACGAGCAGGGAGTGACCGACGTCACCGTGTTCAACCCCGGAGCCAAGCACTCGCTGGGCGCCGGCATTCTCACGCGCTGCAAGATCCACTTCGACGGATCGCTGGGCTACTTCGCGCTGGGCATGATCGACGGTCCCGAGGTCCACATCTCGGGTCGTGTCGGCTGGTCTGCCTGCGAGAACATGATGTCCGGGGTCGTGATCATCGACTCCAACGCCGGGTCGCTGACCGGCGCGGCCATCCGCGGCGGCGACCTCGTGGTCAAGGGCCAGGTCGGCGCCCGCACCGGGATCGACCAGAAGGGCGGCACGATCATCGCCCTCGGCAGCGCCGGGTCGATGACCGGGTTCATGATGCAGCGCGGCCGCCAGGTCATCTGCGGCGACGCGGGCCCCGGCCTGGGCGACTCGATGTACGACGGCACCATCTACGTCGGCGGCAAGGTCAAGTCGCTCGGCGTCGACTGCGTCGAGGGCGAATGGAACGACGCCGACACCGAGTTCATCGAGCGCAAGTTCCGGATCTACGGGCTGGGCGCGCCGCCGCAGCTGCAGAAGTTCGTGTGCGGCAAGAAGCTCTACAACTACGACTCGCTCGAGCCATCCGAGCGCAAGCTCGTCCTTTAAGGGGGTTCTGGAATGGCTGCTGACGAGAACGCACCGATGGCCCGCAACGTGCTCGGCCGTTCGAGCATCTTCACCCCGGAGGTCATCGACGACATCCACGTGAAGTCCGAGCTCGGCCGCTACCGGATGCGCGGCTTCTCGATGTTCAAGAAGATCCCGCACTGGGACGAGCTCATGTTCATGCCGGGCACCCTGACCCGGTTCGTGATCGAGGGCTACCGCGAGAAGTGCCTGACCAAGACGGTCCTCGGCTCGCGCTTTGCCTCCAAGCCGATCGAGCTCGACATCCCGGTCTACATCACCGGCATGTCGTTCGGCGCGCTGAGCCTG
>DATJTQ010000272.1:0-4649 GCA_035503355.1 Solirubrobacteraceae bacterium
TGCGCCGGCGTCGCCACGCTGTTTCTCGGGCTTGGCGCGCTGGCCTACGCACTGCTCCCCCGCGCCGCCGCGTCGGTCGCTTACGGGCTGGTCGCGGTCACATTCCTCTGGCAGCTGTTCGGGCCAGTGCTGGGATCACCCCACTGGCTCCTGGATCTCTCGCCCTTTGCCCACCTCGGGTTGGCTCCCGCCCGGCCGTTTCGCCTGGGACCGATCGCGCTCATGGCAGCGATCGGCGCCGTCGCCGCCGCCGCCGCGATGCCGTTGCTGGCCCGCCGCGACCTCGTGAGCGCAACTTGACCATGTCCGACCCACACCACCACGACCCTGACCCACCACGGAGGAACATCATGCCGACACACACCGAGACCAACTCACCGCTGAGGGTGATCATCGCCGGAGGCGGCGTCGCCGGCCTCGAGGCCGCGTTCGCCCTACACGAGCTGGCCGGCGAACGCGTCGCCGTCACCGTCGTGTCCCCCGGCGGCGAGTTCATCTACCGCCCCCTCTCCATCGGCGAGCCGTTCACCGCCAGCTGGGCCGAACGCTACCCGCTGGGCCCGCTCGTCTCCGAGGCGGGAGCCGCGCTCGTGCACGACACGCTGGCCTCCGTCGATCCCCAGCGCCGCGTGATCCGCACCGGCAGCGGGGCCGAAATGTCCTACGACGCGCTCATCGTCGGCGTCGGAGCAGCGCTGCAGCCGACGTTCGAGCACGCCACGAACGTCGATGACCGCCGCATGGACGAGCTCCTGCACGGCCTGGTCCAGGACATCGAGGGCGGCTACACCCGCCGGCTGGCGATCATCGTGCCCGGCCCGATGCCGTGGCCCTTCCCCGCCTACGAACTGGCGCTGCTGGCGTCCGAGCGCGCCTGGGACATGCAGAGCGAGCTCGACATCACGCTGCTGACGCCAGAACGGATGCCGTTCGAGGCGTTCGGGACCAGGGCCAGCCGAGCCATCGCCCAGCTGATGTCCGAGCGCCGTGTCGAGGTCGTCACCTCCGCCTACTGCGAGGTACCGCGCTCCGGAATGATCGTCGTGCATCCCGGCGGGCGAACCATCGCCGCCGAACGGATCGTGGCGTTCCCCCAGCTCGTCGGCCCCGACATCGACGGACTGCCCAGCGACGGTGGAGGGTTCCTCCCCGTCGACGAGTACGGTCGTGTGCGCGGCGTGGACCGGGTGTGGGCCGCCGGCGACGGCTGCGACCATCCGGTCAAGCAGGGCGGGGTGGCAGCGCAGCTCGCCGACACCATCGCCGAGTCGATCAACGCCCTCGCCGGTGGCCGGGCAGACGTGCGTCCCTTCTCTCCCATTCTGGAGGGCGTCCTCATGACCGGAGGCGTCGCGCGCTACCTGCGGGCCACCCCTACCGGCCCCGATGCCGACGGCGAGTCAATCTGCGTCGAGCTCACCGGCGGCGCAGCGCCCGCCAAGATCGCGGCGCGCTACCTCGGACCGCACCTCGGCGGTCACGTCTCCATGGGCGTCGGGGCAGTGACCTGAGCCGACGGTGCGGTTGCGGCAGCCCGGCGCTAGGCGGCGGGCTGCCGCACCGCCCTGTGCACGGGTGCGGTCGCCGCGACGGCGGCGGGCGAAAGGATGAGGACCGGACACGGCGCGCAGGCCAGCAGCCGCTCGCTGACGCTCCCGGCGACCGCGCCGGTCAACGGCGAGCGCCCGCGCGTCGCGAGGATGAGCAGGTCGGCGTCGACCATGCGGGCCACGTCGGCGATGTGACCCGCCGGTGAGCCGAACGCGCCGCGGACCACGTGGAGCGACGCGTTGATGTCGTGTCGGCGCAGCGAGGATGTCACCGCCTTGAGGGCGGCGATTCGCCCCTCGTCAGTGGCCGTGGCCAGGACGGGCGCGATGTGTACGACGTACAAGGCGCTGTCGTCGGCCTCGCAGATCTCGCGCACGAACCGTCGCGCGGCGAGGCTCGGAGCCGAGCCGTCGGTGGCCCACACGATGGTGGGGAAGGTCTTGGTCGGGGCGCCGCCGGTCATGCCTTCATCTTCGACCCTCGCCGCAGCGCCACCAACCCGGCGATTCCACAGACTGTCTCCGTGCGGGCTACGGGGCCGCGGCGCTCACAGTGCCCACTGGTGACCCAGCCGCGACGCCGCCCGGGGCGTGACGATCTGCTCGGGCGCCACCGACTGAGCCTCACCGGCGCCTTGCAGGGCCGCCAGGGTCGCGGCCACGCTCTGCCCCAGGGCCGTTGGTGCATAGCCACCCTCCAGCACCGCTCCCAGGGGCACCGAGAGCGTGCCGGCCAGGTCACGGACATGGCAGGCCATCTGCGCGAAGGCGTCGGCATCCAGCCGGCAGTCGGCCAGCGGATCATCCTCATGAGCGTCAAAGCCCGCCGAGATGAGGATCAGCTCCGGGCGAAAGTCGGCTCCGATGGGCACGATCAGGTGCTCCATCAACGACAGCCACGTCTCCGGACCCGAACCCGGCGGCACCGGCAGATTCACGGTGTAGCCACGGCCATCGCCCGACCCGCTGTCGGCGAGGGCGCCGGTGCCGGGGAACAGGCCGGCCTGGTGGATGCCCGTGACCAGCACGTCGGCGCGATGGCGGAAGATCTCCGCGGTCCCGTTGCCGTGATGGACATCCCAATCGATGATCATCACCTTCTCCACGCCCCGCTCGCGGATGGCCAGCTCGGCAGCGACCGCGATGTTGTTGAACAGACAGAAGCCCATCGCGCGGTCGCGCTCGGCGTGGTGGCCGGCTGGACGCAGGGCGCAGAACCCGACGTGGTCGCGCCCCGACGTCAGAGCCCGCACCAGCTCGCACCCGCCCCCCGCGGCATGCCGGGCCGCCTCGTAGGAGGCGTCACCGACGAAGGTGTCGTCATCGATCTGCCCGCCGCCGGACTCGCACAGGTCCCGGATGAACGCGATGTGACGCTCTGAGTGCACCAGCCTCAGCTCAGCCTCGCTCGCCGCCGGCGCGGCGAGGCGGGTCAACTCGAGATCCGCGTCGCGCACTGCGGTCTCGATCGCCTGCAGCCGTCGTGGATGGTCCGGGTGACCCGGTGACAGCGCCTGCGGGTCGTGGCGCAACGATGCGGGGTGATGGATGTAGAGCACCGCGTCAGCGCGTCCTGTTCATAGCCGAACCAGTAGACACGGCGGCCCCGCCGACCGCCTCCGCAGCGACTACGCCCACGGGTGCGGCGAACCACCGATGTCACGTCCTGCGGTCCGCGGTTGGATTGCGCCATGACCACCACAGAAGTCATGGAGCCCATCGAGCCGGTCATCCCGGCGCAGATCGAGCGCATCGCGGCGGCCGTCAACGGGCGCCCCGAGGGCGACGACGCCGCCGTGCTCGGCGCCGCCATCACCGACGCAGTCGGCGGCGATCTGATGCTCATATCGGTCGAACCCGAGCTGCCGTTGATGCTCCCGGGCGCGAGCCGGCGCCGGATGCGCGAGGAGACCAAGACGATGCTGGCCAGCACGCGAGACTCTTTCGCGCCTGGAGCACGGTCGGGCGTCGACTCCGACCTATCCGATGCGCGCGGCATCAAGCGCCTCGTGGCCCAGGAGCACCGTCAGCTCGTGGTGTGCGGATCCAGTCACCGCGGTGATGAGGGGCAGGTGCTGATGGGCCGCACCACACGACAGCTCGTCGAGCACGAGCAGTGCGCGCTGGCCATCGCGCCGCACGGACTCAGCTCACGGGGTCAGGTCGATATCAAGCGCATCGCAGTCGGCTACGACGGCACGCCCGAAGCACGCGCGGCCCTGTCGCTGGCGGCCGCGATCGCCACCGGTTGCGGCGCCCGGCTCATCGTCCGCGGAGTGGTTGACGACCGGATCCCCGCGCTCGGCTGGCCGAGCCTGTGGATCGAGCCGTTCCGCGAGTGCTGGGACGAGGTCATGGACGACGAGGTCGTGTCGTTGCGCACCCGCATCGAGGCGGCCACTGCGCAACTGTCGGTCCCCATCAGCATCGAAGTCGACCGCGACGTCCCATCGGCCTCCTTGCTGGATCTCTCCGCGGCCGCCGACCTCCTCGTGATCGGCTCGCGGCGCTGGGGGCCGCTGGCCAGGCTCGTGCTCGGCGGTACAGGCGAGGCGCTCACCCACGGCGCCCGGTGCTCCGTGCTCATCGTGCCGCGCCCCGACACCGACAGCTGACCACGGGTCGGCGATGCACGTCGTCATCGCGGGAGCGGGCGTCGCCGCCCTCGAGGCGACCGCGGCCCTGCACAGGCTGGCCGCCGACCGGGTGCGATTGACACTCATCGCGCCTGATCGCACATATGTCACACGCGCCCTGCGGCCGCTGACTGCCTTCGGGGTCACGGGCCCGCCCCAGATCTCGGTGCGCGGCCTGGCCGACCGCCTCGGCGCCGATCTGGCCCACGACCGAATCCACTGGGTCGATCGCGACCGTCGTACGGCACACTGCCGATCGGGCGCCGCCATCGCGTTTGACGCCCTCGTGCTGGGGGTCGGCGCAACCCCGCACATCCGCTTCCCCCACGCGCTGGCGCTCCACGACGGCGCCGCCCCCGGTCTCAGCCAACTCGTCTCCGAGATCACCTCGGGAGACGTTCGCCGGGTGGCGTTCGTGGCTCCGGAACGGATGGCCTGGCCGCTGCCGCTCTACGAAGCGGCG
>DATJTQ010000273.1:0-2365 GCA_035503355.1 Solirubrobacteraceae bacterium
GCCCTCGGCGGCGAGCTGCAGGAAGCGCTCCAGGCGCGCCGAGGAGTGCTCGGGGCCTGAGCCCTCGTAGGCGTGGGGCAGCAGCAGGGTCAGCCGCGAGGTCTGGCCCCACTTGGCCAGGCCCGAGGTGATGAACTGATCGATGATCACCTGGGCGCCGTTGACGAAGTCGCCGAACTGGGCCTCCCACAGCACCAACGTCTCGGGGCCCTCCTGCGAGTAGCCGTACTCGAAGCCGACGCAGGCCATCTCCGACAGCGGGCTGTTGTGCAGCTCCATCGGCGACAGCGCGCCGGGCAGATGCTGCATGGCGCAGTGCTCCTGGCCGGTCTTGGGGTCATGCAGGACGAGGTGGCGCTGGCTGAAGGTGCCGCGCTCGGTGTCCTGGCCGGTCAACCGGATCGGGATCCCCTCGGTCAACAGGGTGGCGAAGGCGAGCGCCTCGGCGTGGGCCCACACCAGGCCCTCCCCGTTGGCCACCGCCTCACGGCGCTGTTCCAGCTGCTTGACGAGCTTCGGGTGCACCGTGAACCCGTCCGGCACGGTCAGCAGCTCCTCGTTCAACACCTTCAAACGGTCCTCGGCGACCGCGGTCTTGACCTCCGGCGAGGGTGTGCGGTCCAGCTGGTACTCGCCGGTCGCGTGCTCGACGCCCTTGGCGGCGGCGATCCGCTCCTTGAGCTGCTGGTGGGAGTCCGACAGCAATGACCACACCTCGTCGGTCATCTCGGTCGACTCCTGCTCGGTGACGATGCCCTGGTCCACCAGCTGGCGGGCGAACAGCTCCCGGACCGACGGGTGCTTCTTGATCACCTGGTACATCTCGGGCTGGGTGTAGGCGGGCTCGTCGGCCTCGTTGTGGCCGAAGCGGCGGTAGCCGATGAGGTCGATCATCACGTCGTGGCCGAACTCCTGGCGGAAGGCGAAGGCCAGCCGCACCGCGCTCACGCAGGCGGCGACGTCGTCGGCGTTGACGTGGATGATGGGGACGTCAAAGCCCTTGGCCAGATCCGACGCGTAGGTGGTGGAGCGCGAGTCGTCGGGATCGGTGGTGAAGCCCACCTGGTTGTTCTGGATGAGGTGGATCGTCCCGCCGACGGTGTAGCCGTCGAGCGCCTGCAGGTTGAGCGTCTCGGCCACCACGCCCTGGCCGGGGAAGGCGGCGTCGCCGTGGAGGATCACCGGGATGGCGGCGTTGGTGTCCTGGTGGGCGTGCGGGCCCTGGCGCGTGGTCTGCGCGGCGCGGGTGGCGCCGGCCGCCACGGGAGCCACGAACTCCAGGTGCGACGGGTTGGATTCCAGGCGCACGATGATCGACTCGCCGCCCGACAGCGAGTAGGAGCCCTGGGCACCGTGGTGGTACTTGACGTCGCCGGTGCCGCCCTGGGGCAGGGTGGTGATCGGCTCGAGCGTCGAGGAGCCCTCGAACTCGGCGAAGATCGAGTCATACGGGCGGCCCAGGTTGTGAGCCAGGACGTTGAGGCGGCCGCGGTGAGCCATGCCGAGCACCACCTCGCGCGCGCCGCGCGTCGCCGACAGCTGGATCAGCTCGTCGAGCATCGGCACCGTCATGTCCAGGCCCTCGACCGAGAACTGCTTCTGGCCCAGATAGGCCTTGTGCATGAAGCGCTCGAAGGCGTCGACCTCGGTGAGTCGCTTGAGCAGGGCCTTCTGCTCGTCGTTGGTCAGCGGGCGGCGGAACTGGCCGGACTCGATGGCCTCGCGCAGCCACAGGCGCTGGCGGTGCGAGGCGATGTGCTCGATCTCGTAGGCGATCGTGCCGCAGTAGGTCTCGCGCAGATGCGGCAGCGCGTCGGCCAGCGTCGCGCCGGGCACGTACATCCGCAGCACGTGGGCCGGGATCTGGGCCATGACCTCGGGGGTGAGGCCCAGCGGCGCCGGGTCGAGCGCCGGGTCACCTTCAGACTCACGTCCGAGCGGGTCCAGCCGCGCCGCGAGGTGGCCGTGGGTGCGGTGGGCCTTGAGCAGCGAGGTGGCGGCCTGCACGGCCATCATCAGCTCCTCGTCATGGGCCTGGCCGGCCTCGGGTGAATCGGTCCCCGCCCGCCCCGGCGCGCGGGTGGCGGCCGCGGCGGCAGCGGGCGCCGGCGGGGCCGGGAGCTCGGGCAGCTCGACGCCGAGGTCGCTGAAGATCCGCTCGTAGAAGGACTCGTCGCCCTGGAGGAGGGCCTCGAGGCGCTGCAGGAAGTGGCCCGACTCCGCGCCCTGGATGATCCGGTGGTCGTAGGTGGAGGTCATGGTCATGACCTTCTCGGCCCCGATCATCGGCCCGACCCGCTCCAGGCCGACCGGGTAGGCGATCGAGCCGGTGGCCACGATCGTGCCCTGTCCGACCATCAACCGC
>DATJTQ010000274.1:0-24104 GCA_035503355.1 Solirubrobacteraceae bacterium
AAGGCGGTGCCGGCCTCGGTGAGGCGGATGCCGCGCCCGGCGCGCTCGAACAGCTCGCAGCCGACCTCGCGCCCCAGCGCCGAGATCGCGGAGGACACCGACGGCTGGGTGACCACCAGCTCGTCGGCGGCGGCCGTCACCGAGCCGCCGCGCACCACCGCCAGAAACGCCGTGAGCTGAGTGACAGTGATAGCCACGGCGCTAAGCGTACCGCCTGGTCGTTAGAGCGCGGCTTATATGTCTGCGGGGGCCGGGATCGGAGGTCCGGGCGGGTTCTCGATCAGGTCACGCCCGGTGGGACGCAGCTCGGCGTCGAGCTCGAGCTGCCAGTAGTAGCGGGTGAAGGTGACCCCGTCGCGGAAGTCGCCGATGTGGGGCTCGATGCGCTCGCCGCGCGCCATCCGCACGATCAGCTCCGGGTAGGTGCGGCCGGGCAGGGCGGCGTAGAGGTGGGCGGGGCAGGCACCCCCGAACCGGGTGTTGACGTCGGTGATGCCCAGGCCGATCTCCTGGTCACGGAAGGCCTGGACCGTACACGGGCCGCGGCAGCCGAGCGCCTCGACCACCCGCCGCCCCAGGTCCATGAGCTCCTCGTCGGCGATGACCGTGCCCTTGATCGACTCCCCGCCGCGCGACTCGAGCATGGTGCGGGGGATCACGTTCAGGCAGCGGCCGTCGAGGTCCGAGAGGCAGTCCATCGAGAACTCGGGGCCCTGCATGGCGCGCTGGATCATCGCCGGCTCGCGGATGTACTCGGCGAGGAACTCTGCCTCGTGGGCATCGTGGGCGAGGTGGATCGACCGGGCGCCCGAGCCCCACCGAGGCTTGATCATCACCGGATAGCTGTCCACCGCTTCGCCCGGCAGCACGGTCGGGGGCGAGGGCAGCCCGAGGCGCTGCAGCAGCAGGTGGGTCTCGTACTTGTCAAAGGTGGCCCGGGCGATGTCGCCGTCGGGGACGAAGGCGGGCAGCGCGCCGGTCTGGCGGGCGTGGCCGAGAATCTCGAGGTCCAGGTCGGTGAGCGGGACCACCGCGCCCACGCCGAACTCCTCACACAGCTCCTGCAGCGCCGGCACGTACGCCGGGTCATCGAAGCGCGGGACCGCGCGGCGTTCGTGCGCCGCGTACTGGGCCGGGGCCAGCGGGTTGGGGTCCGCGGCGATGGTTCGCGCGTGCTGGGCGAACACCGACACCAGCGCGTAGCGCTTGCCCACGCCGGTGAGCAGGGCGGCTACGTCTGTGGGGGAGGCTGCCATCCGCCGGTGGCTCCCTTGTAGATGCCGTGGCCGCGCAGCACCTGGCCGAGCGTCCGCGACAGGATGCGCAGGTCCAGGGCCAGCGAGCGGTGCTCGACGTACCACAGGTCCAGCTCGATGCGCTCGGGCCAGGGCAGGGACGCGCGCCCGTTGATCTGCGCCCAGCCGGTGATCCCCGGCTTGACCTCGAGACGGCCGCGCTGGCGCTCGGTGTATTGGTCGACCTGGGTCTTGAGGGTCGGGCGCGGCCCCACGATCGACATGTCGCCGCGCAGCACGTTCCACAGGTTGGGCAGCTCGTCGAGCGAGGTGCGCCGCAACAGCGCCCCCAGGCGCGTGATCCGGGCGTCGCCGGCGGCGATGGCCAGCCCGGCACCGGTGAATTCGGCGCCGTCGACCATGGTGCGCAGCTTGTAGATGTCAAACAGGCGGCCGTGCTGGCCCACCCGGGTCTGGCGGTAGATGGGATCCCCGGGCGATTCCAGGCGCACCGCCACCGCGAGAACGGCCACCACCGGCGCGCTGAGCAGCACCAGCGGCAGCGCGATGAGGATGTCCAGCGCGCGCTTGACGGTCATCGCGTGCCCTCGGCGGCTTCCCAGCCGGCGTGGGTGCCCTGGGTCAGCCAGTCCCACAGCCCGGCGGCCAGAGAGGCCGTCGTCAGCACGTAGTAGCGGGCCACGAGCAGCGGCCGGGCCGGCACCACGCGTGCGGCCAGGGCGGCGGCGAGCAGGCCGGCCTGGACGATGGTCGCGGCCACGTAGACCCAGCCCTGGCCGATGAGCGCTGCCGCGGCGGCCAGGGCGGCGAGGTGCAGGAACGGCGACATGTAGCGCAGGACGCGGTGAGAGACGATCATCGTGGCGTACCCGGGGTCATAGCCACGGGGCGAGAGCATCCCGCCGCGGACCATGATCGGCCAGCCGTGGCTCATCATCCGCCGCTTGCGCCGGAACTCGCCCTCGATCGAGGGCACCATCTTCTCGGTGGCCTTGGCCCCCGGCGCGTACACCGCGCGCCATCCGCGCTTGACCATGTTGAAGGGGAAGGACAGATCGTGGCCCATGATCGGGTCCACCACGATGTAGGCGTGGCGGCGGGTGGCGTAGATGGCGCCGTTGCCCCCGGTGACCGAGGCCAGCCGCGACTCCAGGCCGCGAACCGCCATCTCATAGCGCCAGTACAGGCCCTCCTGGTTGGTGCCGCGCTCGTTGACGAAGCTCACCTGCCCGCACACATAGCCGACCTGGGGGTCGGCGAAGGGGGCGACGAGGCGGCGCAGGGCGTCGGGGGCCCAGGCCACGTTGGCATCCGAGAAGGCGGTGATCTCGTGGCGGGCCCGACGGACCGCCGCGTCCTGGGCGCGGACCTTGCCGCCGCGCGGGAGCTCGAGGACGAGATCGGCGCCGGCCTCGCGGGCGCGCTGCGCGGTGGCGTCAGGGGACCCGTCGCAGGCGACGATGACCTCCAGGCGATCCGCCGGATAGTCCAGCGCCCGCAGGTTGGCCACGCGCTGCGCGATGACAGCCTCCTCGGCGTAGGCGGCCACGATCACCGACACGCCGGGCAGCTCCCCGTCAACCGTCTCGCCGCCGGCGCCGGCGCGGGCGCCGCGGGGCCCCCGGACGCGGTCCAGCACGGCCAGCGCCGCCGGATATCCGGCGTGCGTGTAGACCAGCAGCCCCGCGGAGGCCCAGAAGGCGGTCTTGAGCAGCGTCACGGCGGGTGATTCTGCCGCACACCTGCCTGTCGGAGCACGGACGGTGCCCCGCGCGTGACTCAGTCGCCGGACTCGGAGTGCGAGCGGCGCTTCTCGTCTCGCTTCTTGGCGACCGTGGGCGAGGGGACGATGATCACCGGGCGATCGGCGTTCTGCAGCAGCGCGTGCGACACGCTGCCCAGCAGGAGCGAGCCGAGCCCGCCCAGGCCCCGCGAGCCGACGAGGATCGCGCCGGCGTCAACCGCGTTGGCCTCGCCCAGGAGCGTGTCGACCACCGACTGCTGGCGCGCGACCGCGTGGCCCTCAGCCTCCAGGCCGTGGGTTCGTGCCAGAGCGGCGCCCTCCTCCGCGCTCTGCTCGGCGGCGGTGCGGCTGGCGTCATCGATCTCCTGGCTGTCCTCACCCGCGATCAGCGACACCGCCGCCGGGTAGCGCGTCACGATCTCCAGGTAGGGCTCCCACACCGTCACCACGGTGGCCGCCTGTCCGGGCATGAGCGCGGCACCTTGCTGGATGGCGGCCTTGGCGTCGTCGGAACCGTCGTAGGCGATGAGGATCACGGGGTCAGCCTCCTATGGGGATCAGGGAGTAGTACCGAACGCGCGGGCGTGTCACGTGACCGTACCGTGGCGCTCCGTTCGCCCACTCTCGAGGGGCCGCTGCTGCAGAAGCCGGTCCCGGCGGCCGAGGTGCTGCCTGGGTGACGGGTTCGTGGGAGATAAGGGTTACGTGGCGATCCTTATCTCCCACGGTCCTTGATCCGAGGCGCGCCCCCGCCGCAGCCAAACCAGGACAGCGACTCAGCCGTGCACGCTGGCCGCGCCCTCATCCAGGGCGTCGAAGTCCAGCTCCAGCAGCGCGTCGACCACGGCCGGGTCAAACTGGCGCCCGGACTGGACGGCGATCTCCTCGAGGGCCTGGTCGCGCTCCCAGGCACGCTTGTAGGGCCGCTCGTGGGTCAACGCGTCAAAGACGTCGGCCACTGAGGTGATGCGGCCCGACAGGGGGATGTCCTCGCCGGCGAGGCCCTCCAGGTAGCCGTTGCCGTCCCAGCGCTCGTGGTGGCTGACCGCGATCTCGGCGGCGAGGCGGAGGATCGGGGAGCGGGCGGTGGCGAGCATCTGGGCGCCGAAGTGGACGTGACGCATCATCTCGGCGCGCTCCTCCCCGGTGAGGGGGCCGGGCTTGAGCAGGATCTGCTGGGGGATGGCGACCTTGCCGAGGTCATGCAGCGGCGCCGCGCGGCGGATCTCGGCGACGAAGGACTTGGGCAGGCCGAGGCGCTGGGCGAGACGGGCGGCGGTGGCGCCGACCCGCTGGGTGTGCTGATGGGTGTCGTCGTCGTGGTACTCCGAGACGGCGGCCAGGATGGTGAGGCTCTCCACCCGGGCCTCCTCGAGCTCGACGGTGCGCGCCCGGACCGCATCGTCGAGGTCATCGGCGCGCCGCTCGGCGGCGTGCTGGAGGTGGCGGGTGAGCAGGTGGGTCCGCACGCGGAGCAGCAGCTCGATCTGGTCGATCGGCTTGGTCAGGAAGTCGCGGGCTCCGGCGGCCAGGCAGTCGTAGCGGCGCTGGGTGGTGGGGTCAGAGGTGACGATGAGGACGGGGAGGCTGTCGGCGCCGTGGATCAGCCCCGAGATCGAGCCCAGGACGTCGAGGCCGGTCATGCCGGGCATGTGGAAGTCGAGGAGGACCAGGTCGGGCCGCTCGGCGGCGCACATCTCGGGGACGCTGCGCGGGTCGCGCGTGGTGACGATGTCCTGGTAGCCGGCCTCGCGCAGCAGCCCGCTGATGATCGCGATGTTGAAGGCCTGGTCGTCGACGATGAGGATGCGCATTCCGGTGAGCACGGCCGCGTCGGTGGTGGCCGCCGACGCCGTGTGCCACGGCGCGATCAGCCCACGGGCAAGCTCGAGCTCCGGAGTTCCCATGTCCTAAAGGTTCGACCGCTGACATTTAAAGTTGAGGGCAGCGGCCGGCGGGATGGGACGTCCGCCGATTAGTTGTCTGCGCAACTACCTTGCTAAGCTGCAACACAGCGATGGAACTCGGACTCGCCACCTTCGCCGACCTCAGCTCGGGCGTCAGCCCCGAGCAGCGTATGCGCGACCTCCTCGAAGAGGCGCAGCTCGCCGAGCAGGTCGGCCTCGACGTGTTCGCCATCGGTGAGCACCACCGTCCCGACTTCCTCATCTCCGCGCCCGCGGTGGCGCTGGCCGCCATCGCGGCGCGCACCGAGCGGATCCGCCTCTCCAGCGCGGTGACCGTGCTCTCCAGCGATGACCCGGTGCGCGTGTTCCAGCAGTTCGCCGAGCTTGACCTGCTCTCCGGGGGGCGGGCCGAGATCATGGCCGGGCGCGGCTCCTTCATCGAGTCCTTCCCGCTGTTCGGCTATGACCTCGACGACTACGACGAGCTCTACGCCGAGAAGCTCGACCTGCTGCTGGCCATCCGCGACCGCGAGCGCGTGACCTGGTCAGGCCGGTTGCGCCCGCCGCTCACCGGCGCCGGCGTCTACCCGCGCCCGCTCCAGGACCCGCTGCCCGTGTGGGTGGCCGTCGGCGGCACCCCGAACTCAGTGGTGCGCGCCGGGACGCTCGGCCTGCCGATGACGCTGGCCATCATCGGCGGCCAGCCAGAGCGCTTTGCGCCCCTGGTGGCCCTCTACCGCCAGGTTGCGGCCCAGGCGGGCCACGATGCCGACGCCCTGCCGCTGGCCATCAACACCCACGCCTTCGTGGGGGAGACCTCCCAGGCCGCCGACAGCGCCTTTGCCGGCTCGTATCTGGCGATGATGAACCGCATCGGCCGCGAGCGGGGCTGGCCGCCGTCAGGGCGCGAGGAGTACGAGGCGCTGCGCTCGCCCCGCGGCGCGGTGGCTGTGGGCTCGCCCGAGCAGGTGGCCGAGAAGATCCTCTTCGAGCATGAGCTGTTCGGCAACACGCGCTACGTCGCGCAGATGAGCGTCGGCGCCGTGGCGCACGCCGACGTGATGCGCTCGATCGAGCTGTTCGGGACCAAGGTCGCGCCGGTCGTACGCGACGAGGTGGCCCGGCGGACCGCCCGCAGCGACACCGCGGGCGCCCTCAGCGGCTGATCTGCTCATAGAGCGCGAGCGTCGCCCGCGCCGCCGCATCCCAGGAGTACGGTCCGCGCGCGGCGGCCAGCGCCGCGGCGGCCAGCTGCTCACGCGCGGCCGGATCGGAGACCAGGGCCGAGAGCGCCGCGCCCAGCGCGGAGGGATCGTCGGGTGCCACCAGCTGCGCCGCACCCACGCCGGCGATCTCGCTGAAGCCGCCGATATCGCTGACCACGAGCGGCTTGCCGAAGGCCAGGGCGGTGGCCAGCACGCCCGACTGGTCAAAGCGCTGGGTGCGGGCGTAGGGGAGCACGACGATATCGGCGCGCTGCAACAGCGCGGCCAGCTCGCCGTCGGAGACAAACCGCGGGACCCAGCGCACGCCCTCGCCGCCCAGCGCCCGCAGCGGCGCGAGGTCCATCATCGGTCGCCCAGCGATCCACAGCTCGGCTCCCGTCACGGCCTCCCAGGCGCGCAGCAGCGTGTCCAGGCCCTTGTAGGGGCGCAGCAGACCCGCGAAGAGGACCACCGGACGGCCGTCGGTGGCGGCCCCGTCAAGCTCGGCCGGCAGAGGGGCGCGCGGACCGTCGACGGCGTGGCTGAAGGCGCCGTGGTGGATCACGCGCACGCGATCCGCGGGCAGCCCCAACCCGTCGACGAGCTGGCCGCGCCCATACTCGGAGTGGACGACGACAGCGTCGACACGCGAGAGCAGCCGGCGCTGAGCGGCGAGCTGCCCGGGACGCGGCTCGCGGGGCAGGAGGTCATGGGCGGTGAGCACGAGCGGGCGGCGCGGGAGCAGCCACTGGTCCAGCACCGGGGTGGTCAGCCACTGGAAATGGACGACGTCGGCCCCGGCGGCCACGCCGCGGTAGCGCAACATGTCGGGGACGTGGGCGGCCAGCTTGCTCAGGCGGCGTGCGCGCGTTCCGGCTCCTCCCACCGCGCGGCGGTAGAAGAGCTCGCGTCGCACGTAGCCGTCAGGCGCGGGCACGGCACCGTAGGCAAAGCGGCTGGTGATGAGCGACACCTCCGCGCCGGCGCGAGCCAGCGCCGCGGCCAGGGCGTGGTCATAGGGCGGCGTGAAGGCCGGGGGGTCGACCAGGTGGACCCGCATCACACCTCCAGGCGCCGGCCGGCCAGCCGCGCCAGCCGCGCGGCGACGGCACGGGGCTCCTCGCCCCCGAGGGGGTGGACCCGGGCGTCGCCGTCGCGGGTCAGGCGAACCGCCGCGGGGGCCAGAGCAGCCAGGGTGGGGGCACCGGGGCGGCGGCCGAGGAGATCACGTGCGCTGCGCAGCGGGTGGCGCGCCAGCAACCGCGCGACGGCCAGGGCCCGGGCGCCCGCCCCGTCGTCCTCGCGATAGTCGATGGTGAGGCGGTGAGCGGCGCTGCCCAGCGCCTCCGGGCGCGCCGCGGCCTCCACGCGAGCCCCGGCGAGAGTGAGCGCGAAGTCGGCCAGCGGGTCGTCGCGGGCGGGGAACCGGTCGGCCACCAGGACGACGCGGGCCGGGGCGCCCGCCGCGCGGCGCGGGCGGTTGGAGAGCGCGAACCCCGCCAGCTCCTCGACGCCGAGTAGCGCGTCGAGGGCCAGGAAGCGGCCGCGGTCCAGCCGGCCCGGAGCGGTACTGGACGAAGGGCCAGTCCCGGACGAGGGGGCGGTCCCGGACGCGGCGACGGGCCGCGCCGACCCCCGGCGCACCACCCGCCGCCCCGCCCGAACCAGCGCGGGCTCGGGCGAGAAGCCGTCGTAGCGGCGGCCCAGCCACGCCCTCCCGGCGGCGTAGCCACGCCACTGGCGGCGCAGGGCGCGCACGGTGGTGCGGTAGCGGTGCTCCACCACCGCGTCAGAGCGCCCCTCCAGCCGCCAGCCGGCGCGCTGCAGGCGCCAGGAGAAATCGGTGTCCTCGGCAGCGCGCACGCCCTCGTAGAACCCCCCGATGGCCTCGAAGGCCTCCCGGCGCACGAGCAGGTTCGCGGCCACCGCGCGCGGCATGAACGAGTGAGCCAGGTGCGCATCCTGATCGAGGAAGCTCTTGGCGGCGCCGTAGCGCTCCGCCAAGCCGGGCTCGGATCCCGCCGACCCCGTCGCGGCGACGACGGCGCCGGCCAGGGCGCCGACGTCGTCGCCCACATCGCGGGCGAAGAACCGATCGAGCAGGTCGGCGGGGGCGGTGCAGTCGGCGTCGAGGAAGAGGATCCACGGCCGGGAGGCGCGGGCCGCCCCGGCGTTGCGGGCATGCGACGGCGACTGCTCGCCGCTGGCCGGCACCACCGTCACCCGGTCATCGGCCGGGGCGACGCCGGCGTTATCGGCGAGGATCAACTCGTCACCGGGACCGGTACTCAGCGCCCGCAGCGCCGCCAGCGCCGAATCGGCCTCCAGACGGCTGCCGGCGAACGGCATGACCACGCTGACCGCGGGGCGGCTCACGACTCGCCCGGGGCCGGACGCGAGCGATCGGGCGGCCGCAGCCGGGCCAGCAGCGCGCGGGCCTGCGCCAACTCGGCGCCGTGGGCAAACCCGGTGGCCAGCAGCGCCACCGGGATGATCGCCCACACCGCCGCGCGGGCGATGAACCCCACAGCGCCCGAGGTCGGCAACAGCACGTCGCCGGCGGCGGCGAGGCCACCCACGATGACCGTCAGCTGCACCAGGCGGCGCCACTCGAAGGCCACCGGGAAGGCCCGGCGGGTGAGCAGGTGCATGACCCCGAGCATCACCACGTAGGCGCCGCACAGCGCCAGCCCAGCGCCGGCCAGCCCCAGCGGCGGGACGAGCAGCAACAGCAGGATCACGTTGGCGGCCAGGCCGGCGATCGCCGCCGGGAAGTTGCGCTCGGTGACCTTGGCCCGCCCGGCGACGGCCAGGAAGACCACCCACAGCCCGTACATGGCCCACCCGAGTGCCACCCACGGCAGCGCCTTGTAGGCGTCAAAGAACGACGGGGCGGCCAGCAGGCGCAGGATCCAGCGAGCCTCCAGGGCCAGCCCGGCCACCACCCACCCGCTGACCAGCAGGTAGTAGGTGGTCACCAGCCCGTAGAGGCGCCCGGCCTCCTCGTCGTCGGTCACCGAATAGGCCAGCGGTGGCCACGCGTACTGGAAGGCGCGCACGATGAAGGCCACCGCCCCGGCGAGCTTGACCGCGATCGAGTACAGGCCGGCCAGCGTCGGGCTGCGGTGATGAAAGATGTAGTAGCGATCGACGATGCTGAGCGCGTACACCGACGCCTCGGCGGGGACGGTGGGCAGCCCGAAGCGCAGCAGCTCACCCATCCGCTGGCTCGGGTGGAAGTGTCCCCGGCCGCCCCGAAGGCGGTGGCGCATGGTGAACCACAGGACGAGCAGCACCACCGTCGAGGCGCCGTAGTTGCCCAGCAGCAGGCCCTGGGCGCCCTTGCCGAGTACCACCACCAACACCACCGAGGCGGCCACCGTCATCAGCACGTTGCTCACCGAGGCGATCGCGTAGGCGCGCAGGCGCTCGTCGACGCGCAGCAGGCCGTAGGCGAGCTCCAGGTTGGTGAACGACCACAGCCCCAGCGAGGCGATCCGCAGCGTGCCGGCGTCCTCGTAGCCGAGCACCACCCGGCTGACCGGACCGGCGAACACGGCGAGGATCACCGACACGATCGTGGTGGCGATCAACAGGAAGACGATGGCGCGCCGGGCCAGCGCGTCGCGGCGCTCGTGGTCGGAATCGGTGAAGTAGTAGCGCAGGAACGCCTCGATCATCCCGAAGCGGGTCAGGATGCTGATGAGGATGACCCCGTTGGCGAGCAGCTCGACGACGCCGTAGCCCTTCGGCGTGACGTACCGGGTGTAGACCGGCAACAGGATCACGGCGATGAACTTCGAGACAATGTCGGCGACCTGGTAGGCCGCGAGTGACGACACCAGGCGCTTGAGATACGCGCTCACGCCGCTGCCCGACTCTATTGCACGGTGACCGTCGCCCCCGGCTGCCCCGCCGGTGTGACCGGTGAGCGCCCGGTCGTGCAGGCGTCGTCGGTGTACAGCACGCCGGCCTCGTAGGTCCCCGGCGGCGCGGGCCGGCCGCCGGCGACAGTGCCGTCCCAGGTGCTGGTGCCCGACCGGGTGGTGGCGTTGTAGCTCTTCACCAGCCGGGGCGCGCGGCCGGCGCGGACGCGGTAGATGAGGATGCGGGGGCGGGCCGTGCCCGTGCCGGTGTAACGAATGGTCACCCGTGTCGATCCCCCGCGCGTGATCGAGGCGGGGGTGACGCCGGTGACCCGGACGACGGGCCTGGTTCTCTCCACGGTCACCGGGAGGGCGGCCGTGCTGTTGGAGATGACCAGTGAGCGGGCTTCATGGAACAGCGACACCTTGACGTAGTAGGTGCCCGCCGGGGCGAGCGAACCGTTCGCGAGGCGCCCGTTCCAGGTGAAGTAGTGCCGCTTGGGCGGGTGGGCGCGCATGAACACGTTGTTGGCGATCTGGCGGACCTGGTCACCGTCGCGGTCGACGATGTAGACGCTGACGTTGTCAGAGCGGTTCTGCAGGTAGAAGGAGATCCCCATCTGCCGATAGCTCAGCAGCACCACGCCCTTCCGGGTGCGTCGGGGGCACACGCCGCCGTAGACCGGGTTGATGGTGTTGGGCACCGGTGCCGGGCGATACTGGATCAAGGGCGTGGTCACCTTCAGGTGCTGGGTGACAAAGAAGGCTGCCACCGTGGCGATGACCAGCGCGACGAAGGCCGCCACCGGCGCGCGGCTCACAGCGGTACCACCGCCACGTTGGGCACCTCGAAGGTGTGAAAGGCATCGAGCCCGCGCGGGTCGGCGGCGCACAGCATGACGCGAATGCTGCCGCCGTGGCAGACCACGAGCGCCGGCAGCGGCGCGGCGGCATGAATCTCGACCAGGGCCTCGGTGACGCGCTGCTGGTGCTCCAGCAGCGACTCGCCGCCCGGAAAGCGGAACTCCGCGCCGGCGCGGCGCCAGGCGGCGTAGAGCTCGGGCTCGTCGCGCTCGATGTCCTGCATGAGGTGGCCCTCCCAGCGCCCGCGCGCGCCTTCGCGCAGCCGGGGATCCAGCGCCGGGGCCATCCCGATGCGCTCCCCCACGATCTCGGCGGTCTCGCGAGCGCGGCTGAGGTCAGAGGCCCACAGGGAGGCGATGCCGTCGCCGGAGACCCGCTCGGCCAGCTCATGGGCCTGGTGGCGGCCGGTGTCGTTGAGCGGGGTGTCGGTCCAGCCTTGGAAGCGGAGCGGCGGGACGTTGTCGTCGGTCTCGCCGTGGCGAGCCAGCCGGATGCCGCCCAGGCCCAGGTCCATCGCTACACGAGCGCGGCGATGGGGCGCTCCGCGCCGCGGGCGTCAGTCATTGAGCTCGGCAACCGCGGTGTCGGAGCGCAGCCCGACGCGGATGGTCTCGAGCGAGAGGACGTCCTCCGGGGTGATGTTGCCGAGGTTGACGTCGGGGCCGAGCCGGCGCACGAACCACACCTGCTGCTCCTTGCGGGGGGCGTCGAACATGATCTTGTCGCCCGGGATGGCGTGCAGGATCTCGTCGACGAGCCCCTGGCGCACCTCGCCGTCGTGGCGGAAGATGCCCACCGCGCCGCTCTCGCGGCCCTCGGCGATCACCTTCCAGGCGCCCGCCTCGAGCTCGGCGGTCATCTGCTCGACCCACCGATAGGGAGCCATGATCCGGGTGTCGTCCTTGGAGCCGACCTCGGAGAGGACGGTGAACTCCTCGGCCAGCCGGGAGATGAGCTCGAGCTTGCGGTCAAACTCGATGTTGAGCGTCCCGTCGGAGAGCTCGATGTGCTCCAGCCCGAGCTCCTTGAGCCACGCCACGAGGCGGTCCAGCCGGTTCTGGGCGATTGCCAGCTCGGTGAGCGTGCCGCCGAACATCACGGTGACGCCATGCTCCTTGTAGCGGGCCAGCTTGGCCTCGAGGTTGCCCGAGGCCACCGCGGTGCCCCAGCCGAGCTTGACGATGTCGATGTAGTCGCCGGCGACCTCGATCAGGCCATCGATGTCGGCCACCGACAGGCCGCGATCGAGGACGTGGGTCAGCCCCTCCTGGCGAGGCTTCTCGGTGCGGGCGGGGAGATCGAGGAGATCCTTCATTTCGGACGGAAGAGAGTAGCGGCGAGTTTGGGCCAGCGACGTGCCGGCGGGATCGAGGGGCGCCACGCGGCCCGTCAGCCCGTCTGCGCCAGGTCGGCGCCGGCGGTGACGATGACCTGCGTGGTACAGGCGGTGGTGGTGCCACAGACCTTGGCGCGGTCACCCTGGCTGACCCCCTGAACCGAGGCCGGTCCGAGGTCCAGCGACTTGGCGACGGCCAGCGCGTCGGCACGTGCGCCGGAGGTCGTGTAGCCCACGATGGTCGAGGTGACGCCGGTCTCCGAGGCGTTCTGGGTGCCGGAGGCCTTGTAGCCGACGCCGGTGAGCTTGGCGGCGACATTGTGCGCGAGCTGGTCGGTCGAGGTCCCGTTGAGGACCTGAACCGTCACGTCGCTGGGGGTGACCGTCGTCGCGCCCGTCTTGCGCTTGTGCCCGTTCTTGCCCCGCTGCGCGCTGTTGGTCTGCGAGGACGAGGCCGAGGCCGCCGCTGATGAGGAGTGCGAGGCCGAGCCGGAGTTGCCCGAGCCGGTGACGAAGATGAGCACCACCGCGACCACCGCGACCACCAGCACCCCGGCCAGGACGAAGAACACCGGGCTGATCCGGCGTCCGGAGGATCCCTGTCCGCCGCGGCGAGGCGGCGGGGGCCCCATGGGCGGGCGGGCGGGCGGGCGCTGCTGCTGGCGCGGCAGAGCGATCCGGGGCGGCGGAGCGGCCTCGGTCACCGGGCCCAGCGTCGGCATCGGGACGGGCGCCGGGCCACGGGCGGTGCCGTTGCCCCCGGCGGCCGTGGACGGCGGCGGGGCGGGCGGCGGGGTCGCGACCGTGTTCTCGGAGACGTGATTGTCGCCGTCGCCGTTGGTCGAGGGCCGCAGCGACCGGATCGAGATCTCGTCGGGATCGGTGAGCGGGATCAGCCGCGTGGCGGAGCTGAGCGCGGGCGCGCCGACGCCGGCCGGCGCGGCGGGGATGAGCGTGGCCACGCCGCCGCCCTCGGCCTCTTGCTCCCCCGGGATCGCCCGGCTGGCGGCTGCCCGCGCGGCGAGGGCCGCGGCCGGCGGAGCGGCCACCGGAGCGCTGACGGTCTGCGCGGGGGCGGGAGCGGCCGCATGCTGCGTGCGCTGGCGCGACAGATGATCCACGTAGAGCTGCAGCTGGTAGAGCTGCTGCTCGGCCTCGTCGGCGCGGCGGCGCAGGTTCGCCGTCTCGCGCGACTGGGTGAAGAAGAGCAGGACCAGCAGCGCCAGCCCGATGATCGCGGCGAACCCGGCCTTGGCGCCCACCGTGTTGATGAAGTGGGTGATGGAGAGGGCGTACGGGATCGAGGCCATGGGCGTTACGGGCGCAGTCTAAGCGCGGACGTGGTGGCGTCGCCGGAGGGCAGGGTGGCGCGCGCACCGGACAGTTCCGACACGGTTTTCGCCAGCGCGGCCGCGTCACCTTCGAGCACGAGCAGGTTTATGTCCGCGAAGGTGCGCTCGACCCATTCGGGGTCCAGCCGGTCGTGGGCGGCGCGCTGGATGCGTTGGACCGGGGTGGGCTGGGGGTGCTCGTGAGTGTCGAAGAGCTCCTCGTGGAACTTCTCGCCCGGCCGGGCCCCGACGATGTCGATGGCGATGTCGCGCTCGGGCTCCAGGCCTGAGAGGCGGATCATCGTCTTGGCCAGCTCGAGAATGCCGACCGGCTCGCCCATCTCGAGGACGAAGACCTCGCCGCTGGCCTCATCGCGCAGCGAGCCGGCGCGGATGATGAGCTGGACCGCCTCGGGGATGGTCATGAAGTAGCGCGTCATCCGCTCGTCGGTGACCGTCACCGGGCCGCCGGCGGCGATCTGGCGGCGGAAGATCGGCACCACCGAGCCCGAGGAGCCGAGCACGTTGCCGAAGCGGACGGTGGCGTAGCGGGTGCGGGGGTGCTTGGTGGCCTCGGCCTCCACCGCCCACTCCGCCAGCGCCTTGGAGGCGCCCATGACCGTGGCCGGCTTGACCGCCTTGTCGGTGGAGACCAGCACGAAGGTGGCCACGCCCAGCTCGCCGGCGATGCGCGCCACCAGGCGCGTGGCCAGGGCGTTGTTGCGGATGGCCTCGACGGGGTTTGACTCCATCATGGCCACGTGCTTGTAGGCCGCGGCGTGGAAGACGACCGTGGGACGGTGCTCGGAGAGCACCTCGCGCATCCGCTCCTCCTCCTTGCAGTCGGCCAGGACGCTCACCGCGGTCCGCACGTGGCGCTCCTCCTCGAGCTCGCGGCGGATCTCGAACAGGTTGTCCTCCGCGTGATCGACGAGGACCAGGCGGCGCGGGCCCACGCGGGCGATCTGGCGACAGAGCTCGGACCCGATCGAGCCGCCCGCGCCGGTCACCATCACGACCTCGCCGGCCAGGTAGGCGCCGACGCGCTGCAGCTCCTCACGGACGGGCTCGCGCCCGAGCATGTCCTCCACGCGGACCTCGCGCAGCTGGCGGGTGACGCGCAGCTGGCCGGAGCCGTCGCGGAGCAACTCGAACACGGTCGGCATCGTGCGCACCGGGATGCCGCGGTCACGACAGGCGGTGACCACGCGGCCGCGCAGCTCACCGGGAGCCGACGGGATGGCGATGACCACCTCGTCGGGCTCGACCTCGTCGAGCACGCGGGCAAGATCGGAGTCGGTGTTGCCCAGCACCTTGAGGCCGTGCTCGTCCTTGATGCCGACCTTGCGGGGGTCGTCGTCCAGGAAACCGACCGGGGTGAGGGCGAGGCCGGGGTTGCGCATGAGCTCGCGCACGACGAGCCGCCCGCCTTCGCCGCCGCCGACGATGAGGACCTCGCGGGCCCCCTTGCCGGCACGGATGGTGCGAATGCGGCCCTCCACGACGAGCTGTACAGCGAAGCGGGCGCCGACGAGCAGGGCCAGGCTGAGCAGGAAGAACAGGGCGATGACGCTCCCGGGCAGGGCGACTCGCGCCGGCGGCCCGGGGACGAACTGGGCGAAGTGGTGGTGCCTGACGCCGGGGATCTTGATCGTGGTCGGCCACTGCAACGGATGCGCCAGCGCCACGATGCCGACCACCACGATGGTGGCCACGAACACGGCCTTGAGCACCGCCTCGTAGTCGCGCTGCCCGATGAACCGCCACAGCCGCTGGTACTGGCCGAAGGCGCCGAGCGCGATCAGGGTCACCGCGACCACCCATCCGATCGTGTCGGTGAGGAGGTGGCTGTAGCGGGGCGGGAAGTGGCCCTCGAAGCGGAGCCAGAAAGCCAGGAAATATGCGAGCGCGACCAGCAGACCATCGACCACCAGCTGGGGGAGCGCGTGACGATGGACGGGGAAGGCCGCGGATCTGATCCGTCGGCGCATGCGGCGCGGATTCTAGTGGCGGATGTGTGAAGAACTGCTAAGGGTCGACGTGGGGTGGGCGCGGATCTGAACCGCCCGCGGCGATCACTTGGGGACGAGCACGCCCTCCGGGTGGCGAGCCGTCGGCACGTACAGCGCGTTCATGCTCTTGGCGCACACGCTGCCCGCGGGCTGGTGGTTGCCGGTGACCTTCCACCCGTTCGGCAGCGACAGGAAGTACACGTCGGGCCGCTTCTTGGCGAGCTCGATCTTGGGCCGGTAGCCGATGACGCCGGTGTTGCGGTGCAGGTACCAGCCCATGATGCTCACGTACTCGACGTTGAGGACCGGCCACCCACACGCCTGGACCTTCCCGGGACCACCCAGGGCGGCGATGGTCGCGCCGAGCTTGTTGATCTCAGTGGTGCGCTCGCGCTCGTGGTAGATGTCCTTGTGCTCGGCGCGCGCGTTGGCGATCCCCTTGGGGACCATCACCGCGAAGAGCACGACGGCCACCGGGATGCCGGCCCAGCTGGGCAGGGCGCGCCAGTAACGCTTGGCGTCCAGCAGCAGCCAGCCGAAGCAGATGCCGGCCAGCACCGCGGTCAGCCCGGCGGGCTCGAAGAGGTACCGGGGGACGCCGGGGAAGCCGTGCAGGACGAAGGCGATCTCCACCACGACCCAGCCGGCGGCCATGACCGCGAGCGTCACCACGGTCCAGTTGCGCCTCAGCAGGGCCAATCCCAGGACCAGCAGCGCGGCCAGCTCCAGCGCGAAGTAATCCAGCGCGGTGAAGCGGCTGATCGTGCAGGTGATCTTGCCGGTGGTGCACTCGCGCGGGGAGCGCAGCGCCAACTGGCCGGCGATGTTGGGGCGGCCGTTGGTGATGGTCGGCACGCCGAACCACAAAAAGAGGGTGATCACGGCGCCCCCGACGACGTCCTTGCGCATGTTGGGGTGCTTGCGCCACAGGAAGATCCCGTAGACGGCGAGGAACGGCCACACCTCGGGCCGGCCCCAGCCGGCCAGCACGCCGAGCCAGAAGGCCCATCGCAGCCGGCCGCTGAGGTACATGTCGATTGCGGCCAGGCACACGGCGACGAGCATCGAGTCCGACTGGGCGCTCATCAGATAGTGGAAGTAGTCCTGGATGCCGAGCACGGCGGCGCCGGCAAACAGCGCCGCGCCCCAGGCGGCGAAATTGCCGCGCCCGGCCCCGCCCTCGTTGGCGGTCATGCGGTAGGCGATGCGCGCGCCGAACACCGCGCCCGAGAACGAGATCGAGACCGCCGTGAGCATCCACAGGTACAGCGACCAGTGGCCGAAGATCGCGTAGACCACAGTGAAGACGAAGGTGAACGGCTTCCAGGACGGCGCGCCCCCGAGGTTGAGCGTCCCGTGCCAGGTGTGATAGCCCCAGTCCAGCCAGCCGTAGGGGTCATAACCGGGGCGGGTGTTGGCCCACCGCAGGGCGATGGCCGCCGCCAGCACCACGCCGAGCCCGACCAGCCACCAGACGTAGCGTTCCAGCAGGGCGCGACCGCCCGAGCCGGATCGGCTCGGCGGCGAGGAATCGTGGCCCTCGGGACCGAGGGAGTGCGGCGTCTCTAGCGTGGTGTCAGACACGAGGAGCCACGCACGGTACCAGCCCCAGACCACGATGCCGCCGCGAGCCCACCACGCTGTTAGCGCGGTGTTCAGGCCAGATTGGCGGGGCGTGAGAGCAGGTCGACCAGCACCTGCGGATCGCGCCGGACGCGCTCGCGGGCGGAGTCGGCCCCGGCCCTGGCGCCGGTGCCGGCGTCGGCCGCGGTGGGGTCAGCCTCCCGTGCCTGGCGCTTGACCAGCGTCACCTGCTCGGGGTGCTGGAGGCGGGCCAGGCGGCCCTCGGCGATGAGCTGCTCGTCGACGGCGCCCAGCCGGCCCTCGAACACCGTGAACACCGGCGTGTTGAGCGCCACCGCCTCGCGGTTCATGGTGCCGCCCGCGGAGACGACGAGATCCGCGTAGGCGATCAGCGACTGGGCGTCGATGGCGGTCTCGGGGACGATGAAGCCCCCGGTGCGCGCCAGCTCTGCGCGCTGCTCTGCAGTGCGCGGGAGCACGACCGTCTGGGCGCCGCGCAGCCGCTCGAGCACCTGGCCGAACACATCGTTCTCGAAGCGGTGATAGAGCGACACCGCGGGCGGGGTGCGGACGACGGCGATCGGCTCGGCGGGGTCCAGGCCGAGCGCGGCCAGGACCGTGTCGTCGGGCTCGAAGTCGGCCAGGTAGTACTCCTCCTTCAGCCCCGGGTAGCGGCCGAGCTTGCGCCGGGCCCCGTAACGATCCATGCGCTCGGGGGGGATCACCTCGGGGATCACCACCGCCTGGGCCAGTCGGCAGTTGATGTTGTGCTGGACGGTGGCCCACTCGTAGTCGAACGTGGTCGAGCACGGGATGCGCAGCAGCGCGGCGGCCACGGTGATGTCGTTGGAGCCGTGACCGATGGCCAGGTCAAATGGCCCGTGGCGTCTCGCCCAGCGCGTGAGCTGGGCCGAGCGGGCCCCCAGGCCACGCGCCTTGTTGAGCAGGCCCGCGCCGCGGTGATGGCCGATGGCGGTGTGCGGGATGCCGAAGCGATCGCACAATGCCAGCGTCTGGGCGAAGTCGCGGGCGGTGACGCGGACCTCGTGGCCCTGGGCCTGCAGCCGCTCGATGACCGGGCGCAGGACCAGGACATGTGGGGAGTTGGTGAAGTCGACCCAGACGCGCACTGCTCGCCGCTCCGCTAGACCGCCGCGGCGAGCGCAGCCGCCACCTCGCCGGCCTGCGCCTCGGTGAGCACCGGGCTGATCGGCAGCGCGATGTTCTGCGCCGCCAGCGCCTCGGTGACCGGCAGCGGGCGGGCGGGGCCTGATCCATCCACAAAGGGGGCCATTGCGGGCTGGCGGTGCAGCGGCACGCGGTAGTAGCCGCGCGCCTGGATCCCGCGCGCCGCCAGGGCGTCCAGCACCTCGTCGGCCCGCGGATGAGTGACCGCGAAGAGATGCCAGGCGGGGTCGGTGCCCTCGGGGACGGCGGGTAGGCCGACGTGCTCACCCACCCCCGCGGCCACGTAGGCGGCCGCGGCGGCGCGACGGCCGCCGCACCACTGATCGAGGTGGGGCAGCAGCACGCGCAGGATGGCCGCCTGCACCGCGTCGAGGCGCGAGTTGTAGCCGACGTACTGAAAGGTCTCCTTATCGCGCGAGCCGTGGAAGCGCAGTGAGCGGGCGACCTCGGCGATCTCGTCGTCGTCGGTGACGACGGCCCCGCCGTCCCCGAACGCCCCCAGGTTCTTGGAGGGATAGAAGGAGAAGGTGGCCACCTGGCCCAGGGTCCCGGCCATGGCGCCGTCGCACCGGGCGCCCGCGGCCTGGGCGGCGTCCTCGAGCACGGGCAGCCCCAGTTCGCGCAGGTCAGGGGCGGGGAGCCCGAACAGGTCGACGGAGACGATCGCTGTGGTCCGTGGCGTCAGGGCGGCGCTGACCGTCTCCGCCGTCACGTTGCGCGTGTCGAAGTCGACGTCGCAGAACACGGGCCGCGCTCCGGCGTTGACCACCGCCTCCGCGCTGGCGTAGAAGGTGAGCGCGGGGACCACCACGTCGTCGCCGGGCTTGACGCCGAGCGCCCGCAGGGCGATGGTGATGGCGTCGGTGCCGTTGGCCACGCCGATCACGTGCCGGGCGCCGAGGTAGGCGGCGAACTCCTCCTCGAACGCCGCCACATCCGGTCCCAGCACGAACTGGCCGCTCTCGATCACCTCGGCGACGCGCGCGAGGATCGTCTCGCGCAGCGGCGCCAGCGGCGTGGCGGTGTCAAACAGCGGTACGGACATCGCGGTGACAGTAGTGCCCGGGCAAGATGAGAGCCCGCTCACACGATCCCCCGGCCATACGGTGCCCCGCTACGCTAGGCGGCCGTGCCGTTCCTCCTGGCCTCCGTGACCGGTCCGCTGGTCGACCTCGCCACGCATCTCATCGCCAGCATCGGGTTGGCCGGTGTCGCGCTGCTCACCCTGAGCTCGGGTGTGATCGGCGTGCCGGGCACCGAGCCGACGATGCTGTTCGCCGGCTTCGACGTCTTTCAGGGCAACCTCACACTGCCCGGGATCATCATCGCCGGGGTCATCGGCGACGTCGCCGGAGCGTCGATCGCCTATTCCATCGGCTACTTCGGGCGCCGTGAGCTGCTGGAGTCCCATGGCTCCAAGCTCCACGTGAGCGGCAGCGGCCTGGACCGCGCTCACCGCTGGTTTGACCATTACGGCACGCCGGTCATCTTCGTCTCGCGCTTCCTGCCCTTCATCCGCGCCGCGTTCCCCTACGCCGCGGGGGTGGCGCGCATGTCCTACCTGCGCTTCGTGGTCATGGCCACGCTCGGCTCCATCGTGTGGATCGGCGGTCTGGGCGTGCTCGGTCGCGAGGTCGGGCATCAGTGGCAGACCTGGCGCCACCACCTGGAGTACGTCGACTACGTCGGCGCCGTGGTGCTGGTGGCGGCGGTCGTGTACCTGATCGTGCGGTGGCGGCGCTCGCGCGGCGCGGCCGCGGCGGCCACCACGGGCGCGCCCACCACCGGGGCGCCCCCCGCCACCGGCGCGGGCGCTCAGCAACGGGAGCCGGCGGCAGATGTCGTCGCCGACTGAAGCCCCGCCGCGCCAGACGGCACCCACCCCGCCGACCGCCACTCCAGAACCCGAGATCGCGCTCTCCGAGGCGCTGGTGCTCGGGGCCCTGCACGGCCCGGCCGAGCTGCTGCCGATCTCGTCCTCCGGCCACATCGCGCTCATCCCGTGGCTGCTGGACTGGGATTACTGCGCCGTCGACGCTGAGCTGCGCAAGGCCTTTGAGGTGGCCCTGCACGCCGGGACGGCGGCGGCCCTGCTCATCACCCTGCGCACCGAGGTATCCGACGCCATGAGGGGCATGAGCCCTCGGATCGCCGAGCTCATCGCGCTCTCCTTCGTTCCGCCGGCCATCGTCGGGTACACGCTGGAGCGCCCCATCGAGCGGCGGCTCGGCACCCCCGGGACGATCGCGCTGGGGCTGGTGGCGGGCTCGGTGGCGATGGCCCGCGCCGATCGCACCCCGCAGCGGCGGACCTCGCACGATGCGGGGCTGGTGGACGCCCTGTGCCTGGGATTTGCCCAGGCCTGCGCTCTGCTCCCCGGGGTCTCGCGCAACGGCGCCACCCTGGCGGCGGCGCGCCGGCGCGGTTTCACGCGCGAGGACGCCAACCGGCTCTCGCGCCACGTCGCCCTTCCGGTCATCGCCGGCGCCACGCTGCTCAAGAGCGTCCGCCTGGCCCGCCGCGGGCTGCCGCCGCGCAGCACCGCTCCGATCGCGCTCGGCGCCGCCGCGTCCTTCGCCTCGACGCTCGGCTCGACATGGTTGATCCGGCAGGTGGAGCGCGATCGCTCGCTGCTGCCCTACGCCGCGTACCGGCTGGGCCTGGCGGCGGTGGTGCTGCTGCGCCTGAGCCGCCGAGCGGAGTCCGATCCATATACGACAATGGCATCGTGACCGACGCCTACGCAGCCGCCGGAGTGGACACGCGGCAGGCCGACCGGGGCGTCGCCGCCCTGGTCTCGGTGCTGAGCGCGATCGACACCGGCCGCGAGCGGCTCGCCGTGCCGCTCCCCGGCCACTACGCCAGCGTCATCCGCATCGCTCCCAACCTGGGCGTCGCCCTGGCCACCGACAGCGTCGGCTCCAAGGTCATCGTCGCCGAGCAGGCCCAGCGCTTCTCCACCATCGGGATCGACTGCGTGGCCATGAACGTCAACGACCTCATCTGCGTGGGCGCCGAGCCCCTGGCGCTGCTCGACTACCTCGCGGTCGAGTCCGCCGACCCGGGACTGCTGGCCGAGCTCGCCGAGGGCCTGCGCGCCGGGGCGACCGAGGCCGGCGTCGAGATCCCCGGCGGCGAGGTGTGCCAGCTGCCCGAGGTCATCCGCGGACACCCGTCGCCCTACGGCTTTGACCTGGTCGGCTCGGCCTTCGGCACCGTGGCCCTTGATGCGATCATCGACGGCTCGGCCTGCGCCCCGGGCGACGCCGTGATCGGTCTGCCGGCCTCGGGCGTCCACGCCAACGGCCTCACCCTGGCCCGGCGCGTGCTGCTGGAGGAGGGAGGGCTGACCATGGACGCCCGCCCGCCCGGGCTGGAGGGAGCCAGCGTCGCCGACGTGCTCCTGGAGCCCACCGTCATCTACGTCCGGGCGGTGCTGGAGCTCCTGCGCTCCGACATCCCGGTGCATGGGCTGGCCCACATCACCGGCGGCGGCCTGCTCAACCTGCTGCGGCTCGGAGAGGGCGTGGGCTTTGAGATCACCGAGCCGCTGCGGGTGCTGCCGGTGTTCTCGCTGATCGCCGAGCTCGGCGACGTCCCGCCCGCCGAGATGTGGGAGGTCTTCAACATGGGTTGCGGCTTCTGCGCCGTCGTGCCCGCCGCGGAGGCCGAGCGCGCGGTCGCGCTGCTGGCCGGCCGCCACCCCGGGACCGCGGTCATCGGCCGCGTCACCGATACCGGTGGGCGCGTGAGCGTCCCCGGCGTGGGCATCGAAGGCGAGGGCGGGCGGATCCGGGCGGTCTGACGTCCCGTGACCCGAGCCCCTCACCCGCTTCCCTCACACTTAGCGGTGCATGTTCGCGCCCCATGCGACCGCGCGATGGGCGCGTGCCGCACAATACGGACGGACGCATGAGCACCCTGGTGGGCACCAGTCTCAACGGCCGTTACCGCCTGGAGGCGAGAATCGCCGCCGGCGGCATGTCCACGGTCTATCGCGCGCTGGACGAGACGCTCGAGCGCCAGGTGGCGGTCAAGCTGATGAACCGCGAGGTCAGCGGCGATTCCGATCAGCTCGAGCGCTTCCGCCGCGAGGCCCGGGCCGTGGCCCAGCTCTCCCATCCGCACATCGTCGGCGTGATCGACGCGGGCGAGGACGACAGCCGGCCCTACATCGTCTTCGAGTACGTCGAGGGCGAGACGCTCAAGGACCGCATCCGCCGGCTGGGCCGCCTGCCGATCACCGAGGCGGTCGCCTACGCGATCGAGATCGCGCGGGCGCTGGGCGCCGCGCACGCCCGCCACATCGTCCATCGCGACGTCAAGCCCCAGAACGTCCTCATCGATCACGAGGGGTCGGCCAAGGTCACCGACTTCGGTATCGCCCGGACGCTGGAGGAGGACGGGCTGACCGCCGACGGCCGCGTGCTGGGCACCACCGACTACGTCTCGCCCGAGCAGGCGCTGGGTCAGGACGTCACCGGCCAGTCCGATCTGTACTCGCTCGGCGTGGTCCTCTACGAGATGCTGACCGGTGAGGTCCCCTTCACCGGCGAGAGCCAGGTCGCCGTGGCGATGAAGCACGTCCGCGAGGCGATGCCCGACGTCCAGCTCAAGCGGCCCGAGATCTCGGCCGCGCTGGCCTCGGTGGTGGACACGGCCACCGCCAAGCGCCTCGACGAGCGCTACGCCGACGACGCCGAGCTCATCGCCGACCTCGAGGATGTCCTGGCCATCGAGATGGCCCGGTCGGGCAACGTCACCGGTGAGGTCACCACCGTCCTGCGCAGCCTGCCGTCGCCCAAGCGCCGCCGCCTTCCGCTCCGTCGCCGCCAGCCGCTGCTCGTGGCCCTGCTGGGCCTGATCGTGGCCGCGGCGGTCGTCGCCATCGTCGTCTTTGCCGCCAACCACACCCACCGCGGGACGGGAACGCTGCCCCAGCCCGCGCCCAAGGCCACCCCGCACGCGGTGTCGCTGTGCAACTCCTGCGCGCACGACTACAACCCCGACGCGCTGACCGGGCCCAAGAACCAGCATCCCGAGCAGACCGGCTTCGCCATCGACGGCGACCGCAACACGGCCTGGTCCACCGAGAGCTACGACGGCGACACCCTCGGCAAGCCGGGCGTCGGCATCTACGTCGACGCCAAGCCCGGAGTGGCCGCCGGCTCGATGATCGTCGACACCGACACGCCGGGCTACGCGGTCACCATCTACGCCTCGAGCGCCCACCCCAACCCCAACACCTTCACCTCGGGGGCGGGCGGCTGGGTCAAGGTCGGCGCCGCGCCAACCGTGCGCAGGACGCAGACGATCAAGCTGTCGACCGGCACCACCAGGTACCGGTACTACCTGGTGTGGATCACCAGCCTCGGCGACCACAGCCACGTGGACGTCAACGAGATCGCGCTGTACACCTGAGTCGGTCGCGGTCGACGAACGTCACCGGCGGCCATCGAGGAGGGCGCGGGAGGGGATCCGGCCGGCCACGGCCTATCCGGCCGGCCACGGCCTATCCGGCCGGCCACGGCGTGTCCGACGTGCGCGATTTTTACAGCTATGTTGGAAAGATCGCGCACGCGCCCCACGTCTCGCGGGCCGCGGCCACCCATCAGCCCACCGTTCGCCAGCCGCAGTTGACGTGTGCCGGCGTCCAGACCGGCCCGTCATCAGGTGCGGTCGGGCAGCGCGCTCGCCGTCCCCGCCACCACCGCCGCCGCGGCGGCCAGCATCGCCCGCGCGTGGTCCGGGAAGGCCAGCTGCTCCGGCAGCCCGTCGAAGGCGAACCACCCGAAGCCGGTGGCCTCCTCC
>DATJTQ010000275.1:0-2231 GCA_035503355.1 Solirubrobacteraceae bacterium
CAGGCCGGAGCGATCTTCCTGGACCTGGACGGCTTCACCGGGGTCAACGACTCGGTCGGGCACGGCGCGGGCGACCTGCTGCTCGCCCAGGCCGCCCGGCGCCTGCGCGCCGCGGTCCCGCCCGAGGACACCGTGGCCCGGTGGGGGAGCGACGAGTTCGCCGTGCTCGTTGAGAGCGCGATGAGCGCGCCGGAGATCGTCGACATCGCCGAAAGCCTCGGCCGCGCGATCGCCGCCGAGCCGTTCCACGTCGCCGACCGTGAGGTCTCGCTGACCGCGAGCATCGGCGTCGCGCTTACCGGCAGCGGCGCCTCCGGGCACCTGCTGCGCAATGCCGACGTCGCCATGTCGCGGGCCAAGGACTCTGGTGGCGGCCGGGTGGAGGTCTTCGCCGCGCACATGCACGCGGACGTGATGCGCAGGCTCGAGATGGCCAGCGAGTTGCGAGCCGCGATAACGGCGGGCAAGCTCGGCCTCGAGTACCAGCCCGTCGTGGAGTTCGCGACCTCCAGCGTGGTGGGGGTCGAGGCGCTGGCGCGCTGGTCGCGCGGGGGGCATCCGGTGCCGCCCGCCGAGTTCCTCGGCGTGGCCGAGGACTCCGGGCTCATCGTCTCGCTCGGCGAGCAGGTGCTGCGCGAGGCGTGCGCCCAGGCGGCAGCCTGGCGGAGTTCCGGCTGGAGCATTGGCGTCTCGGTGAACTTCTCGTTGCGGCAGGTCACCGAGGCCGGATTCGCCGCCTCCGTGCTGTCGGTGCTGGACGAGACGGGACTGCCGCCCGATGCGCTGACCTTGGAGGTTGCGGAGAGGGTGCTGATCGAGGGCGGCGGGCCGGCCGCCGACGGACTGGACGAGCTTCGCCGCCACGGCGTGCGGCTCGCCATCGACGACTTCGGCACCGGGTATGCCTCCCTGGTCTATCTGAGGCAGCTTGCGGTGGACATCATCAAGATCGACCCGTCCTTCGTCGCGGGTCTCGGCGCCGACGCGACCCTGGCCATGCTCACCCGGGCGATCATTCAGGTGGGACACGATCTGGGCATCGAGGTCGTTGCGGAGGGAATCGAGCGGCCCGAGCACCTCGAGTTGCTGCGCGAAATGGGCTGCGAGCTCGGTCAGGGGTACCTGATCGCCAGGCCGATGGATGCGCACGGGATCCAGGCCCTTGTCGGCAGCGGCTGGCCGGGTGGTGACGCCGGCGCCGATTCGTTCACCGATCCGGGCGGCGAGGTCGCGGGCGGCGGCCAGGCGGCTGCGCCCGCCGATGAAGCCGAGTTCGCGCCGGATCCCGGGCCGGCCTCGGAGCCCGCCCTGAATCCGGGCGAGGCACCCGCGCCGGCCACGCCAGCCGCGGCGCCGGCGCAATGAACGGATTATGCAAAGCCTCGACGAGCGCCGCATCGCCTACACTGTCACGCCTGACCTCCGCCTCCGCTGTGAAGGGCTAACGTGTCCACGCCGATCGTCCTCATCGCCGAAGAGCTCTCGCCCGCCGGGATCGCCCTGCTGGAGCCCGGTTTCGAGATCCGCCACACCGACGGTGCCGACCGAGAGCAGCTGCTGCCAGCGCTCGCTGACGCCGACGCCGTGATCATCCGCAGCGCGACCATCATCGACGCCGAAGCCCTCGAGCACGCCCCGAAGCTCCGCGTCGTGGCCCGCGCCGGTGTTGGCCTGGACAACGTCGACGTCGATGCGGCGACAAGGGCGGGTGTGATGGTCGTCAACGCGCCGACGTCCAACATCGTGAGCGCCGCCGAGCACGCCGTCGCGCTGCTGCTCGCGTCCGCGCGGAATGTGCCCCAGGCGGTGGCCTCGCTGAAGAGCGGGCAGTGGAAGCGGTCGGCCTTCACCGGCGTCGAGCTGCAGGACAAGGTGGCCGGCCTTCTCGGGCTGGGCAAGATCGGCGCCCTCGTGGCCCAGCGTCTGGAGGCCTTTGGCATGACGGTGATCGCGTACGACCCGTACGTGGCCGCCGCACGCGCCGCCCAGTTCGGCGTCCGCCTGGTCAGCCTGGACGAACTGCTCGCCGAGTCCGACTTCATCAGCGTGCACCTGCCGAGGAACGCCGAAACTGCGGGGATCGTAGGCGACCGCCAGCTGCACATGGTCAAGCCCACCGTGCGCATCGTCAACGCGGCGCGCGGCGGCATCGTGGACGAGGCCGCGCTCGCCAGCGCGCTGGCCGACGGCCGGGTGGCCGGTGCGGCGCTTGACGTGTACGCCACCGAGCC
>DATJTQ010000276.1:0-3295 GCA_035503355.1 Solirubrobacteraceae bacterium
GCGCCGTAGGTCGGGTCGTAGCCGAGATTGCCGATCAGCGTCCGGGCCGCATCGGAAAGCTCAACCTCAACCTCACGCTCACGGACCCGCTTGACCAGCACCGCGACCTGCAGGTCGACGATCTCACCGATCTGCTCGCGACTGAGGGGCGCGAACTCGACGATGTCGTCGAGGCGGTTCACGAACTCCGGCTTGAAATGGGACTCCACGCCGGCCCGGCCGCCCGGGATGTTGGAGGTCATGATCAGCACGGCATTCTTGAAGCTCACCGTCCGGCCCTGGCCGTCGGTCAGGCGGCCGTCGTCCATCACCTGCAGCAGGGCGTTGAACACGTCGGGGTGGGCCTTCTCGATCTCGTCGAGCAGCACCACCGAGTAGGGCCGGCGGCGGACCGTCTCGGTCAGCTGACCGCCCTCCTCGTAGCCGACGTATCCGGGAGGCGCTCCCACCAGGCGGCTGACGGCATGCTTCTCCATGTACTCCGACATGTCGATCCGGACGATGGCGTCCTGGGTGTCGAACATGAACTCGGCCAGCGCTCGGGCCAGCTCGGTCTTGCCGACGCCGGTGGGGCCCAGGAAGAGGAAGGTGCCGATCGGCCGGTTGGGATCGGACAGCCCCGCCCGTGAGCGGCGGAGCGCCGTCGATACGGCGCTGACGGCCTCGTCCTGGCCGATGACGCGCCCGTGCAGGCGCTCCTCCATGTGCACCAGCTTCTCGATCTCGCCCTCCATCAGACGCGACACCGGGACGCCGGTCCACTTGGCCACGATCTCGGCCACGTCGTTGGCGTCGACGTGGTCCTTGAGATACCGCGGTCCGTTGGAGCTGTCGGTCCCGGCAGCGGCCTCCTGCTCGGCGACCTCGGCCTGCTCGAGCTGCTTGGTCAGCTCGGGGATCGTGCCGTACTGCAGCTCGGCGGCTCGACCAAGGTCGGCCTCGCGCTGCGCGCGCTCGAGCTCGAGCCGGGCCTGCTCCAGGCGCTCCTGGATGTCGGCCACGGCGCCGAGGGTCTCCTTCTCGCGCTGCCACTCGGCGTGCATGGCGTCCGAGCGCTCGCGCTCCTCGGCCAGCGTGCGCTCGAGCTGCTCGCGGCGGCTCTGCGTGCCCGCGTCGTCATCGTCGCCCAGCGACTGCAGCTCGATCTCGAGCTGCATGATGTGGCGGTCCACCTCGTCGATCTCGGTGGGCTTGGAGTCGATCTCCATCCGGATCTGCGAGGCCGCCTCGTCGACGAGGTCGATGGCCTTGTCGGGCAGGAAACGATCGGCGATGTAGCGCTGGCTCAGCGTCGCGGCGGCCACCAGCGCCGAGTCCTGGATGCGGACCTTGTGGTGCACCTGGTAGCGCTCCTTGAGGCCACGCAGGATGGCAATGGTGTCCTCGACGCTCGGCTCGCCGACGTACACCGGCTGGAAGCGGCGCTCGAGCGCGGCGTCCTTCTCGATGTGCTTGCGGTACTCGTCCAGGGTGGTGGCCCCGACGGCGCGCAGCTCGCCGCGGGCGAGCATCGGCTTCAGCAGATTGGCGGCGTCGACGGCGCCCTCGGCGGCGCCGGCGCCCACGATGGTGTGCAGCTCGTCGATGAACAGGATGACCGTGCCGCCGGCGTCGGCGATCTCCTTCAGGACGGCCTTCAGCCGGTCCTCGAACTCGCCGCGGTACTTGGAGCCGGCGATGAGGGCACCGATATCCAGCGAGACGACGCGGCGGTCACGCAGCCCCTCGGGCACGTCGCCCGAGACGATGCGCTGGGCCAGGCCCTCGGCGATGGCGGTCTTGCCGACACCGGGCTCGCCGATGAGCACCGGGTTGTTCTTGGTGCGGCGGCTGAGGACCTGGATGACGCGGCGGATCTCGTCATCGCGGCCGATGACCGGGTCAAGCTTGCCCTGCGCGGCGGCCTCGGTGAGGTCACGGCCGTACTTCTCCAGGGCGCGGAACTTGTCCTCAGGGCTGTCGTCGGTGACGCGGTGCGAGCCGCGCACCTCGCCCAGCGCCTTGAGCAGGGCCTCGCGGGGCGCGCCGCCGGAGCGCAGCGCCTCGCCGGCGCCGCCGGGATGGGCGGCCAGGGCGAGCAGCAGGTGCTCGGTCGAGACGTACTCGTCATTGAGGTCGCGCATCTCTGACTCGGCGGTGCGCAGGATCTGGACGAGCTCGGTGGAGCCACCGGCCGGTTCGGCGGCGGCCGTCCCCGAGCTCAGCGTGGGCAGCGCGTCGAGGCGCGGGCTCAGCGCCTGGCGCACGGCGGCGGGCTCGGCACCAAGCTTGCGCAGCACCGGGGCGACGACGCCGCCCTCCTGCTCGAGCAGGACGGCGAGCAGGTGCTCAGGCGTGGTCTGCGGGTTGCGGCGCTCATCGGCCAGCCGCTGGGCGGCCTGAAGAGCCTCCTGGGACTTGATGGTGAAGCGGTCTGGTTGCATAGGCGGTTTCCGTGTTTCGGAGTGAGAAATCTCAGTCTGTACGACTTAGATTATCGCATGAATCACGGCAAGGTTCAAGGGCCCGCGTGAGCGGTCGCCATCATCCTCATCGGCGCGTCGGCCCCCGGATCTCGGGGCGACGCGCGCCGGCTAGCTGCGGACCTTCAGCTCCTTGCCGCGCGTGCGCGACTCGATGTTCCCGCTCGGGTCGAGGATCGCCCCGTAGACCGTGGCGGTGACCTTGCGATGCTTGGCCAGCGCGCCGCGCAGGGTGGCGACCGTCTTCTTGTCCAGCCCGATCGTGACGGTCCGGCGTCCCGCCTTCTTGAGCAGGAAGAGGTTGGAGTTGCGGGTCGTGGTCTTGCTTCCGATCCGGATCCGTGCGTACGCGCCCATCAGGCAGCGCCCGCTGCAGCTCACCGTGGCCAGGAGGCGCTTGGCCGCCACCGGGTGGCGCTGGGTGGGCAGTGAGACGGCGACGTTGACGATCTTGGGCGTCGTCGCGCCCGCCACCAGGGCCAGGCCGGCCAGGTTGAGGCTGCCCAGCCCGGAGGCCTCGTCATAGCCGGGCCCCGCGGTGCAGCACCCGGACGAGCGGCCGTTGAGGCTCGGGCCGAGATCGTTGTCGTTGGCGACGATGTCGGAGATGACGCTCGGCGCCTGCGGAGAGTGGTCGATCCCGTAGAGCAGCGGGTTGGCCAGGCCGAGGTCCTGGCGATGGTTCATCCGCAGCGACTGGTCGACGAGGGCCAGGCCACCGGCCACCAGCGGAGCCGCCGCACTCGTGCCGCCCACCTGGCTCCACGGGTTCTCGTGACCGGCGCCGACGCAATCGGGCTTGGCGGTGCAGAAGATCTCGTAGCCCGGCGCGA